>CAZEHQ010000195.1:0-8587 GCA_964512165.1 uncultured Gemmatimonadaceae bacterium | reverse complement strand
TGCCCAACGCGACCCGGGCCGCCTATCCCGGTGGGCGGCGGCGGGCGCGGCGGCGGGGGTGGCGGCGCTGGCGGAGCCGCGCCTGCTCCTGTTCGTCCCGGCGGTGGTCCTGTGGCGCTTCCGGTCGGAGGGGCCCCGACTGAGGCCCGGTCTCGCCTTCGCCGTTCCGGCCCTGGCCGTGGCCGTGGCCGGAGGGTGGACGCTGGCCGGCCTGCGGGCTCCCGGTCTCGCCGAGGCAGGCACGCGGCTGCATCTGGCGTGGCACGGGGCCGAGGTGCTTCCCGACCTCAATCCCTACGGCCCGGGGTTCGGCTCATGGATTCTGGACCTGCTGCTGTTCCACGTGTCTGTCGGCTGGGTGGGGGTGGCCGTTCCCTTCGGACTGGTGGCACCCCTGGCCCTGGCGGGGCTGCTGCTGCGGGCCGACCGTTTCGCCGCGGCCGACGGCGCGCTGTTGGCCTTCACCCTCGCCGGGGTCGTCGGGGCCCTGCTGTCCGAGCCCTCCGCGCGGGGCCGCCTGTGGCAGTGCCTGGCACTGCTCCCCTGGGCGGCGGCGGCCCTGGTCGAAGGGCCGAAACGTCTGCGCACGGTGCCGGCCCGGGGCGCCGCCCTGGCGGCGCTGGCCGTGACGGTCCTGGCTGGCAGCGCCGGCGTCGAGCCGGCCCACGCCTCCCACCACGGCTGGCTCGGGTACGCGTACGAGCGTCTCGACAACCCGGGCCACGCCGCCGCCGCCTACGACGCTGCGCTGGCCGCCGGCGGGGCTTCGCCCGAGGTCTACCGCCGCCTGGCCCGGCTCTACGCCTCGGAGGGGATGATGCAGCGCTCGGTGGAGGTGGCGCAGCAGCTCGCCCGGGGTCGGCCGGCCGACGCGGCGGCGCGGGTGGAACTCGGCGACCGTCTGATGGGCGCCTCCCGGGCCCGGGAGGCGGAGACCGCCTACCGCCAGGCCGTCGAACTGGGGGGCGGGCGGGTGCACGCGGGCGGGCGCCTGGGGGACGCGCTGGCCGCGCAGGGCCGCCCGGAAGCGGCCAAAGCAGCGTATGGAGCGGTGCTCGAGGCCCGTCCGGACAGCCACCGCGTGCGCTTCCAGCTGGCCCGTCTGCTGGAGGCCGATGGCGAGGTGGAGGGCGCCGCGGCGCACTACCGGCAGCTAGTACGGACCCCGGCGTGGGAGCTCCGTGCCGGCGTGCCCCTGGCGTTGATCCAGGCGGGGGACGAGAGCCGCCGGCCACAGACCGAGAGCCTGCTGCGGCGCCTGCTGGCCGCCGACCCGGACCTCGAGCCGGCCCTGTGGACGCTGGCCCGCCAGCTGCACGACGAGGGGCGCTACGAGGAGGCGCTGGAGCCCCTGGTGCGAATGCGGCAGCTCGACGAGCACGACCCGGGGCCGCCGCGACTGTTGGCGTCGGTCTACGCCCATCTCGGCCGTGAGGCGGAGGCCGGCCGGGCGTACGCCGCCTACCAGCGGCTCGAGCGGCTCCAGGCGGCTCAGCGGCGGGCGACCGACCAGGCCACGAAGTGGGCTCGGAAGGTGGCGGGACGATGACTTCGACAGCGGGCACAAGGCGCACCGCCCGAGCCGGCGTGTTGGCCGGGCCCGTGTGGGGGACCGTGCTCCTGGCCCTGGCAAGCGTGCCGGACCCGGGCCCGCTGGCGGCCCAGCAGCTACTCGTCATCGGCGCCGAGGGCCAGGTGAGCTGGGAGGGCTCGGTGTCCGAAGGCGACGTGGAGACGACGGAGCCGGAATTCCGCTCCCTGGCGGACCCGAACATCACCGAGGTGGGGACCTCACCCTCCGGCCTGGTCGAGTTCGACGACCCGGCCTACCCGGGCTGGATCCTGCCGGTGCGCGTCGCCGAGGGACAGAACGTGGCGCCCGGGTTGCTGGGCCGCGGCGGCAGCGTTCAGGCGCCCACGGTGCTGAACGTGACCGACCTTCAGAGCCTCTTGCAGGGGATGATCCAGGCCGACCCCACGGGCAACGCCCTGCAGCGCGACGAGAGCCGGGCCCGGGGAACCCTGATCAGCCTCGACCTGGGGGCGCGCTTCGGTGTCAACCGGATCCGCTTCTTCCCCCGCAACACCATCTTCCCGGCGCCGCAGACCCCCTTCCAGGGGCTCTTCCTGCGCAACTTCGAGGTCCACGTCAACGACGGCGTCAACCTCACGGAGGCGGGAAACCCGATCTACGAGATCCACGAGGACCGCCGCAACAACACACAGGCGGTGACCGACGTGCTGGTCGACCCGCCCCGCTACATCCGCTTCGTACGCGTCAAGGCGACGAGCGCCATACCCTTCGAAATCGAGAAGATCCAGGTCTTCGGCGAGGGCTACGTGCCCACCGTGCGCTACCTGTCGCCGATCATCAGGATGGGAGCGCGGGCCAACTGGGGGCGCCTGCGGTTGACGGAGGAGGTGATCGGCGACTCCGGGGCCTCGGGACTGCAGATCCGCACCCGGACCGGAAACGACCCGACTCCGTTTGCCTACTCGCGCCGGCAGGTCGGCCTCGCCGGTGCCGAGGAGATCCTCTCCTCGGTGAGCGACCCCGACCAGCCTCTCGGACGCGAGGAGTACCTGGACCTGCCCCTCCGGGGAGGCCCCCAGGACGCGTGGGAGCGGGGCTCGGTGCGCGAGGACCTGATCAACTGGAGCCCGTGGTCGGCCCCCTACGACGCGGAGGAAGCGGCCACGGACCTCGGCACGCCCGTGCTCTCTCCGAGTCCGCGCCAGTTCCTGCAGGTGCGCGCCGACTTTTCCAGCGCGGAGCTGGAGTCGGCCCGGGCCCTGAGCCACCTGTCCCTCAGCTTCGTGTCGCCGCCGCTGGCCGACTTCCTGGTGGCCGAGGTCTTCCCCCGGGAGGCCGAAGCGTCGACCGACGTGGCCTTCGTGTACGCCGTGCGCGCCGAGTTGGCCAGCGCCAACCTGCAGGGGTTCGACGGCTTCCAGGTGAGCACCCAGCAGCGGGTGCAACGGGTCGAGCGGATCGAGATCCTGGACCCGGCGGAGGCCAAGGTCCTCGACCACGCCTTCGCCGTCCAGGACCGCCCCACCCGGGAGGGGGACGTGGAGATCCTGGAGATTTCGGACCAGGGCTTCACGGTCCGCTTCCCGCGCATCCGCGACAGCGGCACGGTGGTGAAGATCCACTTCGTCGGCCGGGTGCTGGCGTTCTCCACGACCTTCGCCGGCCGCGCCCTGGTGGTGGACGAAGCGGGTTTCCAGGACGTGCGCCCGGGCAACGCGGCGTCGCTGGGGGAAGGCGACTCGCCGTACCGCTCGGGGATCACCGTCCTCAGTCCGTCGGTGACGCGGGGGAGCCTGATCCGCAGCCTGGCAGCAGGCAGCTCGGTGGTGACGCCCAACGGCGACGGCCACAACGACTGGCTTGACGTGTCCTACGAGGTGGTGGCCGTCGTCGGCCGCGCACGCATGCGAGTGGAGATCCTCGACCTGGCGGGCCGGAGGATCCGGCGCGTCTTCGACAGGGCCGGCGCGAACGGGACCTACCACGTGGACGACTTCCCCGAGCTGGCATGGGACGGCACCACCGAAGACGGGGAGCCCGTCGCCGCCGGCCTCTACCTGCTGCGGGTCGTGGTGGAGGGGGACGCAGAGAGCAGCACCGCGGTGCGTACCGTAGCGGTGGCCTACTGAGCCGGCGCGAGCAGGCCGGCGTGCACCGCCAAGCGAAGGAGGAGGACGATGAGCTCCTCGATCAGAGTCGCAGTCCTGTCGATCGCCCTGCTCTGCGGCCCGGCCTGGGGCCTGTCGGAGTTGCGCCTCGGCGGCTCCGAAGGCAACGCCTGGGAGGATCTGGCCGGGGCCGAGGGAGGGCGCTACGTCGTGGTGGACGGGCAAGGGCAGGTCCTGGGCACCGTCGGCTTCGAAGCGGTCCCCTACGCTCCGGTGCCGGACGAGGAGATCCGGGACTGGGGCGAGATCGTGATGCTCGACTTCTCCGGCAACGGCCTGCAGCCGGTCTTCATCGAGCCCACGCAGAACCTGGCGCTGCCCGACGAGCGGCGGGACCTGTATGTCACCAGCAGCATCAGCACCGGCTACACCGACGCCGAGTCCCGTTCGGTGGCTCCCGCCGTGGACGGGGACCCGGCGACGGCCTTCCTCAGGCCGGTGCCCGAGTCGCCGCGGCTGGCGGGCCTCAACCTCGGCTGGGTGAAGAACGTCGTCGTCAACCTCGGGGCGGAGATGCCCGTCAACCGGGTGCGGTTCTATCCGAGGCCAGGCTTCGAGGAGAGCTACCTGGCCTGGTACGAGCTGGGCGGCGTCCCCGGGGAGAGCGTGATCGTCGACCGGGCCGGTATCCGGCGCCCGGGGAAGCGCTGGTTCCGGGACATCAGCCGCACCCTGGGGGCCCCCAACGACCCGGCGGTGCAGGTGATCCGGCGCGAGACGGAGAACCTGGAGGCCCTGGAAGACGTGACCTTCCCCACCCAGGACTTCCGGTGGGTCACCCTCCGGCCCCTCAATCCCGAGCGGGACTGGGAGATCGCCGAGTTCGAGATCTACGGCGAAGGCTACGTGACCCGCACCCGCTACCGGACCGACATCCTCGACATGGGGCACCCCGTCACCTGGAGCAAGATCCGCTGGACGGGCGAACGGCCGGAGCGCACCCGGGTGAGCATCCGCACACGCACGGGCAACACGCCGCAGCCCTTCCGCTACGCGCTGCTGGACCGCACCGGACGCTTCAGCGAGGTGGACCGCACCGAGTACAACAACGTCTTCGGCGCCGGCGCCTACAGCACGGTGAAGAAGGAAGTGGACGGGGAGAACTGGAGCTTCTGGTCCCCCGAGTACGGCTGGGAGGCGGGGTTGCGGAACCCCGGCGAGGAGGCCGCGGACTGGGAGGACGGCCAGCGGATGCTGTCCCCGAGTCCGACTCGCTACCTGCAGCTGCAGGTCGAGCTCTTCGCCGACCGCGACGTGGCGCCGCGGATCGATCAGCTCGAAGTGCTGTTCTCCGAGGTGGCAGCCGCCTCCGAGGTCGTGGGCGAGGTGTGGCCCATCGTCACCGACGACTTCGGGTCGCAGACCTTCACCTACGTGGTGCGCCCCGTCATCGGGCCCGAGGACGGCGGCTTCGACCGCCTGGAGATCGTCACCCACATCCGGGCCGACACGGTGCGCAGCGTCGTCGTCGACGGTGTGGAGGTGATCGACCGCTTCCGCCCGGAGGTCCTGGAAGACCGGATCGTGGTCTCCTTCGACCGGCTCGCCGGAACCCGGGACAGCGAGAAGCGCATCGAGGTCGTCTTCGACACCCGGGTGCTGCGCTTCGGCTCCGACTTCACCGGGTTCGTGTGGTCGAGCGACCAGCCCGAGGTCAAGCAGCGGGTGGACCCGGGAGACGCCACCTTCCGCTTCGGCGGCAACGTGCTGTCCGTGGAGACGCCCATGGGCGGCGAACTGATCAGCGACGCGCGCATCCTGCCGCGGGTGTTCACGCCCAACGGGGATGGCCGCAACGACCGGGTGCGCATCGTCTACGACGTGCGCGACATCGCCGCTGACCGGCCCCACGTGCTGGAGATCTTCGACCTGACGGGGCGGCGGGTGCAACGTCTGGAACAGGCTCCGCGGGCGAGCGGGACCTTCGAGCAGGAGTGGGACGGCCGCGACGACGAGGACAGGCTCGTGGCGCCGGGGATCTACGTGCTGCGCATCGAGGTGGACGCCGACACGGGACGGCGCGTCGTCAACGGCGTGCTCTCCGTGGCCTACTGAGACGGACCGGGAGGACCTTCGTGCACCCAACCAGATCCCGGAGGCGAGGAAGGGGCCGCCCCCTGGCGGCGGCCCTGGCCGTGCTCGCGTGCCTGCCGTGGCACGCCGCCGCGCAGCGCGGAGCGGTCGACTACGGCGGGCGCCTGGGGCAGCAGCGCACCTCGGAAGTCGCCTTCCGGCCGCAGGGTCCGACGGTGATGATGGGGGCCATCGATCCGGCGCGCCGCACCTGGTACATGCCGCAGGAGCTGTTCGAGGAGCACCCCTTCCGGCAGTGGCGGACCACGTCGTACCTGCGTCCCTACCAGCGCTACGTGAATCCGTCGATCGAGGGCGACTACTACTACGACGTCTACGGCAATTTCCTCGCCAAGGGGTGGCTGCTCTACAGCATCGAGCAGACGGCCCCCCAGGAGCTGGGCAGCGCCGTGTTCAAGGACGGCCGCTTCGGGCGCTGGTTCTCCGACGTCCTCGTCGCCTCGGACCGGAAGGGGCAGTACAGCTACTCCCTGACCGTGGCCAACGACCTGCGCACCACCTTCACGCCCATGGTGCTGACCAAGCCGCGCATGGACGGGCTGCAGATCGACGCGGCGAGCGACAAGTACGAGGCGACCTTGTTGTTCTCGCGCCTGAGCGGCCCCCGGGGCGGGGTCGGCCAGGACGTGCGGCGCACGAGCACGACCAGCCTCCTCGCCGGGCGTGTCACCTCCCAGGTGGGCGACTTCGTCAGGCTCGGGTTCCACAACGTCAACGCGCACCAGACGAACAGCGTCCGCGACAAGGAGGTCGTGAGGAGCCTGGTCACCGGCTCCCTAAACGAGTCGCAGAACCAGGAGACCGTCTCCACCGTGGAGATCGTCCTGCGCGACGACTCCCCCGCCGACGGCGTCGGCGGGGCTGCCTTCTTCCCCGACGCGTCGGACATCCTGATCCACTACGCCGACGGCTCGGTGGACCGCGGCAGCGACATGCGCTTCCGGCCCGTAGTCGCCGGGGGGTTGCCCCAGCCCGGGTTCCTGTCGGCCGACGGCAACGAGGAGATCCGCCTGACGTACGACTTCAACAGCACCGGGTTCGTCAACCGGGCCGCCGGCGACAAGGGGGACATCACCGCGGTGGAGCTGCGTCTGGTACTGGGCAACGACTACCAGGTGTGGATGGCGTCGGACCGGCAGACCGACGCGGCGGGCAACCCGGTTCTGCTGCAGGTGGCGCAGGCCGAGGGGAACGTGCAGGACCTGAGCAATCTGCGCACCGTCAGCTTCGACTACGGCCTGCCCACGGCGACGAACGTGGCGGGGGTCACCCTCGAGGTGACGGACGTTCTCGGCCTTCGGCTCTACGGCGAATACGACGCCAGCTGGAGCTTCCGCCAGTACCCCAACATCGCCCGGGAGATCCACGAGAGCTCGTCGGGGATCGTCGGGGCCCGCACGGCACCGGCCTGGATGCTGAACGCGAGCAAGCAGGAGGGGCGCTGGTTCGGATACGCCGAGGTCTACAGCATCGATCCCCAGTACAGCACCACCGCCTTCATCCCCGAAGCCGACGGCGACATCGACTACTCGGCGGACCGGAACAAGGTGGAACTGGTGGAAGACAACGACGACCAGGACCGGGTGCCGGACTGGTTCCGGGGGGACTGGAACACCCCCGACCTGCAGGTCTTCCCGGGTTGGGACACGAACGGCGATTTCGTGGTCGACCTCAACCAGAACGACAACCGGGTGAAGCTCAACGCCGTACCCGACTACGAAGAGCCCTTCCTGCGCTTCGACGTGGACCGGCCGGAGTTCCTCTTCGGCGTCGACATGAACAACAACTTCTGGCCCGATCTCTACGAGAACGACGAGGCCCCCGACTACCCGTACCCCAGGGACCACGAGGGCTACAACGCCTATGCCGGAATTCACCTGACCCCCGATCTGAGGGCGATGGCCGGCATCCTGCGGGAGGAGCTGATCTCCTCCGACCAGAAGAACCACTCGACGTACGCCATGGTCCACTACTACGGCTCCTTCCCCCGGTTCGGCCGGCTGCGGGTGTTCGAGATGATCAAGCGGGTGGAGGACGACATCGCCGATCCGCTGCTGCAATGGGCGCCGGACAACACGATTCTGGGAGGGCGGCTGACCCCGGTGGAGGATCCCATGCTGGCGCCCGACACCTGGGTCAACCAGCTGTTCGTCGGACACGCCCTGGACTCGGAGCGGCTGGCGGTGACGAGCAAGCTCAACTACCTGCTCTTCCATCAGAGGCTCGACGACGCCCGGCGGCTGCGGCTCAACCTGGCTCGGCGGGACTTCATCTTCGGCCTCGTCAACAAGGCCAGCTACCGCCTCGATGCAGGGCCCTTCGTCGTCGAGCCGCGCTGGAAGAGTGAGTTCCTCAAGCAGAGCCGCAGCCTCTTCGCCGCCGAGGAACGCAGCAGCCTGCGGCAGTTGGCCGGCGGCCTGGCCGAGGTGGGCGTCCTCGCCGCCACCCGCCTGCAGGCGGGCCTGGAGTACGTCTACTACAGGGATCTCGAAGAGGACGACAACGACTTCACCTCCGCCATCGTGGGCTTCCAGTTCAGCAACGTCTCTCCCTACCAGGGATACCGCATCACGGCCCTGGCCGGGGTCGTGGTCGAGCGGCGCGATCCTCGAGGGGAGGATTCCTTCACCAGCACGCAGACCTTCGTCACCATCTACGCGGGCCTGTGAGGCGGGAGGTTACGATATGTTTCGATGGCCGAAAGAGGCGAAAGCAAACCACCGATATTTCTTGACTTGCCAGGGAGGGTTTCTTACCCTCCTGCACACCACCAACCTGAGGAGATCCACGC
>CAZEHQ010000194.1:0-8684 GCA_964512165.1 uncultured Gemmatimonadaceae bacterium | reverse complement strand
TTCCAAAACAGGAACCGTGGCAAAGGCTTACTGAACTCCTTTACTCACCGAGGGCGTGCGTCTGAATAAGGTCCACTGTGTCAAGTCGGGTCGCATGAGGTGGCGCGCCTTGTGACAGCCCATGGGGACTCTCGACTTGGGGGGTTGGTCTGGGTCCCGGCGGGAGGTTGATGTAGAGCGAAAATGCAATCGCCTTCACCTTGGATAGTATGGACGAGGCTTGCCTCAGACAAACATCTCCGTCGGGAGGCGTCGGACACTTCGTTCTGCATCGGATTTGGGGTGCTCGGAGGAAGTCGCACGACTTCCTTACAACCCCCAGTCAAACACCACCCCCAGGTACTCCTCCCGCCGGTGGGCGAGCCCGTCGTACATCCGCTGGCACTCCGCCGGCGAGACCAGGTGCGTGAGCAGCGGTTCCACCCGCAGCCGGCCCGCGGCGATCCAGTCGGCCAGCTGCCGGTAGTTCGTGTCCAGGTCGCGGGTGCGCTCGGTGGAGTGCTGCGGCCAGCGCCACTCCAGGGCGCCGATCATGCGGATCGCCTCGAGGTGGATGCGCAGGAGCATGGGGGTGGCGTCGAAGGAGGCCGGGGCCCGCGGGCTGCCGAGGAGGATCACCTCGCCGTGGCGGGCGGTGCAGTCCACGGCCCGGGCGATGACCTCGCTGATGCCGATGGCCTCCACGGTGATGCGCGCCCCCTCGCCGCCGGTCCACTCCCTGACCGTCTCCACCATGTCCTCGCCCGGCGGGTGGATGACCCGCTCGATGCCGCACTGGCGGGCGCGCTGCAGCCGCAGGCCGGACAGATCGGCCACGGCCACGTCGGCGCCCGCCATACGGAAGAGCTGGGCGGCGAGGTTGCCCACCAGGCCCATGCCGATGACGAGGACCGTGTCCCCCGGCTGCACCGAGGAGGAGCGCAGGGCCGAGATCGACACGCCGGCCATGCGCGCGAAGACGAGGTGCTCCCCCGGCGGTCCGGACGGCACGGGCAGGGCGAAGCGGCCGGCGTCGGCCTTCGCGTGCGAGGCGTGGCGGGCGAAGGTGAGGACCCGGTCCCCGGCGGCGCAGCCGAGGTCGGGTGAGCCGGCGGCGAGGACGCGCCCGAGGTTGCCGTTGCGGGTGCGGCGGGGGTAGCGGCCGGCGTCGCCGAAGGGCATCTGTTTCACCAGGCCGGTGAACCCGGCGCCTTCGGTGCCGGCGGAGACGATGGAGTGCTCCGTCTCCACCAGGATCTCGTGGGGGGCCAGCGCCTCGTCGAGGTCCGCCTCCTGCAGCTCGATCCGCCCCGGCTCGACGACGACCAGCTCCCGGGTCTTCATCGGTGCATTCCCTCCACGTCGAAGAGGCCGAAGACGAAGGCTTCCTCGAGGGGCTCGAAGAACAGCTCCCCGTCGTCGCCGTCGTCGAGGAACTCGCGCATGTACTTGGTCCACTCCGCCAGGATCGGGTACTCCCGGCTGGCCTCCCAGTCGGCCTCGGTGGGGGCGCAGGCGAAGAGGAAGAGCAGGTCGCCGTGGCGGTAGATGCCCATGCTGACGCCGTGGTCGGCCATGGAGCGGTTGATCTCGGGCCACAGCTCGTCGTGGGCCTTCTTGTAGCCGGCGTAGCCGCCGGGGCGCAGTCGCATGACGAGGGCGGTGGAGTACATGCGGTCTCCTGATCGGGTTCGGGGGAGAGGCTATACTTGCTGCAGCGGTTCAAATCGTAGTCACAGGAGAGAGTCGATGCGACCGGGCAACGTCCATTTCGGGGAGCTGACGCGGAAGGAGTTCAACGACGCCGTGGCCGACGGCACGATCGAGGCCGGCATCGTGCCCACGGGCGCCACCGAGCAGCACCAGGACCACCTGGCCATGATCCACGACACGGCGTCGGTCACCGAGATCGTCCGCCGCGCGGCGCTGCGGTTCTGGCCGCGGGTGATCGTGGCCCCCACCATCCCCATGACCGTCTCCGAGCACCACATGGCCCGCGGCGGCGCCCTGACGGTGCGGGCCGAGGTCCACATGGAGACCGTGCACGACGTCTGCGACAGCCTCATGCGCCTCGGCGTGAACAAGGTGATGGTGGTCAACGGCCACGGCGGCAACAAGAGAAAGAACATGGAGACCAAGGCCCCCGAGGGCCTGGCCCGGCTCGACGCCATGGGCGTGCGCTACGTGACCTACTGGGAGACGGTGAGCCAGGAGTGGTACGAGGCCAACCTTGAGCTGGAGCGCTCGGCGGGCCACGCCGGCGAGTTCGAGACCTCCTTCGCCCTGGCGCGCTTCCCGCAGCGGGTCCGCGTCGGCGGCGTCAACTACGAGAACGCCAAGAAGGCCAGCCTCGAGAAGGGGCGGGCGATCATGGAGGCCGTGGTGGACGGCGTGGCCGGGGAGGTGCAGGCCATGCTCGACGCGGACTCCTGAAGCGGGGGGCGCCGCGCCGGGCGCCGATCCCTCAGGGCAGGCGGAGCCTCGCCAGGTAGATGCAGGCCTTGCCCTCGTGGGAGGAGTAGTAGCTCATCCACAGCAGTCCCTCGTGCCAGACCATGCCCGGGTAGGAGCAGTCGCCGCCGCTCGGCAGCCGCATGACGGGCTCGTACGCCGTCGTCGTCATCCGCGCCAGGACGGTGGCGGCGCCGCCGTCGAGATGGCGCCCCCGGGCGCAGGCCCACATGTCGCCGCCGGGCCGCACCAGGAAGTTCGGACCCCCCAGGCGCTCCTCCAGCTCGGTCCACTCGAAGTCCCGGTACGGCGGCTCGCTGACGCCGATCCAGTTGGGCCGCACCAGGGCCACCATGCGCTCGTCGTCCAGGATCCGCACCGTCGTCTCGCTCGCCGTCCACGTCTCCCGGGGCAGGAGGAACTCGGTGAGCCACTCCCACTCCAGGCCGTCCCGCGTGCGGTAGAGGAACCCCCGGCGCGGGTGGTCGCCCTCGCCCAGCTTGGAGACGCCGTAGCCTACGCCCCCGTGCCAGGTGACCCGCCACAGCCAGTGGTCCTCGGCCAGAAAGCGGGCCGGCGTCGTCCAGCTCTCCCCGTCGTCGGAGAAGCACACCCTCGGCGAGCGGGTCCGATACTCGTTGCCCTCGTCGTAGACGCAGGCGCAGGTGAGGAGCATCATGCGGCCGCCGGGCGTCACCGACAGCTTCGGGTCGCGCAGGTCGACGCCGGCCTCGGCGACCTCGGCAACGCTGGTCCAGCCCGCGCCGTCCTCCGAGGAGAGGACCCGCAGGGTACCGAGGCTGGGGCCGTGATCGTCGGCCTCGCGGAAGGTGCACCACCAGCGCTCGCGGTGGCGCAGCAGGTCGGTGAAGGCGCTGTGGGGGGCCTCGTCCCAGACCCGCGTGAGAGAGAGCAGCTCCGGCTTCATGGCATCCTCACTTGAGCAGGGTCACCCGTCCCGCCGCGGTGAACCTGTCGCCGCAGACGAGGCGGTACACGTAGGTGCCGCTGGCCGCCGGGCGCCCGGAGTCGTCGCGGCCGTCCCAGGCGACGGCCCAGGCGCCGCCGCTCACCACCTCGTCGAAGAGGCGCCTCACCCGCCGGCCCGTCAGGTCGTGGACGTCCAGCCGCGCCGCCTGGCGCGCCCCCTCCGGCACGGTGAAGCGGATCGTCGTGGAGGGGTTGAAGGGGTTGGGGTAGGCCCGGTCCAGGGAGAACCCCTCGGGCCGGGAGACGGCGACCTCGCTGACGGCGGTGAGGTCGGGGCCGGTGTAGCGGATCACGTAGATCGCCCCGGAGTTGCGGTCATCGAAGCCGAGCCCGCCGCGGTTGGCGATGTCGGAGACGTAGAGCCGGTCGCCCGAGGAGAGCAGCCCGTCCAGGTGGCCCACGGCCGGCTCCTCGTTGCTGATGAAGTGGAAGTACTCCCGCGTCTCCAGGTCGACGTAGACCAGGGGGTTCTCCTCGTTGGCGCGGCCGCCCCGGAAGAACTGGCCGTGGAAGCCGACGAAGAGGCCGTTGTCGAGGCCCGGCGGGAACCCGGGGGGCGCGAAGGCGATCTCGTTGGGGCCCTCGGCCTCGGAGCCGGTGGCCGGGTCGGGCAGGGGCAGGAAGGCCACCAGCGGCGGGATCGCGCCGCCGCCGACGAACTCGCCGGTGCGGTAGGCGATGTAGTGGTCGGGGAAGCCGAAGTCCTCGATCTCGCCGCCGATCTTGTCGTCGGGGATCATGTTGATCTCGTCGGCGCTGTGGGCCTCGATGGCGTTCTGCAGCCCGTCGATGCCGTTGTCCTCGAAGTAGAGGTCTCCCGTCTCGGGATGGAAGGCGAGCCCCGAGGCCGAGCGCAGGCCGGTGGCGACCTGGATCACCTCCGCCTCGGTGATGGTCTCGCCGTCGAAGCGGAAGGTGAGGCGGTGGATGGCGTCGCAGGCGAGGTCGGCGGAGAGGCCGAAGTCGCTGACGAGGGGCCGGGTCTGGGTGGTCTTCGCGAAGTTCACCGCCGATCCGAGGGGGAAGAACAGCTCGTAGACGCCCTCCACCTCGCGCGCCGCCAGGGCGGAGTTGGGATGCAGGAGGGAGGCGTCGTTGAGGTCGATGCGGCCCACCTGGGTGATCTCGTAGTCGGGCGCCGGGCCCATGCGCAGGATGAGGATCGGCTGCCCCTGGCCGGTGACGAAGAGCAGCTCGCCGGCCCGGTCGAGGGCCGTGGGACCGCCCACGGCCAGCTCCTCCTCGAGCCGGATCCAGCGGTCGGCGATGGCGTCGCCGTCGTCGTCGACGAGGCGCAGGAGGCTCCCCGAGGCGCTGCCGAAGAGGGTGGGGCCGTTGGCCACGGCGGTGAGGATCGAGCCGTCGTCCAGCTCGGCCATGCCCACGGGGAAGTTGAGGCCGCCGGCGTAGGTGGTGATGGTGAAGTCCTCCGGGTTCACGCGCGGGTCCCCGCCGATCTCGAACTGGGCGCCCGCGGGTCCCGCCAGAAAGACGGCGGCGGTCAGGAGGGGGAGGGCGAGAGGGTGCATCGGCTTCCTTTCGCAGGTGGCGCCATGCGCTGGCGGCGCGTCATCGGAGCAGGGTCAGCTTGAAGGTGCGTGATTCGGCCGTCGTCCGCACGCGCGCCAGGTAGACGCCGCTGGCCGCCGCGGCGCCGCTGTCGTCGCGGCCGTCCCAGCGGACCTGGTGCTCTCCGGCGGCGAGGCGGGACGAGACCAGGGTGCGGACCCGCCGGCCGGCGACATCGTGGACGGCGAGGTCGACCGGTCCTCCCCGCGCCAGGGACCAGGTGATCGTGGTGGAGGCGTTGAAGGGGTTGGGCCAGCCCCTCAGCAGGGCCGGGGCCTTGGGGGAGGGCAGGGGGCCGGAGACGGCCGTCGGCTCGCCGAGAGCGTCGATCCAGCGCGAGACGATCCGCACCCCTTCCTCGTCGACGAGCCCCGAGGCCAGGGGCGGCATGCGCCGGTCGTCGAGAGCGAGCATGCGCAGGACGAGGACGGAGTTGGCCCCGTCGCCGGGCTGGAGGATGCGCCGGTCGAAGCCGTCCACGCCGAGGTTGGGGGGCGCGTCCACGATACCGGCGGCCTCCAGCGCCGTCTCGTAGCGCAGGTCGATCTCGGTGCGCCGCAGGCCGCCCGGCCGGTGGCAGTTGGCGCAGTTGGCGGCCAGGTAGGACCGCGCCCGCCCGGACAGCGAGGCCGAGTCGTCGGCGGGGTCCTGCCACCGCGGGAACTCGTCGAAGCCGCCGCCGATGTCCTCGGTGAACAGGCCGAGGCGGTTCCAGGTCTCCAGCTGGTGGGCGGAGACGCCGCCGTAGTCGTGGAAGCCGTTGAGCTGGGCCGTCCTCACGCCGAGCACCTGTCCCACCTGCGCGGTGTGGCAGCGGCTGCAGTCCTCCGAGGCGGGGAAGCGGTAGTCCACGTGGGCGCGGCCGCCGGGGGCGTCGGGATCGACGATCTCGTAGCGGGTCGTGCCCCCGGGGATCAGCAGCTCGGCGTCGGTGCCGGCGTCGTTCCAGCGGTAGCTGAAGCCCTCCCAGCGGTCGCTGTCGCCGGCCTTGATCAGCAGCCGCGTCTCCACGATCCGCCGCGACGAGGGATCACCCCGCACCATGTCGAGGTAGAAGCTCTTCACCAGCACTGTGTTGGGCGGGAACCGCCAGTGGCCGCCGCGGGAGAACTCGATCCGCGACAGGCCCGGCAGGGCGAGGTAGCGGACCTTGTGGGCGCCGTCCGACCACAGGGGCGAGTTGACCGAGAACGGGACCAGTCCCGGCGACGGGGTCCGGGACTCGATGTCGCTGTACAGGCCGGTGGCCGAGATCGTGGAGGGGGGCGGTCCGGCGGCCAGGTCGATGAGGAGGCTGGTGTTGGCCACCCGTTCCTGGAGCCCGTCCTGGGCCCGGGCTTCGGCGGTCGTGATCAGCACCGCCGCCGTCCACAGCAGGAGGGCCGGCGCGGACCGGGACCCGGCGCCGCGGGCGGGTCTCCCCGCCGGCCGGCGAGTGCGTATCTTCTCGGACCGATGGCGACGATGGCGGACACGACCGGCAGGCGGGTGCTTCCGGAGGCAGGGCGGTGAGCGTCGAGGCGTCGGACCGTTCGCGCACCGACGGCAAGGGGCGCACCCGCTGGGAGCTGAACGAGCGGATCGGCGACCGGCTCTCACGCCTGGCCGACTACCTCGTCATCGGCGGCTACGAGGAGTCGCACGCCACGGTCTACAAGCGCCTGTCGTACACCGTCAGCCGCTGGCCCGAGTCGCTGGAGAGGATGAGGCACGAGGGCCGGCTCAAGGAGCTGCCGAGCGTGGGCCCCACGATCCAGGCGCTGCTCACCGAGCTGGTCGACACCGGGACCTGCTCCAAGTGGGAGGACTGGAAGGGGCGGGTGCCCGAGTCGGTCCTGGAGTTGCGCGACATCCCCGGTCTCGGCGCGAAGATGGCGCGCACCCTCTTCCTGGAGCTGGGCATCGACGGGCTCGAGACCCTGGAACGGCGGCTGGAGGCGGGCGGCCTGGACGGGGTGAAGGGGTTGGGCGGCAAGCGGCTGACGAGCATCCGCCGGCACCTGGAGGCGCGGCGGCGCGGCGAGGTGCAGGGGCTGCAAGGCGCCTGACCGCCGTCAGGTGCGGTTGCGCAGGATGTAGTAGATGACGCCGGCGATGGCGAACAGGTATATGGAGTTGAATTCGAAGAAGTAGATGGCGGCGACGGCTCCGATGGCGGCCATGATCCGCTGGTCGCGAGGGTTCAACGGCACCTCCTTCGAGCGGGAAGGAGAAGGTGAAAGAGGATGGAGCTAAGTATCCGACCGGACCGGAGCCGCGGCAAATGACGACGGAGACGCGCAGGTGAGCGACCACGCCCGGCCGGAGCGCGGCGACTACTACATGGGCATCGCCATGGCCGTGAGGGCCCGCGCCGACTGCCTCGGCAACCGCATCGGGGCGGTCCTGGTGCTGGAGGACCGCATCATCTCCACCGGGTACAACGGCACCCCGGCGAACATGACCAACTGCACCGAGGGGGGGTGCGTCCGCTGCGCCGACCGCCAGCGCTACGTCTCGGGGCGGGCCTACGACATCTGCATCTGCGTCCACGCCGAGCAGAACGCCCTGCTCGCGGCGGCGCGCTTCGGCATCGCCACCGAAGGCGCCGTCCTCTACTCGACCATGCGCCCCTGCTTCGGCTGCACCAAGGAGCTGCTGCAGGCGCGGATCTCCTCCGTCCACTACCTGCACGACTGGATCTATCCCGACGAGGAGATGCAGCAGAGCTACGAGGATCTGCAGTCGTGGTTTCCAGGCGGCGTGCACCGGGTGGAGCTGGTCGACCACGACGAGACCTGGGCGGTCTCGCGCCGGCGGGAGGCCTCGGGGTGAACCGGCTCGCCTTCCTTCTGCCCCTGGCGCTGGCGGCCCCGGCAACGGCCGTCGATGTGCCGCTGCCGTCGCGCCCCGTCACCCTCGACGGCGACCTGCGCGAGTGGGGGGAGGCCGCCTGGATCCCGGTCGAGCCCGCCGCCGACGGGGTCGGGCTGCGCGGCGTCTTCGCCGACGCTCTCGACCACGAGGCGGTGGTTCTGGTGCAGTGGGACGCCCGCTATCTCTACGTGGCCGCGGCGGTCCACGACGACACCCTCGACGCCGGCCGGGTCCGGCCCGCCGAGCGCGAGTGGCACGGGCCCGCCGGCGAGCGCAAGGACCGCATGTTCTACTACGACCACATGAAGCTCTTCGTCCGCGAGCCCGGGGCCGACGCCGGCTACAACCTGTGGTTCGCCCCTCCCGGCGGCGCCGAGGGCGGCGCCCGCCCGTACTGGTGGGGCGGCCGTCAGCGCCGGGCCCCGGCGGAACGCCCGCCGGTGGAGGTGGCCTCCCAGGTGCGGGGCCGGGCGCGCAGCTTCGAGATGGCCATCCCCTGGACCTGGCTGGGGGCCTGGCCGCAACCCGGCGACGAGTTCGACGCCCTCTTCCTGTTCGTCGACGCCGACCAGCCGGGACGGCCGGTGGGCGCCAAGATCGGCAGCGGCCGGGACCGCTGGATCTGGTGGCAGGGGCAGCTGGTGCTGCGCGGCCGTCCGGAGGGGCTGCGCCCGCGGCCCACTCCCGAGGCCAAGGTCATGAAGAGACCGGTGGCGGTCGCCGCCGAGGACGGCCTCGACCCGCGGGTGCGACAGGCGATCGAACGCTCCCGGCGGGTCGATGCGGCGGCGGTGGCGGCGGCCGGCACGGCGGCAGACGACCCCGCTCCCCGGGAGGCC
>CAZEHQ010000193.1:0-8759 GCA_964512165.1 uncultured Gemmatimonadaceae bacterium | reverse complement strand
GCTCGGCGAGCCCGTAGAGGTGCCGGTGGCCCATGCCGCCGCAGCCGACGATGGCCAGATGGATGCGGGACTCGCTCATGCTCGATCCGGGAATAGAGAAACAGCCCTGCTCACCGGGTGAGTAGGGCTGCGCGACCTGCGCGGCCCAAACATAGGGGGCCCGGGTGATTCACTCCACCCGAAGGCGCCACCCGGAAAGGGACCTCGTTCCCTATACTCCATCTGCTTCCTCGACTCGACCCAACCCTCCCTCGCGGCTGAACGCGGCCGCCCAAGTCCATGCCTGAGCTCTCCCTCCTGATCGGCGGTCCCGGCAGCGGCAAGACGGACGAAGTCATCTCCAGGCTGGCCGCCCGCTACGAAGCCGATCCGTTCGCCGAAGCGATCGTGCTGGTCCCGACGGTGCGCCATGGAGACCAGTTCCGCCGCCGCCTGGTCGGCCGGTGCGGGGTGGCTCTGGGCCTGCGGGTCGAGACGATCGGCCAGTTCAGCCGCACCCTGGCCGCCGATGCGAGGGTGCCCTCCCACGGGCTGGCGGAGGAGTTGCTGCAGCGGACCATACGCACCGAGGTCGAGAGGGGTCCGGCCGCCTACTTCCAGCCTGTTGCGGGAACCAGGGGACTGGGGAGTCTCCTTGCCGGCGCCGTCGGTGATCTGCTTGCCGAAGGCGTGGATCCCGAAGCCCTGTCGCAGGCCGCCGGCAGATCGGAGTCGAGGAGCCTGGAGGCACTGGCCGCCATCTACAAGCAGTACACCTCCAGGCTCACACAGGAGAGCTGGACGCATCCGCTGCAGATCGGCGCGGCCGCCGCCGATGTCGTCAGGGCAGGCGCCGCTCTGCCCGGCGCGATCCTGCTCGATGGCTTCCACCTCTTCCGCGGGACGGAGATGGTCCTGCTGGAGGCCCTCGCCGGGAGGGCCGATGTCGTCGTCACCCTGGACCCGGGGGCGGGAGACCGGGCCGGGCACGACTACACGCGGCTGCGCGATCGATTCCCGAATGCGGAGGTCACGGAGCTCGACCGCGATGCACCCCCCGCGGACCCGGTGGCAGGCACCGCGGCCGACAGGGAAGCCCAGCTGCGGGCGATCGCGCGCCAGATCAAGCAGCGCCTGACCGCCGAGCCCTCGCTTCGCCCCTCCGACTTCGCCGTCGCCTTCCGGCAGGTCCCTCCGCATCTGGGCATGGCCCGGCAGGTGTTCTCCGAGTACGACCTGCCCCTCGACCCGGCCGCCGGAGAGCCGCTGAGCGCCCGCCCCCTCGGGGCCTGGCTGCGCCGCCTGATGCACCTGGCCCGCGACGGCTGGCACCTGCGCGACGTCGTCGCCGTGCTGTCCAGCGGGTTCGTCGATCTGCGCCGCTGGCAGCTCTCCCGCTCACACGTGTCCGCCTTTGCCCGGCGGGCGCGCGAGAACAACCTCTGGGCGGGACTCGACGCGCTCGGCCGTGCCGTGGACGGTCTGCGCACCGACGCGGACGATCTGCGCAGCAACCCGGACGATCCCGAGAGGATCGACCGGATCCGCGAGTGGCTGCGGGGGGCTGCATCGGGGATGTCGGCCGCCTTGGAGGACCTGCGGGCGCTGCTGGAGCGGCCGCCCGGGACGATGGCGGAACATGCGCGCCATCTCGACGAAGCGCTCTTCGGCCCGCGGGCCCTCGTGGATCCCCGCTCCAGGACGGAGCCCGGCGTCGACGTGGAGCTCGACGCACTGCGAGCCCAGCTTCGGGAGCTGATCCATACACACGAGGTACTGGGAGGCGGGCCGGAGTCCTTCGAGTCGTTCATGGCCCGGCTCGAAGCAACGTTCGACGCTCCCACGGTGTTGCTGCGCGAGCCCGGCGGCGTCCTCCTCGCGCCGATGCACACCCTCCACGGCCTGCGCTTCGACTTCGTCGCCCTGGGGGGCCTGGTGGAGGGAGAGTTCCCCGCGCCGAGAAGCCACCACTCGCTTCTCGACCGGGACGCCATCGAGGTGCTGAGGCGCTGCGGGCTCGAAGTCCCGCCGCTGGCCCGGCTCTCGGAAGACGAGTTGTGGGCGTCGGCTTCGACTCGCGCAGACCGCGTGCTGTCCCTGTGGAGGACCCGGCTCAACGAACGCGGCCGATCGGTGGCGGCTTCGTACTACTACGACAGTCTCCAGCCCGACACGCTCATCGAGGCGGAAATGCCAATGCCCGAAGGAGCCGGTTCCCCGCGCGAGCTGGCCATCGCCTGCACCTGGCAGTGGTCGAGCGATGGCCGGCTCCGGCCCCGGGGAGAACCCGCCTGGCCCATGGTGCGCTCCGCGGTCGCAGTCGAAGAGCGGCGCCGTTCCTTCGCCAATGCCGGCAAGTACGAGGGCCGCCTGACCGCTGGACTGGTGCCCGGGCTCACGGGTCCCTGCGCGACCTGGAGCGCCAGCCGGATCGAGTCCTACGAGACCTGCGCCTTCCAGTTCTTCGGCCAGTACGCCCTGCGTCTGCGGGAGATCGAGGAGGAGCTGGAGACCGCTGACGCCGCCATCCGGGGGAGCGTCGTTCACGAGATCCTGCATGACGCCATCTCTCCCCTTGTCGAGCAGGGGCGCCCACTGGTGCCCGACTCCCTCCCGGAGGTGCTGGCGCGTCTCAGGGCCAACGGCCCCGGCATATGGAACCGCGCACCCGCGGAGAAGGGCTTCGGCCGGTCCGCCCTTTGGCGGCTGGATGCGGAGAGCGCCTTTGAGAAGATGGAACGGCTCCTGCAGCGGGAGGCTGAGTGGAGCGAGCAGTCGGGCGTGACACGCACCCTCGGCGCCGAGCAGGAGATCGAGGCCTCGCTCCCGCTGGATCCGCCCCTGCTCGTGACGGCCAGGATCGATCGCGTCGACGAGAGCGAGGAGGCGGTGATCATCGTCGACTACAAGTCCGGGAGAGGGATCTCCAGGGCCCACCTGGAGGAGAGACGCCGGGTCCAACTCCAGCTGTATGGATACGCCGGACGCCATGAGACCAAGGCCGAGCGAGTCATCGCCCGCTACGCCTGGCTCGATCCCCAGACCAAGGAGTGGGATCTCGACTCCTCGCGGCCCGAGGATGCCCTGCTGCTGGACGATGTCGTCGAGGTCGCCGGGGAAGTCCGCGAGGCCGTCGACTCGGGCGATTTCCGAGTCAACCCCCAGGTGCCCTGTCCGACGTACTGCTCCTTCCGCAACGTCTGCCGGGTGAACGAGTTCAGTCGATGGAAGGACTGGGAATGACATCGGAGCAGGCCGCGATCCTGGCCGAGCGGGGCCGGGACATGCTGGTCACCGCCGGCGCCGGCAGCGGCAAGACCCGTGTCCTCGTCGATCGCTACGTCTCCCTGCTCGGGGATCACCGCATCTCCGAGATGGCGGCGGTCACCTTCACCGACGCCGCGGCCACCGAGATGCGGGAGCGCGTGCGCAGGGAGGTGCTGACGAGGGAGGAGCTGCGCCATCACCGGGCGGAGATCGATGAGGCCATCATCGGCACCATCCACTCCCTCTGCCTCCGGATCCTGCGGGAGCATCCCGTGGAAGCGGCCATCGATCCGGCCACGAGGGTTCTCGCCGATGACGAGGCCGAGTTCGAGCTGACCCGGGCCTGCATCGATGCGCTGGAAGCAGCCGCCGACGCCGACGATCAGCGGGCCCTGGCGCTGCGGGAGCTGGGTCTGTACGCGGCAACCCTCCAGCTTCCCCTGATGGTTGCGCGGCGCGACGAGGTCGAGGCCGCCTGCCGGGCGCTTCCGGGAGAGACCGTGGAGGACTGGGCCGAGCATGTCCGGAAGCTGCTGGACGAGAGTGCCCGGTCGGCGGTGGAAGAGGCGCGGCCGGAGCTGGCGGAGCAAGCGGCGTGGCTGAGAGCCGCCTATGCGGGTTCCGGCGACGACGCCCTGTCCGCGAGAATGCAGGACTCTCTGGCGGTCCTGGGCGACCCCAATGCCGGGGACTGGTCTGACTTGCTGAGGCGCGTGCTGGATGCGGGAGACAGGATCAAGCTGAGCGGCGGCAGTGCCAGAAACTGGCACGAGGACGTGCGGGACGTCAGGGCTGCCATGGGCTCGATCCGGGACATGGCCAAAGGGTTCAATGCCCTCCCTCGGTGGAACGACCATGACCAGATCGCCCTGGAGGCCCTCGCATCGCTGCGGAGACTGTTCGACGACGCCTGCGACCGGTACTCGCGCCGCAAGCAGGAGCTGGTCGCCCTCGACTATCTCGACCTCGAGACCATGGCCACACACCTCCTCCGCTCCCATCCGGAGATCGCCGCTGCCTACGGGTCGCGCCTGCGGCACCTGATGGTGGACGAGCTTCAGGACACCAACCCGACCCAGATCGCATTCCTCGACCTCCTCAAAGGACCCCAGCGGTTCTTCGTCGGCGACGTGAAGCAGGCGATCTACCGCTTCCGCGGAAGCGACGTCCGCAACTTCACACGCCTCCACAAGCAGATCGAGGCCGCGGGCGCCATCCACTCCCTGAGCCAGTCCTTCCGCGCCCACGACTCCCTCGTCGGGTCGCTCAACACCCTCTTCGAGCACGTCTTCGAGGACCCGCGGGAGGAGTTCGAGGCGCCCATGCAGGCGATGACCGGACGAGGCACGGAGGCGCCCGAGTCGCCGTACCTGGTGCTGCTGCCGGTCTCGAAACAAACGCCCGGGGACGAGAAGACCAGCGACGAGGAGCGCAGAAAGGTCGAGGCGGATGCCGTGGCCGCGGAAGTGGCCTCCCTCCTGCGCCGTCCCGTCAAAGTGTGGGACAGAGACGAGGGCGAGCAGCGCCCCGCGCGGGCCTCCGACGTGGCCGTCCTGCTCCGGCGGCTGACGAACGTCCACCTCTCCGAGCAGGCGCTGGAGAGCCGCGGAGTCCCCTGCCGCACGGTCGCCGGCGCCGGGTTCTTCACCAGGCAGGAGGTCCTCGATCTCACCAACCTCCTGGGATGGCTGGCCGAGCCGGACGACACCATCGCCCTGGCGGGCGCCCTCCGGTCGCCGCTGTTCACGATCGACGACCAGTCCCTCCTGGCCCTTCGGTCCCATGGCCCGAATCTCCTGACAGCGCTCGGGGACCCGCCCGCATCCCTGCCCGAGGAGGTCGCCCGGTTCTGCAGGCATTCCGCCAAGGTGCTCAGAGAACTCCGAAGCGGTGTCGCATTCCTGCCGACCGACGCACTTCTCGAGAGAGCCCTGGCCCTCACGGGATTCGAGGCCGCGTGGGCGCCTTTGCAGGGAGGCGACCAGGCCCTGGCCAACATCCGCAAGTTCGTGGACCTGGCCCGCCAGCTGGCCGGCACCTCCCTCGACGAGTTCGTGGCCTACGTCCGGCGCCGGCGGGACGAGCTGCAGGCCCGGGAAGGCCAGGCCGTCCTCGACCAGTCCGAGGCCGTGCGGCTGCTGACCGTGCACGGAGCCAAGGGCCTGCAGTTCCCCATCGTCTTCGTGCCCGAGGCGCATCTGCCATCGCGTGTGACCTACGAGGCGGTCCGGTGGCGC
Source organism: uncultured Gemmatimonadaceae bacterium (assembly GCA_964512165.1). Taxonomy (GTDB): domain Bacteria; phylum Latescibacterota; class UBA2968; order UBA8231; family UBA8231; genus UBA8231. Next base: position 3,276 of record CAZEHQ010000193.1, on the reverse strand, counting down.
ACCGAGGAGGGGATCTCTCTCACCCTCGAGAAGGAGATCGGGTCGGACGAGACGAGCCGCCGACGCCCGGGGTTCTACTCCTACTTGCTGAGTCGAGACGAGGCGGAGGAGAAGGCGGAGCACAAGCGCCTGTTCTACGTCGCGGCCACCCGGGCGGCCGACGTGCTCTACATCACCGGCGATGATGGGAAGTCCGGCGACACATGGCTCGGCGCCGCTCAAGTGGCCCTCGGCGCGGATACGGGAGGAGTGGAGGTCCGTCCACCCATTCCCGTGGACCTCGATGCCATCGCTCGCAGGGCGGCGCCTCAGTCGGTGCCGATCCCCCCGGAGGACGAGGAAGAGGACTTCGTGGCTCCGCTGGTGGCCCGGCCGCCGGTGATCCCCCTGCGCTCCAGCACACCCGTGACCTCCCTGAGACTGGAGGAGCCTTCCCGCGGCGAATACCACCACGGCGACGGTCTCGGCCTTGTCCGCGGCAGCCTCGCCCACGATGCCATCGAGGAGTGGTTCAGGACCGGACAGCGGCCCCGCCTGGACGAGCTGATCCACAGGGTGGACAGCGGTCTGGGCGAGCAGGCCGTGCGCCGGGTTGTCGCGGACGTCGATGGCATGCTCGACACCTTCGACGCCGGCCCGCTGGCGGAGACCCTACGCGACGGCGGCACTCGCGCCTACTTCGAGCTGCCCTTCTCGTGGGACTGGGATGGCGTGCCGGTACACGGCACCATCGACCTGGCCTATGAGACCTGGGGCAACTGGCATGTCCTCGACTTCAAGACCGACGATCTGCGGGGCCGGTCGTTGGCCGACGCTTCCCAGGCCTATCTGCCTCAGCTCGCCCTGTACGCCTCCGCCCTGGAGCGGGCCGTCGGTGGATCCCCCGTCCCGGGGCTGATGTTCCTGCGAACCGGCGATGTGTACCTCCCGCCGCCGGCGGATCTGGCGGCGGCACTGGGCGCCATTCGCGACAACATCGATCACGGGGGCCTGCTCGATACCCAGGCACACGATCATGGCTGAACCGATGCTGTACGAAATGCACATGCACACCCCGCTCTGCAAACACGCCCGCGGCGAACCGGAGGAGTATGCCGAGGTGGCTCTGCATCGGGGTCTGAAGGGGATCGTGGTCACCGACCACAACCCCACGAACGACGGCTGGTCGCCGGAGACGCGGATGGGCGTGGACGAACTGGACGACTACGTGGCCATGGTCGAGCGCGCCCGCAAAGCCTGGGCCGGCCAAGTCGATGTCCGCCTTGGCATGGAGAGCGACTACGTGCCCGGCATGGAGCCCTGGCTGGAGAAGCTGCACGGCATGGCCGCATTCCACCACGTGCTCGGTTCGGTCCATCCCCAGCTTCCTCAGTACCTCAAGCGCTTCTACGAGGGGGATGTGGACACCTACTTCGGCACCTATTTCGAGCATCTGGCCCGCGCCGCTGAGACCGGCCTGTTCGACACCATCGCCCATCCCGACCTGGTCAAGAATTTCTCGCCCTCGGACTGGCGCCCGGAGCGGGCCATGGACCACATCCTCCCCTGTCTCGACCGCATCGCCGCCACCGGTGTGGCCATGGAGCTGAACACCTCGGGCCGCAACAAGGCATATGCCGAGATGAACCCGGGGCCGGCCATGTTGGCGGAAATGGCGGAGCGCCGCATTCCGGTGGTCATCGGCGCGGACGCCCACGACCCCCATCGGGTCGGCGACGGTCACATCGACGCCCTCGGCATTCTCCAGGAGGCCGGATACAGCCATGTCAGCATGTTTCTCCACCGACGGCGGCAGGACCTGCCCATCGACCGGGTGCAAGCCAGTCTGAAGGCGGCCGAGCAGGCTGCGGCGGAGGGACGCGCCCCGTGACCCCCTGTTGGAGTACCCCACCCGGATGACCCCGGGGCCGCGTTAGGATCTGTTCAGGGCAGGGAGTATCGTTCCCTCATGCGAGCACTGATTCTGGGAGCGGGCCGGGGCCGCCGCCTCAAGGCCCTCACCGACGAGCAGCCGAAGCCGTATGCCCCCATCGGCGGCCGGCGGATCCTCGACTGGCTGCTGCAGGCCCTGGGCGAGGCCGGCGTCAGCGACTGCGTCTTCATCGGCGGCTACCGCATCGACCAAGTCCGCGGCGACTACCCGCACCTGACCTTCCGCCACAATCCCGACTGGGAGAGCACCAACATCCTCGCCTCCCTCATGTGCGCCGAGGACCACATGGACGGCGGCTTCCTCGTGACCTACGCCGACATCCTCTACCGGGCCGCGGTGGTGCGCCGGGCCCTGGACCATCCCGGCGACGCCGTGCTCTGCGTCGACACCCGCTGGCGCGAGCGCTACGCCGACCGCAGCCAGCACCCCGAGGACGACGCCGAGAAGGTCATCGCCGAGGGCGACCGGGTGCTGCAGATCAGCCGCGGGCTGCCCTCATCCGATGCCCACGGCGAGTACATCGGCGTGGCCCGGTTCTCCGCCGCCGGGGCCGCCGCCCTGCGCCGCCACTACCACCAGTTGCAGGCGCGTTTTGACGGGCAGGTCTGGAAGGACGGATCCACCTTCCGCCAGGCCTATCTCATCCACCTTTACGAGGACATGCTCGAACAGGGAGAGAGGTTCCACATGGTGACCACCGGAGGCGAGTACGCCGAAGTCGACACCGAGGAGGACTACGCCCTGGCCAACCAGAGCTGGCCGCGGAGGTACGGCTGATGCCGTCTCTCGTGGAGCGCTGCGGCACCCTCTTTCCCACGTCGGTGGTCGGTTCCCTGCCCAGGCCGGGATACGTGCGCGAGATCGTCGTCGACGGCCGCCGGGACAAGGGCTGGGAGCGGCGCCTCGACGCCGGCGTGGCCTACGCGGTCTCGGTGCAGGAAGCGGCCGGCCTCGACGTGATCTCCGACGGCGAATGGCGGCGGGCCTCCTACATCGGCATCATCGCCGAGCTGGCGGAAGGATTCGAGTTGAGCCAGACCGAGGACGGACGTCCCTGGACCGTGGTCACGGGGGACGTGGCCGTCCGCGACCAGGGAGTGGTGGCCGCCGAGGTCAAGCACCTGCGCTCGCTGACCGACCGCCTGATCAAGGTCGCCCTGCCGTCGCCCGCCCTGCTGGCCGAGCGCATGTGGGACGAGGACCTCTCGAGCGATGCCTACGGCACACCCCGCTCCTTCGCCGAGGCCGTGGCCCCGATCCTGCAGCGCGAGGCCGAGCTGGTGGTGGAAGCCGGGGCCGACATCGTGCAGGTGGACGATCCGCACCTGTGCCTCCTCGTCGAT
>CAZEHQ010000192.1:3246-8804 GCA_964512165.1 uncultured Gemmatimonadaceae bacterium | reverse complement strand
CCTGCTGCTCGAGCGGCTCCGCCGGCTGCGCCGCCGGCGGCTGCTCCTCGAGGCCGCCGCGGCCCTGGCGGCGGGCCTGTCCGCCGCCGTCGCCGCCGGCGTCCTCGCCGTCGGCCTGGAGGCCCTCCTCTACCTGTCCTCCCCCTGGAGATGGGGGCTGATCCTGTCCGCCGCCGCCGCCGGCGCGCTCGCCGCGGCGCGCATCCTGTGGCCGTGGCGCCGGGGCCTGTCCCTGAGGGCCGCGGCCCTGACCATCGAGGACCGCGCCCCGGAGCTGTCGCAGCGGCTGATGACGGCCCTGGAGGCGGGCGGCGGCCCACGCTCGCGGCTCTACTCCTCCGACCTGCTCGCCGCGTCGGCCTCGGAGGCGGCCGCCGTCCTCGACCACCATGGAGAGGCGCGGCTGGTGCCGGCGTCGAGGCTGCGCCGCGCCGCCCTGAGGGGCGCCGCCATCGCCGGTCCGCTCCTCCTCCTCCTCGGCCTCTCGGGGACCGCCGGCGGCGAGGCCCTGCACCGCTGCCTGAACCCGGGGACGGCCTTCGAGCGCCCGCAGCGCACCCGGCTCCATGTCGAGCCCGGCCACCAGCGCGCGATCCGGGGAGAGGACGTGGCCCTCTCCATCCGCATCGAAGGCGACCGGCCGCCGGCGCTGCGGGTCCGCCGCCGCGATGTGCGCGACGGGGACTGGGTGGAGGAGGAGGTGATCCTGGAAGCCGGCGGCGCCGACTCGCTGCGCCATCTCTTCGAGGAGGTGCGCTCCACCTTCGACTTCGAGGTCGCCGCCGGCGACGGCGAGGCCGGCCCCTACCGCGTCACCGTCATCGATCCGCCCGAGGTCACCCGCCTGAGCCTGCGCTACGACTATCCGGAATACAGCGGGCTCCCGGCGCGGGTCGAGGACCAGGGCGGCGACGTGCGCGCCCTCGCCGGGACCGTCGTCGAGTGGGGGATCCAGGCCAGCAAGCCCCTCTCCGCCGCGGCCCTGGTGATCGACGACACCCTGCGTCTGCCGGCCCGGGTGGTCGACGACGGCGCCGTCGTCAGCTGGACCCTGCCGGCCCCGGAGGACAGCGCCGGGGCCCGCCGCGAGTACCTCGTGGCCCTCACCGACCGCGGCGGGGTCGGCAACCGGGCTCCCATCCGCCATGCCCTCCAGGTGCTGCGGGACCAGCCGCCGGAGGTCGTCATCTCCGAGCCCGGTCCCGAGGCCGACCTGCCCGAGAGCCAGCAGGTGGGGGTGCGGGTCGAGGCCGCCGACGACTTCGGGGTGAGCCGCGTCGACCTCGTCTTCCGCGTCGGCCAGGGTCCCGAGAGGCGCCTGCCCATCCCCGTGGAGGCCGGTCCCCGGGTGGTCCTCTCCCACCCTTGGGACCTGGCGCCGCTGGAGCTGCTGCCCGAGGACCGGGTGCGCTACCGCGCCGAGGCCTTCGACAACGACGCCGTGGGCGGACCGAAGCGGGCCGTGAGCCCCGAGCACGTGCTGCGCTTCCCCTCCCTCTGGGAGCTGTTCGACGAGGCCTCGAGGCAGCAGGAGGAGCGCCTGGAGTCGCTGGAGGAGGTCGCCGCCGAGGAGGCGGGGGCCCGGGAGTACGTGGAGCGGCTGCGGCGGGAGGTGCTGCGCACCGAGGAGCTCACCTGGGACCAGAAGCAGGAGCTGGAGAGCGCCCTGGCCGCCGAGGAGGAGCGCGCCCGCGCCGTGGAGGAGGTCGCCCGGCAGATGGCCGGCAGCCTGGAGAAGCTGGAGCAGGGCGGCGCCGACTCGCGGGACCTGCTCGACAAGCTCGACGAGATCCGCGAGCTGATGGCCGCCGTCGCCTCGCCGGAGCTGCTCGAGGCCCTGCGGGCGGTGCAGCAGGCGGCCGAGCAGCCCGACGCGGAAGAGCTCGCCGAGGCGCTGAAGCAGTTCGCCCAGGACCAGGCGGCGTTTCAGCAGCGCCTGGACCGGACCCTGGACCTGCTCCGGCAGGTGCACGCCGAGCAGCGCCTGCTGGCCGTCGTCGAGCAGGCGGAAGACCTGGAGGAACGCCAGGGGAGGATCAACGAGGCTCTCGAGCAGAGCTCCGCGGAGGCCGCCCTCGGGGACGAGGCCCTGGGGGAGCAGGAGGGGAGGCTCGCCGGTGACACCGACCGCCTGCGCCGCGAGATCGACCGGCTGGGCCAGGAACTGGAGGACCTGAGCGCGCCGACCGCCGAGGCCCTGCGCGCCGAGGCCGAGGGCATGGACCACCAGGCCCTGTCGGAGCGCATGCGCCGCATGGAGCGCCTCCTGGCTTCCGGGCAGCGGCCCCGGGCGGGAAGGATGGGCGCCGGCCTGCAGCAGGATCTGGAGGAACTGTCCGCCTCCATGGACCAGCTCCGCGAGGAGTTCTTCGGCGGCCAGCGGCAGGAGCTGGCCCGTCTCCTGCGCCGGGCCATGGCCGACCTGGTGGACCTCTCCCGCCGGCAGGAGGAGCTGGCGCAGGACACCTCGCGCCAGCCGGGCCGTCCCGCCGCCGCCCTGGCGGCCGGGCAGAAGGCCCTGGCCCAAGGGGCGGAGCTGGTCACCGAAGACGTGGCCCGCGCCGGCTCGAGGACCCTGGCCCTGGAGCCTTCCCTGGCCGCCACCCTCGGCGGCGCGCTGCGCCGCATGGAGGAGGCCGCCGGACGCCTGGGGCAGCTGGAGAGGGGCCGCGCCGGTCAGCTCCAGACCGAGGCCATGGGCTACCTGAACCAGGCGGCGCAGCAGCTGCGGCGGAGCCTGGACAACCTGAGCCAGGCGCGCACGCCCTCCTCCTTCGGCGAGGCCATGGAGCAGATGATGGCCCTCTCCGAGCAGCAGTCCGCCCTCAACGAGGCGACCCGGCAGGCGATGCAGCAGGGATCCCGGAACCCGCGCGGCCCCGGGGGCCGGATCCCGGCCATGCCGAGACTCGCCGCCGAGCAGCGGCGCATCCAGCAGGCCCTGGCCGAGGTGGAGCGGTCCCTGCGCGGCCAGCGCTCGCTGCAGGAGCGCATCGGCGCCATCCAGCAGGAGATGAAGGAGGTCCTGGCGCGCATGGAGCGGCCCCGCGCCGACGCCCGCGTCACCGAGGGCCAGGAGCGGGTCCTGCAGCGCCTGCTCGACGCCAGCCGTTCCATCCACTCCCGCGGCTTCGAGAAGCGCCGCCGCTCGGAGCAGGGCGAGCAGCGTTCCTTCGCCGGTCCGGGATGGCTGCCGGTCGATCTCGGCCAGCGTCCGGAGGCCTGGCGCGAGGCCATGCGCCGCGCCCTGGCCGCCGACTATCCCGCCGAGTACCGCGAGCTGATCCGCCGATACTACGAGAGCGTCTACCAGGACCTGCACCAGGAAGACGGGGAGGAAGCCCTGCCATGAGCCGCGCCGCCGTCCTCGCCGCCGCCCTGCTGTGGCTGCCCGGCGCCGCCTCCGGCCAGGCGTCGTGGCCGGAGGCCCACGCCTCCGTCTCCGAGTTGCGCCAGGCCTCGCGGTTCCAGGAGGCGGCCGAGATGCTGGCCGGCTGGATCGAGGACCATCCCCGGAACGAGGAGGCCCGCCTGGTCCTGGGCGAGGTCCTCGCCGAGGCCGGCCGCCCCGCCGAGGCGGTCGAGGCCTGGGCGCGGATGCTGGACGAGCTGTCTCCGGACCTCGAGCGCTACCGTTCGGTGAGCGCGCGCATGGCCGGTCTGGGCTACGTCGAAGAGGCCCTGGCCGCCCTCCGGGAAGGCGCGCGGCGAGTCGACGGCGACGACCCCTTCCCCTGGGAGCGGGCGGAGCTGGCCCTGCGCCTGGAACGCTCCGAGGAGGTCCTGGAGGCGCACCTCGAGTTCCTGCGCCAGCACCCCTGGCGGCTCCCCCTGGTGGAGAACCGCATCGCCGACATGGTCCGCGCCGGTCCGGGGGAGGGGCGGGACGCCGCGGATCCCGGGCAGGGGTATCTCCAGGCCGCCGAGGACACCCTGGTCCGGGCCGAGGGCGAGACCCGCGTCCTGGCGGCGCAGCTCGCGGCCTCCGCCTCCCTGGAGGCCGGGCGTCCCGGGCGCGGGGTGCGGGCCCTGGGGCGGGCCCTCCCCGAGGAGGGGGCCCTGCAGGCCCTCTACTCCTTCGCCTCCCGCTGCGAGGCCCGCGGCGAGGCCGCCGCCGCCGCCGAGGCGTATGCCCTGATCGCCGCCCACGGAGGCGACTCGGCGCAGCGCTACCGGTCGCTGCTCAAGCAGGCGGAGATGCGCGAGGTCCTCGGCGACGGCGAGGGCGCCGTCGAACTCTACACGCGGCTGGCCGCCGGCCATCCCCGCCGCGGCGAGGCGGCGGAGGCGGTGGTGCGCGCCGCCCGTCTCCAGGCCGGGGGCCACGGCACGGCGGCGGAGGCGATGGAGACCCTGTCCACCCTCGAGAGGCGCGCCGTCACCCCCGACCTGCAGCGCCGCTGGCTCGGCCTGCGGGCCGAGTGCCACATCCTGCTCGACGACCTGCCGGCGGCGTGGGGCGAGCTGAGGCGGCTGGCCGCCCTCGAAGGAGGACGCGCCGAGGCCCTCTACCACCTGGGGCTCGTGGCCTTCTACCAGGGCGACTTCGAGCACGCCGAGGCCCTCGTCGACTCGATGGTCACCGCCTCGCCCTCCGATCCGCTGGCCAACGACGCCCTGGCCCTGCTGCTGCTCCTGGAGGAGTTCGGCCACCAGCCGGAGGCCCTGGCCGTGCTCGCCCGGGCGCGGCTGCGCCAGCGCCAGCAGCGCCCGGAGGAGGCCGAGGCGGAGTGGCAGTGGCTGCTCACCGAAGCGCCTGCGGACCTGATGCAGGCGGCCCGCCTCGAGCGCGCCCGCCAGCTGGAGGACCGCGACCCGGTGCAGGCCCTGGCCCTGTACGTCGAGGCGGGATCGGCCGCCGAGGACCGCAGCCGCGCCGCCGTCACCGCCTCCATGGGACGGGCGCGGGTGCTGGAGAGTCTCGGGGAGGCGGGGGAGGCCCTGCGCCTCTACGAGCAGACGCTGCTGGCCTCGCCCGAGGACTCGCGGGCCCCGGAGATCCGGCGCCGCATCGACGGATTGCGGCGGCTCCTGGAGCCGAGCGGATGAAGGGCCTCCTCCGCCTGGCGTGCGCCCTGTGGCTGCTGTCCTCGGCCCCCGGCGGGGCCGAGCGGCTGCTGGTGCCCATGGACCTGACCCAGCAGCAGCACCTCAAGGCCTACGGGCTCGCGTTCTGGGTCCTCGAGCGCGGCATCGACGTGGAGTGGCTCCTCAACTACCGCGGCGGCTCCTTCGCCGTCGAGGCCCACGATCTGATCGCCCGCGAGGCGCGCATCCGGGGGGTCACGGTGCAGACGGTCTCCGAGGCCGACATGGCCCGGGTCTACTCCGAGATCGAGGGCGCCAACATGGACGTGGTGCGGCTGGAGAAGGCGCCGCGCATCGCCGTCTACACCCCTCCCAACAAGCAGCCCTGGGACGACGCCGTGACCCTGGCCCTGGAGTTCGCCGGCATCGACTACGAGAAGCTGTGGGACGAGGAGGTGCTGGCCGGACGCCTCCAGGACTTCGACTGGCTGCACCTGCACCACGAGGATTTCACCGGCCAGTATGGCAAG
>CAZEHQ010000192.1:0-3212 GCA_964512165.1 uncultured Gemmatimonadaceae bacterium | reverse complement strand
CTCTACGAGGCCCAGGCGCGCAGCCTCGGCTTCGCCAAGGTGTCGGAGCAGAAGAAGGCGGTGGCCCGCCGCATCCGCGAGTACGTCGCCGCCGGCGGCTTCCTCTTCGCCATGTGCTCGGCCACCGACACCTTCGACATCGCCCTCGCCTCCGACGGCGTCGACCTGGCCCACTCCGTCTTCGACGGCGACGGCATCGACCCGGAGGCCCAGGGGCGCCTCGACTACAGCCGCTGCGTCGCCTTCGAGGACTTCACCGTCGTCACCGATCCCATCGTCTACGAGCACTCCGACATCGACACGACGCCGAGGGACGCGCGCCTCATCCGCACTCCCGAGGCCGAGTACTTCACCCTCTTCGAGTTCTCCGCGCGCCACGACCCGGTGCCGACGATGCTCACCCAGTGCCACACGAGCGTCGTCGACGGCTTCCTCGGCCAGACCACCGCCTTCCACCGGCACCTGATCAAGGACCACGTGGTGGTGCTGGCCGAAGTGGAGGGCACCGACATCGTCAAGTACATCCACGGCCAGGTGGGGCGCGGCACGATCACCTTCTACGGCGGCCACGACCCCGAGGACCACAAGCACCACGTGGGCGACCCGCCGACGCAGCTCTCCCTCCATCCCACATCCCCGGGCTACCGGCTGATCCTGAACAACGTCCTCTTTCCGGCGGCCCGGAAGAAGCAGCGCAAGACGTGATCCCAAGGAGACTCTGAATGTCCGCCAACGACGTGCAGGCCGTGGCCGACCTGGCTTCGGCGCGCCGGCGCCTGGAAGAGGAGATCGGCAAGGTCGTCATCGGCCAGCACGGTATCGTCGAGGGGCTCCTCGTGGCCCTGATGGCCGGCGGCCACTGCCTGCTCGTAGGCGTGCCGGGCCTGGCCAAGACCCTCCTCATCCGCACCCTCGCCCAGGCCCTGGATCTGAGCTTCGGGCGCATCCAGTTCACCCCCGACCTGATGCCCTCCGACATCACCGGCACCGAGGTCCTGGAGGAGGACCAGGAGACCGGCCACAAGGCGTTCCGCTTCGTCCACGGACCGATCTTCCACAACGTCATCCTCGCCGACGAGATCAACCGCACGCCGCCGAAGACGCAGGCGGCCCTGCTCGAGGCGATGCAGGAGCACGCCGTCACCGCCGGGGGGAAGACGATGAGGCTGAAGGAGCCCTTCTTCGTCCTCGCCACCCAGAACCCGATCGAGCAGGAGGGCACCTATCCCCTGCCCGAGGCGCAGCTGGACCGGTTCCTCTTCGAGCTGCGCATCGACTACCCCGACGCGGCCGAGGAGGAGGAGATCGTGCGCACCACGACGGCGGTGTCGCCGGAGCCGGTGAGCCGCGTCCTCGACGGGGAGCGGATCGCGGAGTTCCAGCGCCTCGTCCGCCGGGTCCCCGTGGCCGACCAGGTGATCGAGTACGCCGTGCGCCTGGTGCGCGCCACCCGCCCCGACGACGGAGCCTCGCAGCAGGTGAAGGAGATGGTCAACTGGGGCGCCGGCCCCCGGGCCTCCCAGAACCTGGTGCTGGCCGGCAAGGCGAGGGCCGCCCTCCAGGGCCGTCACGCCGTCTCCCTCGACGACGTGCGCGCCGCGGCCCTGCCCGTCCTGCGCCACCGCATCGTCGTCAACTTCCACGCCGAGGCCCAGGCCGTCGGTGCCGACGACCTGGCGCGCAGGCTCCTGGAAGAGGTCCCCGCCGAGTGACGGAGAGCGCCGCCGGCGGGCTCACGGGGTACCTGGATCCCGAGACGGCCTCGCGCCTGGGCCGCCTCGACCTGATCGCCCGCCTCGTGGTGGAGGGCTTCATCACCGGCCTGCACCGCTCCCCCTACCACGGCTTCTCCGTGGAGTTCTCCGAGCACCGGCCGTACATGCCCGGCGACCCCTTGCGCGACCTCGACTGGAAGGCGCTGGCCCGGACCGACCGCCTCTACGTCAAGCGCTACGAGGAGGAGACCAACCTCAAGGCCTGCCTCGCCGTCGACGTGAGCGGCTCCATGGCCTTCGCCGGCTCGGACCGCGTCAGCAAGTCCCGCTACGCCTGCTGCCTGGCGGCGGCCCTGGCCTACCTGATGCTGCGCCAGCGCGACGCCGTGGGCCTGGCCCTGCTGCGCGGCGGGCTGCACTCCCTGGTGCCGCCGCGCTCGGTGGGCAGCCACCTCAACGTGCTGCTGAGGCAGCTCTCCGGCGCCGAGCCGGGCGGCGAGACCTCGTTGGCCCCCGGCCTTCACGACCTCGCCGAGCGGCTGTCCCGGCGCGGCCTCGTGGTCGTCCTCTCGGACCTGCTCGACGATCCCGACGAGGTCCTCGGGGGCCTGCGCCACCTGCGCCACCGCGGCCACGAGGTGCTGGCCCTGCAGGTCCTCGACCCGAGGGAGGTGGACCTGGAGTTCCGCCGGTCGGAGACGCGCTTCGTCGACCTGGAGGACGCCGATGGGGGCTCCATCGTCACCCAGCCGTGGCACGTGCAGGAGAGCTACCGCGCCCACGTGGAGTCCCTGCTGGCCCGCTACCGCCGCGGTTGCGCCGAGGCCGGCGTCGACTACGCCATGATGGACACGGCCACTCCCTTCGACACCGCCCTGAGCCGTTATCTCGTGCGCCGGCGCCGCATCGGCTGAAAGCCCTTCCTCCAATCTTGCAGTTTCCTGCAAGATTCTTAGATTCCCTTGACGGGGATCGCGTCCCCGGCCTGCAACCCCCTGTAAAGCAAACAGATAGGACCACATGAGCCAATCGACTCCCGGCGCTTCCGCGCAGAGCCTCAGCGACACCGAGGTCCTCGAGCAGTTCGCGCAGCGCGAGTACAAGGAGGGGTTCTACACCGACGTCGAGGCCGAGTCCGCGCCCCCGGGCCTCGACGAGCAGACGATCGCCTACATCTCCAGCGTCAAGGAGGAGCCCGAATGGCTCCTCGAGTGGCGCTTGAAGGCCTACCGCAACTGGCTGAAGATGTCCGACCCCACGCGCCAGCCGGCGCCGCGCCAGTGGGCGATGGTCGACTACCCGGAGATCGACTACCAGGCGATCTCCTACTACTCGGCGCCCAAGCGCCCCGAGGACGGGCCCCAGAGCCTCGACGAGGTCGACCCCGAGATCCTGGCCACCTACGACAAGCTCGGCATCCCCCTCGAGGAGCAGAAGATGCTCGCCGGCGTCGCCGTCGACGCCGTCTTCGACTCGGTCTCGGTGGCCACCACCTTC
>CAZEHQ010000191.1:2624-8925 GCA_964512165.1 uncultured Gemmatimonadaceae bacterium | reverse complement strand
GAGATGGTGCCCACCTGGGCGACCTCGGAGTGGTCCTTCACCTTGCGGCTCTGGGTCTGGAGACTCTTGACGACGATCTCGACGGCCTGCTCGATGCCGCGCTTCACCTCCATGGGGTTGAATCCGGAGGTGACCGCCCGCAGGCCCTGGGAGTAGACGGCCTCGGCGAGCAAGGTCGCCGAGGTGGTGCCGTCGCCGGCGACGTCGCTGGTCTTGGAGGCGACCTCCTTGACCATCTGGGCGCCCATGTTCTCGTAGGGGTCGGGCAGCTCGATCTCCTTGGCCACGGTGACGCCGTCCTTGGTCACCGTGGGGGAGCCCCAGCTCTTGGCCAGCACCACGTTGCGGCCCCTCGGGCCCAGGGTGACCTTCACGGCCTTGCTGAGTTGGGAGACGCCGGAGAGAATCTTGTCGCGGGCCTCCTCGCGAAATGCGATCTGCTTGGCAGCCATTGTCGCTCTCTCCGTGGTTAGGAAATGACGGCGAGGATCTCTTCCTCGCGGAGGATCAGGTGCTCCTCACCGTCGAGCTTGACCTCGGTGCCGGAGTACTTTCCAATGAGGACCTTGTCGCCCTTCTCGACCTCGAGAGCGACGCGCTGGCCGTCATCGAGGCGGCCGGGACCGACGGCCACGACCTCGGCCTCCTGGGGCTTCTCCTTGGCGGTGTCGGGGATGATGATACCGCCGACCTTCTGCTCCTCCTCATCGTCGAGCCGCTTGACGAGCACGCGGTCGGCGAGAGGCTGGATCTTGGACTTGGCCATGATGCGCTCCTTGTGTGGAGAAGGGGAGGCCGCAATCGACCTCCGGGGAATGGGACATCAGCGCCGGGACAACATGCAAGAGCTGTGCCAATACCGGAAATACCCCCACATACATTGGCAATTGGTTGCAGAACAAGGATTTATGTACACGTCCTCACTGTCCGGGTAAATCCATGCTATTCTCCATTTTGAGAGAGTGAGAGCCGCAGCCTTCCTCGGGAAGCACCCTAACCCTATGACAGAAAACAAGATAATGTCTATTCCCGATTTGACAACGGGCTTCTGGCGCATATTCCCCATATCGGGAATAAACCATCCCCCGGGAAGTCCGCAGGGCTCCTTCCCGGGCCGTCCGGCGTCGGCATCGGCCGGCCGGGACCGGGTCCTCCCGGCTCCCGCCCGGAGCTGACCCCGTGGGCCGCGACTACCGCGACGCCGTGGTGGTGGTCACCGGGGCCGGCGGCGGCATCGGCCGCGCCCTGGCCGTGGCCCTGGCCTCGAAGGGGGCCCGACTGGCGCTGGTGGGGCGCCGCCCCGGCCCCCTGGAGGAGACGGCGGGCCTGACCGGCGCGCGGCCGCTGGTCCTGCCCTGCGACGTGTCCGACGCCGAGGCGGTGGCCGGACTCTGCGAGCGCGTCGAGGCCGAGCTGGGGGAGATCGAGGTGCTGGTGAACAACGCCGGCCGGGGCGCGTACGGCCCCTTCGAGGAGGTCCCCCTCGCCGATCACCGGGCCGTGGTCGAGACCAACCTGATGGGGGTGATCCACACGACCCACCGGGTGCTGCCGTCCATGCTGCGCCGGAAACGGGGTCAGCTGGTCTTCGTCTCCAGCGTCCTCGGCGAGCTGCCGTCGCCGGACCACGCCGTGTACGGGGCGACGAAGTTCGCCGTCACCGGGCTCGGCGAGAGCCTGGCCCACGAGCTGCTGGGCACGGGGGTCTCGGTCACCGTCGTCGAGCCCGGACTCGTGCACTCGGGGTTCCACGAGGTCTCCCGGACCCCCATGAAGCGCTTCGGACAGGTGCCGTCGAAGAGCTCGGAAGAGGCGGCGGCCGAGGTCCTGGGCGCCATGGAGCGGCAGCGCCGGCTGCACGTGGCCGACCGCTGGGTCGGCCTGGCCATCCGCATGCGCAGGCTGGCGCCGGGGAGCTTCGGTTGGGTCTTCGGGGTGGTCTGGGGGCGGATGCGGAGGCGGTAGCGGGGGGGGCTCAGATCGAACGGGGTCCGGCGAAGGGGCGCTGGCCCGCCACTTCCAGGGCCAGACCGTACACGGAACCCGTCGCCGCCTCGGCGACGAAGAGCCGGTCGTAGTCGAGGCCGCCGAAGGTCATGGCCGCCACCTCGGCGCCGGGGATCTCGATCAGGCCCTGGCGGCGGCCCTCCGGATCGATGACGACGATGCCGGCGCCGGGGACGCTCGCGTAGAGCTGCCCGCGGGCGTCGAAGAGCAGGTCCTCGGCGCCCGGGTCCTCGCCGAACTCGATGAAGACCTGCTGGTTCTGCGGCCGGCCCTCGTCGTCCATCTCCAGCGAGAGGATGCGCCGGCTCCCCCGCTCCGAGACGTAGAGGACGGCCGCGTCTTCCGACAGCACCATCCCCGCCGGAGAGGACAACCCGCTGATGACCTCGGTCACCTCGCCGTCGAGATCGGCGCGGTACACCGAGCCGCCGCCGTCCTCGCCGTGCCCCGGGTCGCTGAAGAGGATGTCGCCGGTGGGCTCGAAGCACAGCTGCCGGGGGCTGATGAAGCGCCGGCCTCTGCAGCTGTGGGCGTAGATCTCCAGCGCTTCGTCCGGGGAGATGAGGATCAGGTGATGGCGCCCGCTCTCGGCCACGAAGAGATCGCCCGAGTCGTCGAAGGCGATGCCCAGCGGCCGCGGGCCGGTCTGGGCGAAGAGCTGGGCCTGGCCGTCCTCGATGCGGAGGATGCGGTTGGCGGCGGACTCGGAGACGAAGAGGACGTCGTCGGCGTCGAAGGCGATCCCGTACGGCGACCGCAAATCGCTGACGACGATCTCAGGTTGGGCCACGGGGTCTTGGGGGCGGTGTCAGGAGTTGTGAAACGGAGGCCGGGTCCGGGCCGCGGCCGATGCCAGGGAGTGGGCTGCGAAATATAGCGCCCGGCCCCTGCATGGCAACCTCACTGGGCGGTGTAGCCTCCGTCGACCACGAGGGCCGCCCCGGTGGTGAAGGAGGAGGCGGGAGAGGCGAAGTAGAGGACCGCCGTGGCCAGCTCGGCGGGATCGCCCCAGCGGCCCAGGGGGACCTTGTCCTGCATCGCCCGAGCCGCCTCGGGATCGTCGAGGAGGGGCTTGTTGATGGGCGTGGCGAAGGGCCCCGGACAGATGCAGTTGGCGGTCACCCCCGTCCCCGCCCACTCCAGGGCCAGGGTGCGCGTCAGCTGCAGGATGCCGCCCTTGCTCGAGGCGTACGGCGTGCGGTGGGGGATGGAGATGGAGGACAAGGTCGAGCCGATGTTGATGACCCGGCCGAAGCCGCGCTCGACCATGTGCCGTCCGGCGGCGCGGCAGTAGTAGAAGGGCCCGGTGAGGTTGATGCCGAGGACGGTCTCCCAGGTCTCGTCCTCCATCTCCAGGATCGGGGCCCGCAGGTTGACGCCGGCGTTGTTCACGAGGATGTCGAGATGGCCGAAGCGCTCCACGACCTGTCTCACCGAGCCTTCGGCCTGGCCGCGGTCGGCGGCATCGGCCTGGAGGGGGACCACCCGGCCGCCGCTCCCGGCGGCGATCGCCTCGGCGGCGGCCCGGGCCTCGTCGAGGTGGCGGCTGGTGATGGCCACGTCGGCGCCGGCGCCGGACAGGGCGGCGGCCATGGCCTCGCCGAGGCCCTTGCTGCCCCCGGTGACCAGCGCCGTCCGCCCCTCGAGGCAGAACAGGCCGGCGGAGCCGCCTACCACTGCTCCTCCTCCACCATGTCGCGGGCGAGGGTGCCCAGCTCCTCGACCAGCTCCTCCTTCTCGCCCTGCCGCGCCTTGCTGGTGATCTGCATGGTGAGGGCGATCAGGCCCAGGCCGAAGATGCGCTGCAGGCTCGCGGGCCTCTCCGGGTCCAGATCCGGGATCAGCTCGCCCAGCCGGTCGAGGAGGCGGCGGTGCTTCTCGGACAACTCGATGACTTCGAGAGACATGGAGCAGCAGTATAGTCGGTGCCGCCGGAGGCCGCTATCGGCGCGCCGGACGCCTCAGCCCTCCGGGGCCGCGGCGCGGTACTCCCCCCGCTCGCCGCGGACCAGGCGGCTGAAAGGGCCCTCGGGGTCGTGGTCCCAGGCGATGACGCAGCCCTCCTCGTGCACCTGCCGCGCCAGGCTCCGCTTCACGGTGAGGGTATCGTGGGGGTACATGTCGTAGGCCATGATCCAGTAGGGGCTCAGG
This sequence comes from uncultured Gemmatimonadaceae bacterium, assembly GCA_964512165.1. Lineage (GTDB taxonomy): Bacteria > Latescibacterota > UBA2968 > UBA8231 > UBA8231 > UBA8231. Next base: position 4,767 of record CAZEHQ010000191.1, on the reverse strand, counting down.
TGGTGGCGCGAGGGCAGCACGTCGCCGGGGAAGACCAGGCGCCGGTGGTCCCCGTGCACCCAGACGGCCTGGTGGTGACGCGTGTGGCCCCCCGTGGCCTGCACCGAGAGTTGCGGCAGGATCGAGCCGTCGCCCTCGACCAGCTCCCAGCGCAGGCCGGCCAGGGCTTCCAGGTCGTCGGGCGCATAGCTGGAGCGCATGATGGAGACGCCCCCGCGGGCGTCCTCCCACTCGCCGCGCTGCACCACGTGCACGGCCTCGGGGAAGACGGGGTGGAGTCCGCCGCCGCGCCGGGTGAGGGCGCCGGCGGCGTGGTCGAAGTGCAGGTGGGTGAGCACCACGTGGGTGATCTCGCCCGGGGCGACGCCGGCGTCGCGCAGCGCCCCCAGGAGAGTGACCTCCGGGTCGACGGCGAAGATCTCCCGGGAGCGCTCGTCGAAGCGGTCGCCGCAGCCGCTGTCGACCAGCACCAGGGCGTCGCGGCAGCGCACCAGCAGGCTGCGGCAGGGGTTGTCGATGCGGTGGCGGTCGTCGGGGGGGCAGGCGCGCTCCCACAAAGGCCGCGGAACGACCCCGAACATGGCGCCGCCGTCGAGGCGCATGCGGCCGGCGAGCAGCGGCACGACCTCGACGCCGCCGAGGTCGAGGGCCCCCCGGCTCACTCGAGGCCGCCCCGCCGGCGGGCCTCGTCCCAGGCGGCCTTGAACTCGTCGATGGTCTCCACCGTGCGCGGGTGGTGGGCCATGGCCGGCAGGAACCGGTAGGGGGTGGTGACGATGTGGGCCCCGGCGAGGAAGGAGCGCTGGATGTCCCCTACCGAGCGCATGCTGCCGGCGATGATGCGCGCCTTGAAGCGGCCGTGCTCGATGAACCGGGCGGTCTCGGCGATGGCGGCGTCGGCGTCGTTGCCGAGGTCGGTGATGCGGCCGATGAAGAGGCTCACGTAGCTGGCTCCGGCCATCATCGCCAGGGCCGCCTGGCTGGAGTTCATCATGCAGGTCACGTTGACCCGGACGCCGCGGTCGCCCTCGAGGACGTGCACCGCCCGCAGCCCCTCCATCGACATGGGGATCTTGACGACCACGCGCGGGTCCCAGGCGGCGTACTCCGCGGCCTCGGCGAGCATGCCCTCGAGGCTCTCGGCCACAACCTCGACGCTCACCGGGCCGTCGATGCAGGCGAGGATCTCCTCGACGCGCCGGCGCATGCTGCCGGGCTCGGCGGCGGCGGCCAGCTTCGGGTTGGTCGTGCACCCGGAGAACACCCCCAGGGCGGCGGCCTGGCGGACCTCCTCCAGGTCGGCGCTGTCGATGAAGAGCTCCATGCTGCCTCCGTGATCAGGCGGCGGCGATGCGCTGCCGCAGGCGGTCGCAGATGAGGTGGTGCAGGGCGAGGTGGAAGGACTCCACCTGCGGCGTGGAGTCGACGGGCACGACGATGCAGACGTCGGCGAGCCGCTTCAGGGCGCCGCCGTCGAAGCCGCTCAGGCCCAGGATCCGGGCGCCGCGCTCCCTGGCCACCTGAAGGGCCTTGAGCAGATTCCCGGACCAGGCGCCGGCGTTGCCCTCGCCGGAGCCGCCGTGGACGCTGATCAGGACGAGCACGTCGCCTTCGCCGATCCAGGCCTCCACCTGCTCGGCGTAGACCGAGTCCGGGCCCTCGTCGTTCATCAGGGCGCTGAAGAGGGGCATGTTGTCGGTCAGGGCCAGGACGCGGAAACGCGGCTTGCCCTCGCACAGGGTCCACTTGGCGAGGTCGCAGGCGAAGTGGCTCGCAGTGGAGGCCGAGCCGCCGTTGCCGGCCATGTAGACCGCCTTCCCCGAGCCCCAGGCCTCGAAGAGGAGGTCGATGGCGGCGTCGATCTGCGGCCGTGGCAGGTCGTCGAGGATGCCGCCCATGCGGGCGAGGTAGGCGTCGATGTAGTCCCTGTTGCTCATGTCACCCGGTGTTGGTCAGCACCTTGGCGCCCTCGGTGTCGAAGCGGAAGCCCATCTCGCGCAGGCCCTCCTCCCGCATCCGCTGCCGCAGGGCCTCGCGGGCGCCGGGGGGAGTATAGAGCATGAGAAAGCCGCCGCCGCCGGCCCCCATCAGCTTGCCCCCGAGGGCGCCGGCGCGCCTCGCCTCGTCGTACCAGCGGTCGATC
>CAZEHQ010000191.1:0-2614 GCA_964512165.1 uncultured Gemmatimonadaceae bacterium | reverse complement strand
TCTTGGTCTCCCAGTGGGTGTGCAGCAGCTCTCCGAAGCGGTCGAGGTCGCCGGCCTCCAGGGCGTCGCGGATCCGCAGGCCGAGGGCCTTGATCTCGTGCAGGCCGTCGACGACGGAGGCCTTGCCGGCGCGCGTCTCCGCCTCCTGCTGGGAGAGGATGTCGAAGCTCTCGCGCTGGATGCCGGTGTAGAGCAGGACGAGGCTGTCGCGAAGCTCCCGCAGGGTCTCGCCGGAGATGCGGGGCCCGCTCACCGCCACGCGACCCCCGGAGTCGATGTCGAGGCAGGTGAGGCCCCCGAAGGCGGCCAGGTAGTGGTCGTGCTTGCCCGCCGGCTGGCCGGCGCGCGCCGTCTCCACGTGGTGGGCCTCGTCGGCCAGGTGGGCCCGCGGCAGAGGCCGCCCCGCGAACTCGCGCAGGGCCGCCAGGAGGGCCACGGTGAAGGCCCCGGAGGAGCCCAGGCCGGTGCGCCCCGGCACGTCGGCCATGGCGCCGATCTCGAGGCCGCCGTCGATGCCCAGGTGCAGGAGGGACTCGCGCAGCAGGGGGTGTTCCAGGTCGGAGACGTGGTCGACGCGCTCGGTGCGGGAGTACTTGACGCGCACGAAGTCCTCCACCTGGAGGGCGTTGAGCTGGATGTAGACGTACTTGTCGATGGCGGCGGAGAGGATGAAGCCGCCGTGGCGGCCGGCATAGGAGGGCAGGTCGGTGCCGCCCCCGCCGAGGGGGATCCTCAGGGGCGCCCGCGTGGTGATCACGCCGCCTGCTCCGCCCCGGGGGGCGAGGACCGGTCGATGACGCCGGCGGCGCGCATGTTCCTGCGGCTGCGCGCGTAGAACTCGCCCAGGTCGGGCTGCTCCCGCACCCATTCCACGTAGTCGCGCAGGAACTCCTCGGGCGCGGCCCCCGGGCGCCAGCCGAGGCCGCCGATGCGCTCGCCGGAAGAGACGGTGTGGCGGGCGTCGCCCAGCCGGTACTCGCCGGTGATCTCGGGCTCGAGCCCCCCCCTGCCGCAGATCGCGGAGAGCATCCGCGTCACCTCGATCACGGTGGTGGCCCTTTGGCCGGGTACGTTCAGGTTGGTGAAGTCGGTGCGGTCGTCCTCGAGGGCGAGGAGGTTGGCGCGGGCCACGTCCTCCACGTGGACGTAGTCGCGCCGCTGGCGGCCGTCCTCGTAGATCACCGGGGCGCGGCCGTGGAGCAGCTGCAGGGTGAAGATCCGGGCGACGCCGCTGTAGGCGTTGTAGAAAGAGTTGCGCGTCCCCTGGACGATGGAGTAGCGCATGTTGGTCACCGGGATGCCGTAGCGCCGGCCCAGGTTCAGGGCCGCCATCTCCAGGGAGTACTTGGAGATGCCGTACGCCGTGTGGGGGTGGAGGGGCAGGTCCTCGGTCAGGGTCAGGGGCTCGGCGGGGCCGCCGCAGGAGGGGCAGCGGACCTCCCAGTCGCCCCGCGCGAGCTGCTCCCGCGACCGCGCCGGGGGGTGGACGGTCCCGCAGCCGGCGCAGCGGTAGCTGCCCTCTCCGTACACCGCCTGGGAGGAGGCGAGCACGATCTTGCGCAGCGGCAGACGCAGGGAGACGGCGATCTCGAAGAGCAGGGCCGTACCCACCGTGTTGACGGCGAAGTAGGTGCTGAAGTCGGGCATGTAGTCCTGGTAGGCCGCCAGGTGGACGACGCCGTCGACGCCCTCCAGGGCCCGCCGGAGAGCGCCGGCGTCGCGCACGTCGCCGCGGACCCGGTCGATCCCCGCCGGCAGGTAGTCCGGCCAGCCGCCGGGATGGACGCGCTCCTGCAGGGCGTCGTAGACGCGCACCTCGTAGCCGCGCTCGAGGAGCAGGTCGACGGTGTGGGAGCCGATGAAGCCGGCGCCTCCGGTGACCAGGATTCTCTCCATGTTCCGGCTTCCGGGGGGATCCAGGGGGTTCTTCCGAAAGGCTCCAAATGTAGGCCGGACTTAAGGTTACGGCAAATATCGGATTGACCTCTCCGGCCCCCGGGGATAGCTTGGGAGGCCCCTCCACCCGACGCGGCGAGCCTCGCAAGAGCGATGCGCCACATGGCCTCTCGGACGCTTCCCATCCCCGCCGACCGGCTCGCCGGCCCCGCCTGCCTGGCGGGTCTCGCCCTGGCCGTGGCCTGCCTCTTCCCCGGCGTCCTGCAGGGCGGGGTGTTCTTCGTGCAGGACGTGATGGTGCAGAACGTCCCCTGGCGCCACTTCCTGCACGAGGCCCTCGCCGAGGGCCGGCTGCCGCTGTGGGAGCCGCGCGTCAGCGGCGGGTTCCCGCTGTTGGCCGAGGGCCAGGTGGGGGCCCTGTACCCGCCCAACTGGCTGCTGGCCCTGCTGCCGCCGGCGGCGGCGGTGACCTGGTCGGTCCTCGGCCACCTGTGGCTCGCCGCCGCCGCCACCTGGGGCTTCCTGCGCGCCCTCGGCTGCGGCCGCCTGGCGGCGCTCACCGGGGGGCTGACCTACGGCCTCGGCGGCTACCTCGTGGTGCGCGCCATGTCGCCGAACTTCGTCGCCGCCGCCGCCCTGCTGCCGGTGCTGTTCTGGCTCCTGGAGACCGGCCTGGCCCGCGGCCGGCCGCTGCGCGTCGTCCTGGCCGGGGGCGCGG
>CAZEHQ010000190.1:4015-8972 GCA_964512165.1 uncultured Gemmatimonadaceae bacterium | reverse complement strand
CCGCCACCAACGAGTCCCGTTGGCGGCGCCGGGCCGAGAGCCGCACGCCTCGGCTGTTGCAGGCGTCCCCCAGGCCGGGAGGCGTCCCTGTCCGGCCGCCGGTCCCGCCAGCCGCCGGCAGGGGTGCCGCTTTCCCCCCCTGCCTATATTCTGCCTTCTCCATCCAGCCACCGGGGGAGTCCGATCATGAGGCAGGTCCACTGGGCGGTTGCGTTGCTCGCCGGCGCCTGTGCGGCGCAGGCCGACGTCTGCTACGAGGAGGAGGTCGTTCACTCCGGCGTAGGGCCGGGCAAGAGCGGCGCCCGGCGGACCGTGTACCAGGTCTGCATCCAGGGCTCGAAGCAGCGGGTCAGCGCCGACATCGAGACCTCCGAGCGGATGGCGAAGGTGCTGGTGAGCCAGGGGAAGAGTCTGCGGTCGACGACGATCCTGCGCCTTGACCAGGGACGGCTGTACGACATCGACCGCACCGCCCTTACCGTACGTCAGGAGCCGCTGCCGGCGGCGAAGCCGTCAGCCGCCGGGGCCGCGGAGGATACCCCCGACCGGGAGATCTCCTTCCGCACGCGGTCCCTTCCCGACAGCATGAAGATCGCCGGCATCCTCTGCCGCCGGGTGGCGGTGGAGATGACGGCCCGCCACTTCCGGCCCGGCACGCGGGAGGTGACGCGCACCAACCGCTACCTCTACCAGGCGTGGATGGCCGAGGGATTCCCCGGCTACGAGGAGATCGCCTCCTTCCTGCGGCTGCAGGAGTCGCGCACCTCGCTGGCGCCCCTCGCCTTCGGCGGCGGGTTGGGCGAGGGCCTGGAAGATCCCGGGCTGGAGCAGAAGCTGGAGGCCCTCGAGGGATTCCCGATGAGCTCCCGGCTGGATGTCTTCACCGCCGCCGGATCGGGCGCCGAGAAGCAGCTGCTGCGGCTCTCGCGCAAGGTCCTGCGGCTCTCGCACGAAGCCCTTCCCGACTCGCTCTTCCGGCCCTCGGCACAGCTGACCCGGCTGCGCTGAGGCGCGGCGGACCGCTCGGTGGCTCCACCTCTCCTGGGCGCGATCGGGGCGCTGGCCGCGGCGGCGGTGGTGCTGCTGGCGACCCCCGGCGGGGTCTGGCTCACCGCCCGGGCGGCCGAGTGGGGCGCCGCCTCCAAGGGCTACCCCCTCCACATCGGCGAGACCGGCGGCGTGCTGGTGGCGTCGCCGCGGTTCGGCGACCTGCGGGCCGAGCTCTCCGAGGGGCTCGAGGCGCGCGCCGACGAACTGGTCCTGCACCCGTGGGACTGGCGCCTGTCGCTGCGGGCGCCGGAGGTCCGCTGGCGCCCGCGGGCAGGCGCCGACACCGCCGCCACAGTCGGCGCGCAGGGAGCCGCGGCCGGGGCGCCCCTCCTCCTGCCGGTAGCCGACCTGCCGCGGATCGACGTGGCCGGGGGGGTCTTCGAGCTGTACCCCGAGGACGGTCCGTCCGCCGCGTTCCGCGGCATCGAGGCCCACCTCGCGCCCGGGGAATCGCCGTCCCGGGCCGTCCTCGATCTCCGGGCCGAGTCCTGGTCGGTGGTCTCCGACTCCACCCTGGCGGACGGCCGGCTGAGCACGCGCTGGCGCCTGGCCCCGGGCGAGATGGCCCTGGAGGAGGCCCGCATCGCCTGGAGGGCCGCCGGTGGGGGCCAGGGCACTGCGACGGGGAGCGGGCGGGTCGATCTCGGTCACGCCCTGGCCTTCGACCTCCACCTCGGGCTGGAGGGCCGGGCCGGGTCGATGCAGGTGGACACGCTGGAGATCGCCGCCCGGGGGACGGCCTCACCGGTACGGATCGAGGTGCGCGGCCTCGGCGAGGGAAGGGAACCGTCTCTCGGGGACGTCGGCCTGGCCCTGACCGGGCGCATCGACACCTCGGGGATCCGGGCCGACTCGCTGCGGCTGCGGGTGGCGGGAGGCCGCCTCGTCGCCGGCGGCCTCTACCGGACGGGTCCCGGGAGCCTCGGGATCGAGATGGACTTCCGGGAGGTCGATCTGGGGCGGCTGCCTGTCGAGGGATACGGCGGCACGGCGCAGGGCCGCGTCACCGTGGACGGTACTCTCGACTCCCCGCGGGCCTCCCTGGCCCTGCGGGTGGCGGCGATGGAGGGGATCGCCCCCGGAGCGGTCGACCTGGCTCTCGAGGGGTCCCTGGAGGACCAGACGCTGCGGCTGACGGCGAGGAGCCCGCAGCTGGGGGAGCTGACCGCCACCGGCGGCCTGTCGCTGGAGGGCTACGATCTGCGGCTGGAGGGTGGTCTCGACGTCGGCCGCTGGATCGGGTCGGAGCTGCCGGCGTCGGTGCGCGGGCGCTGGCGGCCGGAGGTCCTCGACCTGCGGCTGCAGTCGGATCGCCTTCCCTACGGCCTCGACCTGCCCGGACCCCTGGTAGCGGAGGCGGCCCTGCGCGACTTCCGCCACCTCGACCTCGCCCTGCGCCTGGGGACGGGGCGGTTGCGCGCCCGCCTCGGCACCGACCTCGCCTCGCCGCAGCTGGACACCCTGTCGGCAGCGGCCCTGGGCCTGGATCTGTCCCGGCTGGCGTCGATGGTCGAGGGGACGGCGACGGGCACCGCGTCCGCCGACGGCCTCCTGGGGGCGGAGGGGCGGGGGGGCGGGCAGCTGCGGGTGGACGACCTGCGTCTCGCCGGATGGAGCCTCGGTCCGACGGCCGTCGACGCGGACTACGCCGAGGGCGCCCTGGAGTTGACGGCAACGGCTCCCGGCGTCGACCTGCGGGCCAGGGTCGATACCGCGGGGCGGGCCGAGGGGAGCGCCTCCCTGCGGAACGCCGTCCTGCGGCGGGTCGGCGCCTCCGATTCCGTGCGCGTCGTCGCCGGCCGGGCGGCGGCCTCCGGAGATCTCCACAACCCGTTGGCCGGCTCCCTGGAGGTGCGCATCGACGGGGCGTCTGGTTCCCTCGGCGGCTGGCCCGTGTCCCTGGGCGGGCCCTCGATCCTGGAGTACGCGGAGGGCCGCGGCCGGCTGCGCCCCAGCCGGGTGCGCACCCGGCTGGGGGAGGTCACCGTCAGGGCCGGGGTCGACGACGGCCACCTGGACCTGACGGCGGCCCTCGACTCGGTGGAGTCCACCGGCGTCGCCGGCCTCGCGGCCCGGGGGCGGGCGCTCCTGCGGGCGCGGGGGGATCTCACGGACCCGGATTTCGCCCTCCGTGCGGACCTCGAGGAGCTCGCTCTCCACGGACGTTCCATCGGCGCCGTGAGCACCACCCTGGACCTGGGGGACAGCCTGCGGGCCCTTGTCGAGCTGCGGCAGGACACCTCGGCGGCCGGGCAGCTGGCCCTGCGGCTGGAGTCGCCGGCCTCCGTGGTCAAGGGGGGAGCCGCGGCCGGGGACAGCCTGCGGCTGCGGCTGCGGGCCGAGGGCCTCGACGCCTCGTGGCTGGCCACCCACGTCCTCGAGGACTCCACCGGACTGCGGCTCAGCGCCGAGGCCGATCTCTCGCTGCCGGCGAACCGGGCCTTCGACAGGTTCGGCTGGACCGATGCGGCGGGGAGTCTGCAACTCGGCGAGCTGGTCCTGGAGCGGGAGCGCCTGCGCCTGGGCCTCCCGCAACCGGCCTCCGTGCACCTGTCCCGGGGCCGCCCGAGGATCGAGGGCTTCGAGCTGCCCGTGCTCATCTTCCGGCGCGACCCCGATCTGGAAGCAGGCTCGGATCGAGCCGACCACGGCTGGAGACGGGCCGAAGTCGGGCACTTCGAGGAGGCCGGGAGCCTGGTCCTGGAGGGTGGAGCCGGCGAGAACGCGGGCGGGATCCGGCTGAGTCTCGCCGGCCTGGAGCTGGAGGCGCTGACCCTCGCCGCCCCGGGAGCCCCCGACCTGCCGCCGGGCCGGCTCGACGGGAGCCTCGTGCTCGTCCCGGGCGAGGAAGGGGTCTCCGTGGGCTCGGAGGCTCTGGTCGAACTCGACGGCCTCGGCTACCTGAAGGCGCGGCTGTCGTCCGGCTCCGGGCGCGGCTCCGGCCGCGCCGCCTGGGTGACCCCGGTGGAGGACAGTCTGGTGGTGACCGCCGACGTCCCCCTCGCCGAGGGCCGGCCCCTCTGGGAGGGCCTGTCGCTGACGGCGCGGTCGGAGGGCATCGACCTGCTGATCCTCCTCGACCTGGTGCCGCTGGAGAGCCTGTCGGGGCGGGTGCGGGTCGACCTGGCGGCCGACTCTCTCCGGTCCCGGCCGCGGGTCACCGGCCAGGTGGAGGTCGAGGACCTGGCGTTCTCCCTCATCGACATCCGGCCGGGGTACCGCGTCCCCGGGGGCCGTCTCGATCTGGCGCCGAAGGCCGGGGGCGGCACCCGGGGCGAGCTTGTCGACCTCGAGGGCCGCCCCACCCGCGGCGGCGGCGATGTGCGCATGGAGGGGTGGCTCGACGTCGACAGCGTCGAGGAGATCGACTACGAGGTCCGCCTGTCGGGGGAGGTGCCCTACTACTACAGCGACTACTTCGCGGCTCCCCGGGTCGATGTCGACCTGGCCCTGACGGGCGAGCCGGAGGGTTCCCTGGTGAAGGGGAGCATCCTCCTCGACCGCTCCCTGTCGGAGATCCAGCTCGTGGAGCTGGCCGAGCCCGTGCCGCCGCCGCCGGCGGTGCAGGACCCGCTCCTCGGGGGGGTCGGGATGGACGTCTACATCGACATCGTGGAGCTGAAGTCCAGGTCCGAGCTCTCCGACATCGAGGTCGACGGACGGGTGCGGGTCTACGGGACGTTCTACAAGCCCCGCTTCCAGGGCGAGCTGGAGGTCAAGGAAGGAACGGTGATCCTCCTCAGCCGGCCCTTCACCTTCACCCCGGGGGGACGCGTCGTCCTCGACAAGCTGGTGCCCACCTACTCGATCCTCGATCTGTTCCACGAGCCCATCCTCCTCGATCCCGAGTTCGACCTGGAGGCCGTCGCCCGGGTGACGGTGCCCCAGGACGACGAGGAGTACGAGG
>CAZEHQ010000190.1:0-4005 GCA_964512165.1 uncultured Gemmatimonadaceae bacterium | reverse complement strand
CATGGGACGGTCCTGGCCCCCTCTGCGGAGCTGACCTCCCCCGGCCTCACGGACCGGCAGATCCTCGGGCTCCTCGCCTTCGGCACCATCAACGAGGCTCAGTACAACTACTCCGGTGCCCTGTACACCGCGGCGGGGCAGCTGCTGCTGGGCCCGCGGGTGCAGGAGGCCGGCCTCGACGAGTTCCTGGTGCTGCCCTCGGGTACGGCCCAGGGCACCATCGGCGAGACCTCCGTGCGCATCGGCAAGCGCCTCACCTGGCCCCTGCCCATGTGGGTCCGCTACGAGGCGGTCACCAAGGATCCCTCCCTCGGCCAGTTCGAGGTCGAGTACGGGTTCACCTCCTGGCTCCTCCTCGAGGCCACCGCCCACTCCCAGTACGAGCTCTACGGGCTGGGCCTCGAGGTGGGCAAGGACTTCTGAGATGAGGCGCCCCGCCCTTCTCCTGCTGTCCCTGACCCTGGCGGGAACGGCCGCCGGTCAGGGATCGCTGCGGGCCGTGCAGCTGCGGGACCTCGGAGATCCGAAGGTGGAGCGCATCCACTTCGAGCACATGCAGGCCAAGCCGATCACCAACCACGCCCTGCGGGCGGCGATGACGACGCGGGTGGGGAAACGCTTCCAGGCTCGGTTCTACCGGTCCGACCTGTCGGAGATCGAGAATCTCTACCGCAGCCGCGGCTACATGGACGTGGACATCGTCAGGCGCCGGTACTACCTCGACGGCGAGGGCCGGCTGCACCTGCACCTGTGGATCGACAGCGGGCGGCAGTGGCGGATCTCCGCGGTCGACATCGAGGTGGCCCCCGGGACGGCGGCGCTGCCCGACCTGGAGTCGCGGGTGGGGGTGCGAGCCGGGGACGTGCTGCGCTACGGGGAGGTGCTGCGCGACGAGCGCGCCCTGCTGGGACGGCTCAACCAGGCGGGATTCCCACACGCCGCCGTGCGCAACCGGCTGGACTTCGACGCCGGGAAGCAGCTGGGCTCGGTCACCTTCGAGGTGAAGCCGGGCCCGAAGATGTACTTCGGCCGCGTGCGCCTGGCGGACGAGGATCTCCATACCCGGGAGTCCCTGATCCGGCGGATGATCACCTTCCGCGAGGGAGCCCTCTACGACCCGGAGGCGGTGCGCGCCTCCCGCAACAACCTGGCCCGCACCGGCCTGTTCCGCTCGGTGACCCTGGAGACGCCGGCGCAGGCCGCCGGCGACAGCGTGCAGCCCGTGGTCCTGCGCCTGCAGGAGCGCCCCTTCCGCCACCTGGGGGCGCGGGCCTTCGTCAACAACAACGAGCCCGGCCTGTCGGCGCGGCTGCGTCACGAGAACTTCCTCGGCCGAGGAAACCGCATCGGCACCGAGGCCAACCTGGGCCGCCCCCGGCAGGGGTTGACCCTGTTCCTGACCGAGAACGGCCTCCTCGGGTCCGACCTCGATCTGACCCTGACGGCGGGGATGACCGACGACTGGAGCCGGACGCGGGTGAGCGCCGACCCCGCGGACTCGGTGCAGTTCGCGCGGCTGGCGGCCAACCACTCCATCGTCAACGAGCTGGATCTGTTCTCCGGCCCCCTGGAGGCGGCGGCCTTCGTCTCGGGTCTGGAGTACCGCTACCCGTCGGTGAAGCGGCTGTGGCAGGTGAAGGGAAGCGTGGCGCGCCTCCGGCGGGCCGAGGGGGTGAGGACTTACCAGGCGTCGTTCACAGCGGACTGGACGCGGTCCCGGGTTCAGCCTCTCGTCGGGCGGCGCATCGACCTCGACGGCGGCGAGGTGGAGGACGGCTTCGATCCCGGCGTCGATGGCGACGGCTTCGGCGGCGATGACCCCTTCGGCGGCGATGACCCCTTTGACGGCGACGATCCCTTCGGCGGCGCCTCCGGGCGCCGCGCCCAGGGCGGCAGCGCCTTCCCCTACGACGACGGCTGGATCCCCATCGACGCCACCTGGCGGCGGCTGCTGATGGACCGCGCCAACACCCTGAACTTCGGGATCGAGCTGCTGCGCGACACCCGCGACAACCAGCTCGCGCCGGCCCGGGGCGACTTCGTGCGCCTGGCGGGGCTCTTCGCCTGGGAGTTCAGCGGCGACCGGACCCGGGTCCTGAGGGGCGAGGCCGAGGCCCGCAACTACCTGCGCATCCGTCCCTGGCTGGTGTGGGCCCATGCCGTACGGGGGATGGTGACCGGTTCCCTGCGCCGCGACCGCTACCTGCCGCAGGCCTACTGGATCACCTTCGGAGGGGATGGCTCGGTACGGGGCGTGAACCGCGACACGATCGGGGCCCTCGGCGGCGGCCGGGCGGGGATCAACCTGCGCAACGAGCTGCGCCTGAACCGGGGCCTGGGCCCGGTCGGGCTCGTCGCGTTCTGGGACCGCGCCGGCGTCTGGCGCCGCCCCCGGGAGGCCGGGTGGGCGAGCATGGTCGACGGCTACGGGGGCGGCCTGCGGTGGGACCCGGGCCTCCCCATACGCCTGGACGTGGGCTGGGGGGAGCGGTTCTCCAGCCCGTCGGTGTACCTCTCGGTGGGGCAGGCCTTCTGAGATGACGGACCGGGACCACGGAGCCGGGCAGGGCATCCTGGCCTGGTACCTGAGCGGCCTCGCCACCCGCATGAGCGAGAACCACCTCTTCCTCTTCGCCGGCGGCCTCGCCTTCGCCACCCTCCTGAGCCTCGTCCCCCTGGTCTTTCTCGTCTTCTTCGTCCTCGGCGCGGTGCTCGACACGGCCTCCCTGGCCTGGCTGCTGAACCAGACGGTGGAGGTCTTCATCCCCTATCAGGAGGAGGCCACGTTCCTGAAGGACGCCCTCTCCTCGCGAATCCCCGACGTGGTCGAGTTCAAGAAGGCGTACAGGGTCTCCGGGCTGTTGATCCTGATGCTGAGCGTCAGCGGCCTCTTCACCAGCATGAGGACCATCCTCGACACGGTTTTCCGGGCCTCCGGCCACGAGCCGCGCGGGCTGGCGAGAGTTCTGCGGCAATGGCCCCCCGTGATCCGGTTCGGGGAGCTGGGCACCTCCGAGAAGCAGAGGAGCTTCCTTCGCGCGGCCCTGCCGGCCGCGGCGGGCAAGGTGAAGGACCTGGCCCTGGTGCTCGTGGTGCTGTGCGCCTTCCTGCTCCTGGTCCTGTCCCTGCCCATCCTAGCCGCGGTCCTGGAGATCGCCCTGTCACCCCTGCACTCGCACCTGACCCACTTCTACGACCTGGCTTCCACGGCCCTGATCCTCGCCGTCTTCCTGGGTCTCTACTGGCTCGTTCCCTCCCGAAGGCCCCGCATGAAGGCGCTGGCCACCGGCGCCTTCTGGGCGGCCCTGCTGTGGAAGCTGGCGGAGTGGCTCTTCGGCTACTACCTGGGCCACTTCGCTTCCATCTGGTATCTCTACGGCGCCTATGTCCTCTCGGTGGCCCTGGCCCTCTGGCTCTACTTCGCGGCCATCCTCTTCATCATCGGCGCGGAGATCGCCCAGCTCTGCCAAGAGAGGGCCTCGACCCCTTCGCGGGACGAGCCCTAGAGGGCCAGGCCGAGGCTCGAGGCCGCCAGGGCGGCCAGCCCCAGGAAACTCAGGAAGCCGAGGACATCGGTCACCGTGGTGAGGACGATGGAGGCCGACTGGGCCGGGTCCTTGCCGAGGACGGTGAGGACCACGGGGATGAGGGCCCCCGTCAGGCCGGCCATGGCCATGGAGAAGACCATGGCGGTGGCGATCACCAGGGGCAGCCCCAGGCCGCCGGACCAGAGGTAGGCCGCCAGGGCGGTGACCAGGGCCACGGCGAGTCCGTTGATCAGCCCCGCCAGCAGTTCCTTGCGGGCCACCCGGAACCAGCTGCGCGGACGGAACTCGCGCAGCGCCAGCCCGCGCATGGCCACGGCCAGGGCCTGGGCGCCGGTGTTGCCCGACTGGCCCGCCACCACCGGCAGGAAGACGGCCAGGGCCGTGAACCGGGCGATGGTGTCCTCGAAGAGCGCCACCACGCCGGCGGCCAGGAAGGCCGTGGCCAGGTTGACCTGCA
>CAZEHQ010000189.1:0-9059 GCA_964512165.1 uncultured Gemmatimonadaceae bacterium | reverse complement strand
CCGTCGTCGGGTCCGATCCCTGGAAGGGCGGGCGATGAACTTGAAGATGAAGACGAAGTACCCCGGTTTGGGCGGGGCGAGCGGGTCTGCACCGGCGTAGGCATAAGCGATGACATCCACCGTGCTGTTTGTGTCCGGGAGCACGTCGTAAGCGTCACCGCTACCACGGCAGGGAGTACGAAGGCTCGTTCGCGAACCGCTCCATCCCCAGGTCAAGGCGGATCCCCGCGCCCGGCGCCAGCCCGACCGTGAACTGCCGGTCGTTCACTTCCACCTTCCGGTTCTCCAACTGCCCCTGCACCACCTCCCGGAACTGCTCCTCGTGCGCCTGGCCGGCCGCGGCCTCCTCGGCGCTCAGAGAACGGCGCTGCTGCCAGGAGGCGGTCGTGAAGCGGTGCTCGCCGAAGACCCCGGCCTGGACCACCATCTCCCGCGGCTCTGTCGCGCTCAGGTTCACCAGCTGCACCACGACTCGGTCCTCCTCCAGGACCTCCACCAGTGCCGCGACGTCGCGCGGCAGCCCCGGCCGGCGGCGCTGGCCGTCGAAGTAGCGCAGCCGCGCCATCTGCAACCCGCCGGTGTAGAGGTATAACGGCCCTCCCATGGTCAGCTGGAGCAGCCCCTCCACCGTGACGGGGTTGCGCACTTGGAGGTACCAGTCCCCGTAGGTCGCCGGGTCCTGTTGATCGTCGCGCATGAAGGCCAGCCGCTGGTGCACCTGGGCGAGGTTGTGGCGCAGGATGTCGCACGGGAACCCGGCATACTCCCCCCGCAGCCAGGAGAACCAGGCGGCCTCGTGGCCGGCGCCGTGCTTGGAGCCATGGGAGCGGACGCGGCGCCAGTCCTCGGACTCGTGGTTGCGCTGCCGCACCAGCCGGTCCGCGTCGGCGGCGCTCATCGTCATCTGCCAGATGTGCGTCATCGGCGCCGGGTGCATGGGCGCGAACCCGTCCCACCCCTTGTCGTGGTAGTGATGCGGGGCGTACAGGGTGGACCCGCGCTCCTCCCCCTTCTCCATGAGCAGGTCGATCTGCGAGCGCGGGAACTCCATGTAACCGGGGTCGCGGCACATGAGGGCCGCGTTCTCGGCGGCGGCGGTCACGGCGTCGGCCATCAGGTGCCAGCCGTGGGGCCAGGTCCAGCCGTAGTAGCCGCCCCACCACTTGCCGTCGATGTACTCGCCGATCCTTCCCGACAGGCCGACGTTGTCGGGGATGACGCCGCCGTTCCGCCGGGTGCGCTCCATCCAGCTCTCGGTGTACTCCACCACCCAGTCGCGGTACTTCGCCTCGCCCCCGAAGAGGCAGGCGTTGGTGACCAGGGTGGTGGCGCCGAGGTTGGTGGCCACGTCGCCGCGGCCCATGCGCTCGACGAGGGTGCGCCCCATCAACTCCTCCATGCCCGGCTTCTGCAGGTCCTCCACCGAGTCGATGCCGGGAAGGTCGTGGAAGGGCAGGGGCCACGGCTTCCACTGGTCGTAGCGGTAGACCGTGTAGTGCTTGTCGAAGTTGCGGAGGGCGGGGCCCATCGATCCGTTGTGGGCGCACTTGATGAGCTTCTTCTCCGGATCGTAGTTGAGCGCCTCCGGATCCTCGTTGAGGTAGAAGCCGGCGTAGCGTCTCGCCCTCTCGGCGTTGCGCTCGTTTCCCGGGTCGGCGAGGCAGAGATTGTAGAAGAAGGCGTACCCCTCCCCCTGGTGCATCCAGTCGTACCCCTGCTCGTACTCCTTGACCACCATCGGGTGACCGTGCCCGGTGTCGTAGCGGCTGAACTGCCGGGTGATCCCCTCCCAGGCGAGATGGGAGTACTGGAGCAGGTGGTCCCCTCCTCCCATCAGGTAGAAGAGGGGCCAGTTGTGGAAGCTCTCGTACGCGTCGTCGAGACCGTCGATGCCGGTGAAGTCCTCCCGCGTCGGCCACATGACCGAGCCGTCGCCGTGGACGTAGCGCTCCATGATCGGGGCGACCGAGTCGTCCATCAGGTCGATGAGGCTGCGCTCGAGCAGGGCCCACTCCGGCGGCTCGACAAAGGGGACGTTCGCTTCGATCCGGGTCATGGTTCCTGGGCTACCTCTTCATGGCGCGCGGCGTAGATCGTGAGCCGGGTCGCTTCACCGATCTGCTCCAGCTCGGGGCGGCGCCCGGACAGACGCAGACTGTCCCTGACCAGGTTCAGGAACCCCTCCCCTCTCGCTTCCATGTAGCTGCGGCCGGTGAGGGCGCTCTTGTAGTCGCGCATGAATCCCGCCAGGAGCTGATTCCTGCGGACAGGCTGACAGCCCGCGTACAGGTTCTCGATGGTCAGCGTGTTGTAGAGGGCGCCGGGATTCTGGAACTCGATCCGGTCGGGGAACATGCGGATGATGATCTGTGACCCCGCGATCTCGTAGTCCCGGTGGACGACGGCATTCACGACCGCCTCCTGGAGAGCCGTTTCCACGTAGCTCGGATAGTCCATGCGGCCCTCTCCATCCTTCCTGGAGAGGGTTGGAACGAGGGGAGACAGCCGGATGTACGACAGGGCCTGGGCGATCTGCTCCGGCACGGGACCGGCGATCCGCTTGGTATCGATCGTATTGCCGTCGGGTTCCTCGTGGGCATAGGCGGCCAGATCGATGCAGGCGCCGTTCAGGTGCCGTTCGGGTTGTTCGGCAAAGAGCAACAGGCCGAGGTGCGTCAGCGTCACACCCGAATCCAGCTCGACGGCGAGCTTGTGGGCCACGAGGGTAGAGCCCCGATCCTCGGGCCAGGACCAGTCCGGGAAGCGGTCGCGGAAATATCTCTCCAGGCGACCTTCGCTGAGGTCGTTCAGATCGCTTCCCACGACCGGCCGTTCCTCTATGGGATCGGCCAGACGACGAGCACTCAAGAGGCGTGCCAGCCGTTCCGCAGGGATGGATTGCCGGTGGCTTCCCAATCGCTGAAGATAGCGCCCGTCGCTGGTCTGGTGTACATCGAACCTGGACATGGGGATTTCGACAATGAGACAGAGCTTCGGTGCGGCGCCTTCTCCGGGCAGGTACTCCCAGTTCAAAGCCGGGACGATCATCGGCTTGCAGTTGTTCAGCGCCACATTGATGACGAACTGCTCCAGGAGATCACGCTTTTCGGGGTCGATCCCGACGGGCACTCGATCGCTGTCGCGAACGCCCATCACGACCTCGCCCCCCTTGGTGTTGGCCATGCTGACGAATACCGCGGCGAGCCGGGACGCGGCGCGTCCTTCCTCCCTGGCCAGGGAGACTCGGTCCCCCCGGAACACGATCTCCTTCAGTTCGAGCTCGGTGTCCTCCCCCGCCCGGATGGAGCTCATTCGTTCTTCTCTGTCAATTGTCATCGTCGCCTCGCTCCGTGGCCGGCCGCCTCTGCGAGCGTCCAGCGGGACCCACCCTCCGGCGGCTGGTCATTGCCCGTCGAATATACAGGTAGCCGCCTCCCGTCGGAACGTCCACGATGGCGGCGGCGGGGGCGGATCCGGGTCATGGTTCAGAGCCTGATCCGCTTCAGTCTCAATGAGTTCGCAATCACGCTGACGGAGCTTACGGCCATCGCTCCCGCCGCCAGTATGGGGTTGAGAAATCCGAACTCCCCGAGTACCGGGCGAAGCACCTCCGGTACTCCCTGGGCCGCGAAGACGGGATACAGGACCCCTGCCGCAACGGGAATCAGCGCGACGTTGTAGGCAAACGCCCAGAACAGGTTCTGCCGGATGGTTCTCATCGTCTCCCTGCTGACGGAGAGCGCCCGGGCCACGCCCATGACGTCCCCATGGATGAGGGTTATGTCCGCCGCCTCCATGGCGATGTCGGTTCCCGTGGCTACGGCGATGCCCACGTCCGCCCGCGCCAGGGCCGGCGCATCGTTCATGCCGTCTCCGACCATGGCCACCACCGTCCCGTCCTGTTGCAGGGCTGCAATGTGGTCGGCCTTGTCTGCCGGCAGCACCTCGGCGATGACCTTCTCCATGCCGAGGGAGCGAGCCACCGCCTCGGCCGTCCGTCGACTGTCTCCGGTCAGCATGAGCACGTCAACGCCCTGGGCCCTCAGCGAGGCCAGGGCGTCCTCGATCCCCTCCTTGACCGTATCGGAAACGGCGATCACGCCCATGACCTCGCCGTCGACGGCCACGTAGGAGACCGTCTTCGCCGAGCGTGCCAGCTCCTGCCCGGTCTCCACGAGGCTGTTCACGGGGACCCCGGCCTCCTCGTGGAGTCAGAGGCTGCCCACCGCGATGTGGCGGTCGTCCACTTCACCCACGATGCCCATTCCCGGCACCGCCCTGGATGTGTGCACCGGGGCTTCCACGGGAAGACCCCGCTCCTGCGCCGCGGCGGCGATCGCCCTCCCCACGGGATGCTCGGAGGCGCGTTCGAGTCGGCCCGCCAGGGTCAGGAGCTCGTTCTCGGTGAGTCCACCCGCGACGATGTCGGTCACCTTCGGAACGCCCGTGGTCAGCGTGCCCGTCTTGTCCAGCACCACGACCTCGGTCTCGTGGGCCCGCTCCAGGGCCTCGGCGCTGCGAATCAGCACCCCCGACTCCGCGGCCCGGCCCGTGCCCACCATGATCGCCGTCGGCGTGGCCAGTCCCATGGCGCAGGGGCAGGCGATGATGAGCACGGCGACGGCCGCTGCCATGGCGTAGACATGGGACGGAGCAGGCCCGACGGAAAGCCAGAGGAGGAAGACGACCGCTGCCACGGCGATGACGGCGGGGACGAACCAGCTCGATACAACGTCCGCCAGTCTCTGTACGGGCGCCCTCGATCCTTGTGCTTCCTCCACCAGCCGGACGATCCGCGCCAGCAGTGTGTCCGCGCCGACTCCCACCGCTTCGAGGGTCAGGCTCCCCGTCGTGTTGATCGTCGCTCCGTAGACCTCGTCGTTCTCCCCCTTGCGCACCGGCATGCTCTCCCCCGTCAGCAGGGACTCGTCGACCCAGGAATCGCCGGCCGCCACCTTGCCATCCACCGGAATGCGCTCTCCGGGGAGAACCCGGACCTGCTCGCCGACCCCGACATCCTCGATCGGAACCTCCACTTCACTGCCGTCGCGTATGACCCTGGCCCGCTCCGGGCGCAGGCTCAGGAGGGCCTTGATCGCTTCGGAGGCCCTGCCCTTGGCCCGGGCTTCCAGGTATCGGCCGAGAAGCACAAGGCCGATGATCGCGGTCGAGGTCTCGAAGAAGGTCGCGGCTTCGTAGTGGGCGAAAGCCGAAGCATGGGGAAAGAGGGTGACAGCGGCGCTGTACGCGTAGGCCACGGTCGTACCGACCGCGATGAGCGTGTTCATGTTGCTCGTGCCTCGCCGGAGGGCCTTCCACGCCCCGACGTAGAGCCCTCTGCCGGCCCAGAACTGCACGGGGGTGGCGAGGATGAGCAGCAGGATGTCCAGGCGGACGGGCAGAGCTGCGAGCAGGGACGGCACCTTGGGCAGCAACATGACGACCGCCGCCACCCCGAGGCTGAAAGCCATCTCTCCGCGATTCCCGGCGGTCTGTCCCCGGTTCCCCGCAGCGTCCTCACCTGTACCCGCCTCCAGCACCGAGTACCCCTCGTCCTCGACGGCGGACCGGAGGTCCCCGATGCCGGCCAGGTCCGACCTGCAGCGAACGGTGGCCCGCTCGGTCGCCAGGTTCACGGCCGCGGATTCCACTCCCTCGACGCCGCGCAGCGCTGCCTCGACATGGCCGACGCAGGCGGCGCAGCTCATGCCGCCGACGTTCAGGGTGATGGTCGTGGGGTCGCCGGTCGGAGTCATCGGCGGTCAGACCTCTCTCATTGGAAGTACTTCGCCATGATCAGCTGCTTGATCTCCTCGATGTCCTTTCCCTCGTGGTGCCACTTGAAGGCGTCACGGCCCTCTTCGTTGCACTGCCGTCAGGTAGGGGGACACCCTCCCTCGTAGCACCAGGAAAGGCTCTGGTTGCAGCAGGCGCAGGGCACCTGGCTCACGACCTCCGGGATCTCCCTCAGCAAGGTCCGGTAGAGGGCGAGACCGTCCGGGGGCAGGGGAGGCGGCTGGCCTGGCCCCTGCAGGAGGTAGCTGCCGACGGCCAGCACAGCAACGACCGCCGCCGTGACGATGGCGGCTTTCCCTTTGGTCATCACGCGTTTCATTCGGCTGTCTCCTTCTCGGGGCTGTGTGTATCCGTTGTCGGTTCCGCGCCGCCGCGCATCTGGTAACCCCGCCACAGCGCATAGACCGCCGGCAGCACCAGCAGCGCCAGAAGTGTAGCCGTCGCCAGCCCGCCCACCATCGGCGCGGCGATCCGCTTCATCACCTGCGACCCGGCGCCGGTGGCCCACATGATCGGCAGCAACCCGCCCACCGTCGAACCCACGGTCATGAAGATCGGCCGCACCCGCCGGGAGGCGCCCTCGACGATGGCGGCGGCGAGATCGGCCCGATCCCGGAGCCGGCCCTCCCCGCGGCGGGCCTCCAGGGCCTGGTCGAGATAGGTCAGCATCACCACCCCCAACTCGGCGCTGACCCCGGCGAGGGCGATGAACCCGACGCCCACGGCGACGCTCATGTTGTAGTCCAGGATGTAGATGAGCCAGATCCCGCCCACCAGGGCGAAGGGCAGGGTCAGCATCACTATCAGACTTTCGGCGACGCTGCGGAAGTGGAGGAAGAGGAGCAGGAAGATGATGGCCAGGGTCACCGGGACGACGAGACTCAACCTTTCCTTGGCCCTCTCCATGTATTCGTACTGGCCGCTCCAGATCAGGCTGTATCCCTGGGGCAGGTCGATCTCCTCCGCCACGATCTGGCGGGCGCGCTCGACGTAGGTGCCCACGTCGACGTCGCGGATGTCGACGTAGACCCAGGCGTTGAGGCGGGCGTTCTCGCTCTTGATGCCGGGCGGCCCCTTGCGGATGCGCAGGTCGGCGACCTGCCCGATGGGGATCTGCGCCCCCGCGGGCGTGGCCACCAGGACCCGCTGCAGGGCGGGCAGGTTGTCGCGCAGCTCGCGCCCGTAGCGCAGGTTGACCGGGTAGCGCTCGCGGCCCTCCACGGTGTGGGTGATGTTCATGCCGCCCATGGCCGACAGGATCACCTCCTGCACGTCCCCCACCGTGAGCCCGTAACGCCCCGCCTCCTCGCGGTCGATCTCGAAGTCGACGTAGTTGCCGCCGGCCACCCGCTCGGCGTAGACGCTGGCCGTGCCCGGGATCTCGCGCACCACCTGCTCGATCCGCCGGCCCACCTCCTCGAGGGTCTTCAGATCGTCGCCGGCCACCTTGATCCCCACGGGGGTCTTGATGCCGGTGGAGAGCATGTCGATACGCGTCTTGATCGGCATGGTCCAGGAGTTGGTCAGCCCCGGGAAGCGCACGGCGCGGTCCAGCTCCTCCACCAGCCTCTCCGGGGTGATGCCCGGCCGCCACTCGTCCTGGGGCCGCAGGGTGATGGTGGTCTCGATCATCGACAGCGGCGCCGGGTCGGTGGCGGTCTCGGCGCGGCCGATCTTGCCGAAGACGTTCTCCACCTCCGGGAAGGTGCCGATGATGCGGTCGGTCTGCTGCAGCAGCTCCCGCGCCTTGGTCACCGAGACCCCCGGCAGCGTCGTCGGCATGTAGAGCAGATCCCCCTCGTACAGGGGCGGCATGAACTCCGAGCCGATCTGCTCCAGCGGAAAGAGCTGCTGCAGTCGTGACAGCGCGGTGTGCGCCAGGCTCCCGGGGCGGTCGGCGAAGCGCTCCACCACCACGCTGCGGAAGGGAAAGAGCGAGACGAACATGACCGCGGCGGCGGCGGCCAGGGTGGCGGCCTTGTGGCGCAGCAGCCAGTCCAGGACCGGCACGTACCCCCGCGTCAGCCCCCGGTTGAGCGGGTTGCGGTCGGCGTCCACCACCCGGCCCCGCAGGCAGAAGCCGATGAGCACCGGCACCACCGTGATCGACAGGATGGCGGCGGCGGCCATGGCGTAGGTCTTGGTGTAGGCCAGGGGCTTGAAGAGGCGGCCTTCCTGCGCCTCCAGGGTGAAGACGGGCAGGAAGGAGAGGGTGACGATCAGCAGCGAGTAGAACAGGGCCGGCCCCACCTCCTTGGAGCTGGCGGCGATGATCGCCCAGTGGTCCTTGCGGCCCCGGTCCCGCGTTAGATGACGGTGGGCGTTCTCGATCTGCACGATGCCGGCGTCGACCATGGCCCCCACGGCGATGGCGATCCCCCCCAGCGACATGATGTTGGCGTTGATCCCCTGGCCCCACATGACGATGAAGGAGACGAGGATGCCCAGGGGCAGGGTGAAGACGGCAGCGAAGGCGCTGCGGAAGTGGAGCAGGAAGAGGCCGCAGACAGCGGCCACCACGAGGCACTCCTCCACCAGCTTCTCGCGCAGGTGGCCCACGGCGCGGCGGATGAGGCCGGAGCGGTCGTAGGCGGTCTCCACCACCACCCCTTCCGGCAGGCCGTCCTGCAACTCGGCGAGCCTCTCCTTGACGGCGTCGATCACGGCGAGGGCGTTCTCGCCGTAGCGCATGACCACGATGCCGCCGGCCACCTCGCCCTCGCCGTTCCACTCCGCCAGGCCGCGGCGCAGCTCCGGGCCCACCTGCACGGTGGCGATGTCCCGCACCCGCACCGGGGTCCCGGAGCGGCCGGCGCTCACGGGCACGCTGCGGATGTCGTCGAGGGACTGGATGTAGCCGAGGCCGCGCACCATGAACTCGGTCTCGGCCAGCTCGATCAGACGGCCGCCGACGTCGTTGTTGCTGCGCTGGATGGCGCGCTTCACCTGCTGCAGCGAGATGCCATAGGCCAGCAGCTTGTTGGGATCGACGGTCACCTGGTACTGCTTGACGAAGCCGCCGACGCTGGCCACCTCGGCGACGCCGGGCACGCTGGTCAGCTCGTAGCGCAGGTACCAGTCCTGGATCGAGCGCAGCTCGGCGAGGTCGCGGCGGCCGCTGGTGTCGACGAGGGCGTACTCGTAGACCCAGCCGACGCCGGTGGCGTCGGGACCGAGGCGCGGCTGCACCCCCTCGGGCAGGCGGTCGCCGGCGAAGCTCAGGTACTCCAGGACGCGGCTGCGCGCCCAGTACATGTCCGTGC
>CAZEHQ010000188.1:631-9084 GCA_964512165.1 uncultured Gemmatimonadaceae bacterium | reverse complement strand
GGACTGCACGCCGAGGCTCAGCCGGGTCACCCCCGCGCGCCGGAGGTCCCGGAAGCGCCCGGCCTCCGCCGTGGAGGGGTTGGCCTCGCAGGTAACCTCCGCGCCGCGGCGCAGGCCCAGGAAGCGGGCGGCGGTCTCCAGGATCCGGCCCAGGAGGCGGGGGTCCAGGCGGCTGGGGGTGCCGCCCCCGAAGAACACGGTGTCGAGCCCGCCGCGGTCCCCCAGGCGGGCCCAGGTCTCGATCTCGCCGCACAGGCGGTCGACGTAGAGGCCCTCCTCGGCCCGCCGCCCGGTGACCACGGAGAAGGCGCAGTACGGGCACCGCTGCGGGCAGAAGGGGACGTGGACGTAGAGGCCGAAGGGCCGCCGGGGGGAGTCCGTCATCGCGCCACCGCCCCGAGCCGGCCCCAGCGCAGACGTCCGGGCAGGCTCGCCAGGCCGGACAGCAGGCGCCCCTCCTGGCCGGCGGGCTCGGCCGAGAACCAGACGGCCAGGGGTCGGCCGACGACGTTGGCCACCGGCAGGAACCCCCACTGCCGGCTGTCGCGGCTGCGATCGCGGTTGTCGCCCATGACGAAGAGGTGGCCCGGCGGCACCCGCTCCGGCCCCAGGTTGTCCCGGCGGCTGCCGCGGCCGGGCAGGATGCGGGGGTCGAGGTGCTTGGACCGGGGGGGGTCCGGGAAGCGCTCGCCGTCGACGAAGACCGCCTTGTTCCTGATCTCGACGCTCTGACCGGCCACGGCGACACAGCGCTGGAGGTAGGTCCGGTACGGCTCCCCCGGGACGCGGAAGAGGACGAGGTCGCCGGGCGACGGCTCTCCGAGGGCGGGCAGGGCGCCGACGAGAGGGATGGGGATGCCGTAGGTCACCCTCTCGAAGAGCAGGCGGTCCCCGGGCAGCAGGGTGTCCTCCATGCCTCCGGTCCGCACCGCATGCCCTCCCAGGAAGAGGGTGTTCACAACCACCAGGCCGAGGCCGGCCAGGACCAGGGTCCGGAGGAGAGAACGCCGTCGGGAACGGGACCCCGTCGATCTCCGGCGCCGGGCGCGCGAGGACTTCCTCTTCGCCATGGCGGTCCCCGGCCGCCTATTCCTCGAGCTGCAGGGCCGCCAGGAAGGCTTCCTGCGGAATCTCCACGCTGCCCACCTGCTTCATCCGCTTCTTGCCCTCCTTCTGCCGCTCCAGGAGCTTGCGCTTGCGCGTCACGTCGCCTCCGTAGCACTTGGCGATCACGTTCTTGCGGAAGGGCTTCACGCTCTCCCGGGAGATGATCTTGTTGCCGATGGCCGCCTGGATGGCCACCTCGAACATCTGCCGGGGGATCAGCTCCTTGAGCTTGGAGCACAGACGCCGGCCCCACTCGTAGGCCTTGTCGCGGTGGATGATCACCGCCAGGGCGTCGAGGAGGTCGCCGTTGATCAGGATGTCGAGACGGACCAGGGGCCCGGCCCGCATCTCCTTGTGCTCGTAGTCGAAGGAGGCGTATCCCCGGGACACGGACTTTAGGCGGTCGTAGAAGTCGACGACGACCTCGGCCAGGGGCAGGTCGTAGTGGAGGATGGCGCGGCTCGCGTCGAGGTACTCCGTGTTCCGGTAGGAGCCCCGGCGCTCGTTGCAGACCTGCATCACCGGGCCGATGTACCCGGCGGGCACCAGCATCTGCGCCTCGAGGATCGGCTCGCGGATCTCGTCGATCTCGCCGGGAGGCGGCAGGTGGGCGGGGTTCTCCACCTCCAGCATGCCGCCGTCCGTGCGCAGGACCTCGTAGCGCACGTTGGGCAGGGTGGTGATCAGGTCGATCCGGTACTCCCGGTCGATGCGCTCCTGCACGATCTCCATGTGCAGGAGACCGAGGAACCCGCAGCGGAAGCCGAAGCCCAGGGCCGGCGAGTTCTCGGGCTCGAAGGTGAAGGCCGCGTCGTTGAGCCGCAGGCGCTCCAGGGCGCCCCGCAGATCGGCGTGGGCGTCGGCGTCGACCGGGAAGAGGCCGGAGAACACCATCGGCTTGAGGGGCTGGTAGCCCGGGAGGGGCTCGATCTCGCCGGAACCCGCGGCCTCCATCACCGTGTCTCCGACACGGGCCTCGCCGAGATCGCGCACTCCGGCGATGAGATAGCCGACCTCGCCCGTCCCCATCTCCTCGGCGGCGAACCGACCCAGGCGCAGGATGCCGATCTCCTCCACCTCGTACTCGCGGCCCGTGGAGTGGAAGCGCACGCGCTGCCCCCTCCTGAGGGAGCCGTCGACGATGCGGATGAAGCAGATCACGCCGCGGAAGTTGTCGTAGAGGGAATCGAAGACCAGCGCCCGGAGCGGAGCCTCCGCCGAGCCCGCCGCCGCCGGGATGCGCTCGACCACCGCCGCCAGCACCTCTTCGACGCCGGTGCCCTCCTTGGCGCTGATCGGCAGGATCTCGCCGCGGTCGCCGCCGACGAGATCGAGAATCTGCTGCTCCACGGCGGCCACGTCGGCCCCCGCCACGTCGATCTTGTTGACGCAGGGGATGATCGCCAGGTCGTGGTCCATGGCCAGCAGCAGGTTGCTCACCGTCTGCGCCTCGACGCCTTGCGTGGCGTCGACGACGAGGATCGCGCCCTCGCAGGCGGCCAGGCTGCGGGAGACCTCGTAGGTGAAATCGACGTGACCCGGCGTGTCGATGAGGTTCAGTTGGTACTCGCCGCCGTCGGCGGCCCGGTACTGCATGCGCACGGCGTGGGCCTTGATCGTGATCCCGCGCTCGCGCTCGAGGTCCATGCTGTCGAGGACCTGGGCCTGCATCTGTTCGGCGCCCAGGGTCTCCGTCCTCTCCAGGAGGCGGTCGGCGAGGGTGGACTTGCCGTGGTCGATGTGGGCGATGATGCAGAAGTTGCGGATGCGGGAGCGATCCATGACAGCGAGTGTATGGGTGTCCCCCGCTCCTGTCAAACCAATGGGGACATGCGTTCAATTCATTCTTCCGCAATCGATTAGCCCCCTGCATATCAACCTTGTCGACAAATGGAGGAGACCCAGGGCGAGGCTCCTTGAGGCCCGATCTGCTTGACACCTCGAGGAGAACGTCTAGCTTCATCTGTTTCCGTTCGGAATCGAATTCACCTGCCGCCCGGCAGCCCCCGAAAATCAGAAGGATGTCATGACGCTTTCTCACCTCGGCGAGGAGATCGAGACTGCCAGACGTCCCGGTCCCGCCGAGGCGGGACCGGGGCCGGAGCCCGGCCTTTCCCCGGTGGAGGATGCCGGCTCCTGGGAGGTCGACTTCCGGGAAGGACTGTCGGGCGAGGCCTCGCCCGAGGGTGAGACCGGCCTCCTCATCTCCTGCACCGGCGCCGGCGAGGCCGTCGTCGGTGCCCCGCACCCACTCCCCGTTCCCGCCGGCACGGCCGCCCTCCGGCTGTGGATCGAGGCCCCCGGCCCCGGCGACTCCCAGGCGCCCGAGCTGTTCGTCCTCCTGGGCGGAGGCCAGGAGCGATCGATGGGCCGGCTCGACTTCTCCGGCCGTCACCTGCTGCGCCGCACCCTGCCCTCGGGAGCGAGCGTCGCCGGGCTGGCGATCCGCGGCCTCTTTCACCGCGAGACCGCCGACATCACCCTCTCGGGGCTCGCCTTCGAGGCGGAGGACACCCAGCCCCTCCCGCCGGCGGCCTCGGGGGAGCCCGCCTCGATGCAGCCCACCACCTCCGAGGAGGTGACGAACTCCATCCAGAAGGACGGCATCTCCTTCGTCTTCGAGGCGCGTTCCCTGTCGGCTGTGGTGCGCTACGTGTACACCCCGATCGAGGGGAACCTCTCCGACTTCGAGGTGGAGATCAACAACGGCGACGCCATCAAGCTGGCCGAGGACGGCGGCATCACCGTCTCCATGGAAGGGCGGGAGTGGAGCCCCGAGGACGAGGAGATCGAGCGCCACTTCGTCAGCTGCGAGCGGGTGGGCGACGCCGTCGAGGCGCGGTGGCAGTTCCGCCGGGGAAGCGAGTTGGCCGACTTTCTCTACCGGATCCACATCCAGAGCAAGTCCCTCGTCGTCGAGCTCGAAGGCGGCGGCGGCCGGGCCTCCGGTGTCGAGCTCGGGTACGTGGTGGGAGCGATCCATCCGCGCCTGATTCAGGTCCCCTACCTCAATCTCGGAGACCGGCAGCCCAACGTGCTGTGTACCTCCGGAGTCTTCGTCAGCAGCTGTCTCGACTGGTGCCGGTCCCGGGCCTCCTCCCTGCACGCGGTCCCCGCCGAGGCCGACCAGCTCATGCACCTGAACGGCGGCTGCCGCTACCTGCCCGCTTCCGACGGCCGCCGGGCCACCCTGCACGAACGCTGGGTCCTCACGGTGTCGCGCCGGTTCGAGGAGGTCCTGCCGTCCCGTCCCCCCGTGGACGAAGCCGAGGGGCCGGCGCCGCTCTCCAAGCGGTCGATCTGGTGCCAGCTGCCGGAGATGGAGGCGGGCGAGGAGGCCTACATCGAGGCCTACGAGCGCCTGCGCATGTACCGCCAGGTCGGCCTGCGCGACCTGCTGGTGCTCCATCCCGAGTCGACCTGGCACGACGGCCTCGGGGGCCCGGCCATCGACACGGTGGGAGCCGAGGCCAAGGGCGGCGACGACGCCTTCCTGGAGTACCTCGAGGCGGTTCGCGAGCTCGGCTACGAGTACGCCTTGAACGCCTCCTTCCGGCAGATCTCCCCCCTCGACGAGGCGTGGCCGGAGGCCCCCGCCGCCCTCGACGAGTCGGGCGACTACACGGTGACCGGCCCGGGGCGCTACCTGCTCAAGCCGGAAGCGGCCGCGCCTCTGGCCCCGGGACGCGTCGAGCGGCTCGTCGAGCGCTACGGGGCCTCGGCGGTGTACCTCACCGATCACGCCGCCGCGCCGCCCTGGACCCGTCTCGACCGGGACGTCCGCCTGGCGGCGCCCGCGAGCTTCCGCCACACCTGGCAGTGCGAGCAGGAGCTGCTCGCCGCCCTCCGCCGGCAGGACGTTCCGGTGGTGGCCGACGGCGGCAACCACTGGCTGTACGCCGGCCTGCTCTCGGGCGCGGTGGGCTGTCTCCGGGGCGAGTCCCCGGCGCAGCAGCCGCTCCTCGTCGACTTCGCTCTCGGCTGGCTGCACGACCGCCAGACCGACGCCGGCCTCGGCTCCCCGGAGGAGTACTACGGCGAGACGATCCCCACGGAGGAGCGCCACGCCCGCAGCGCCTGGTTCGACCGCTACCTGGCCGCCGTCGTCGCCTACGGCCACGCCGGACTGCTGCCGGACCTGGAGCGATGGGGCCTGCCCGCGGTGGCCAAGACCTACTACATGCTGCACGCTCTCCAGGACCACTACCTGGGGGTGAGGCCCGAATCGATCCACTACCAGCGCGGCGGCAACCTGCTCGAGACCACCGAGGCCCTGGTGGCCGGCGCTCATGAGCTCAGCCAGATCCGCGTGGTCTACGCCAACGGCCTGCAGGTCCACGTCAACGGCGCCCGCGAGGAGGAGTGGGTCATCGAGGCGGACGAGGAGACCTCCTACCGTCTGCCGCCGGCCTCCTTCCTCGCCCGGGGTCCCGGCGGCCTCCTCGTCTATTCGGCCGATGCCGGATCGGGGCGGATCGACTACGCCGCCTGTGCCGAGTATCTCTACTGCGACACTCGGGGCCACCGCATGACCATGGGCCCCCTGACCCTCGACGGCGCCGCCGTCCTCACCCACGAGGACTGGGTCATCGACGTCTACCCCCTCGACTGCGAGGAGCCCCTCGAGGTCGACCCCACCCACCTGTGGAAGGACCGCCGCATGCCGCCCCTGCGGGTCCTCGCCTTCCGGGACGATGCGGAGGAGCCGGAAGTGGTGTCGTCCAACGCCTCGGCGGAGGGCATCCGTCTGGCGCCGCAGGAGGATGTCTGCCGCTACCGCATCACCCTTCCCGAGTGGATGATCGAGCCCGGGAAGTGATCCTCCGGCCGGCGCGTTGACCCCCGCCGAAGAGCCCCTGTTTCTCACCGCCTGCCGCGGACGGGCCGGCCCCCGGCGTCCGGTCTGGCTCATGCGTCAGGCCGGACGCATCCTCGCCCCGTACCGCGATCTCAAGAAGCGCATCGGCTCGATGGAGGCCATGTTCCGGGATCCCGGGGTGGCCGCCGACGTAACCCTCATGCCCATCGAGCTCCTCGGCGTCGATGCCGCCATCCTCTTCGCCGACATCTTCACGCCCGTCGATCCCATGGGCTGCGCCGTCACCTTCTCGCCCGCTCCGGTCCTCGAGTACCACGTGGCCGGCGCCGCGGACCTGGCACGGCTCCGGGAGATCGACTCCGAGCGCGACCTCGGCCACGTGGCCGAGACGATCGGCCGCGTGCGCCAGCGGCTCCCCGCGGAGGTCCCCCTCATCGGATTCGCGGGGGCGCCTTTCACCCTGGCCACCTACATGGCCGAAGGCGGGCCCCGCTCGCGGGAGTTCAGCGGCTACCGGCGGCTGCTGCAGTGCGACCCGTCCACCGCCCTGGGGCTGCTCGACAGGCTCACCGAGGTGAGCATCGACTATCTGTCCATGCAGGTTCGCGCCGGCGCCCAGGCCCTGCAGTTGTTCGACACCTGGGTGGGGAGCCTGTCGCTGGCGGACTTCGAGTCCGTCGTCCTCCCCCGTCTGCAACGCATCTTCCGCCACCTCGACGCCCTGGGCGTGCCGGCCATCTACTACGCCAACCACGCCGCCCACCTCGTCGACGCCCTCGACCGGGTCGGCGCGGATGTCCTCTCCCTGGACTGGCGCACCGATCTGGGCGCCCTGTTCCGCCGCTGGGAGGGCCGGGTCCCCCTGCAGGGAAACCTCGACCCGGCGCGGCTCTTCGCCCACCCCGACCGGGTGGAGGAGGAGGTCCGGCGGCTGCTGCGGACCACCGAGGGGTACCCTCACCTGTTCAACCTGGGACACGGGGTCCATCCGGAGACTCCGTACGCCAGCGTGGTCCGGCTGGTCGAGACGGTCCAGGGATACGGCCGGGAGAGCTGAGAATGTCAGGGACGGAGATCGAAGAGAGAGGCGTGACCCGCCGTCACACCTTCTTCTGCGTCGACCGGGAGCGGCACGGCGGCAAGGCCGGGGTGATCGAGGCGGTGCCGAAGCAGATCGTCGTCTTTGGAGAGACGATCGAAGGCTGGATCATCACCACCGAGAGGCCGGTGATCGACAAGGCGATCACCCTGGCCGAATCGGTGGAGGGCATCGGATCGACTCGCGACCCCGAGTGAGGGGTCAGGGACCTTCAGTCCCAGCGAAAGGCGCCCTTGTGCCAGCGCGCCCAGCGTTGAGGCGGGTCCTCCACCTCGTCGCCCGGAGCCATGAACTGGCCGCCGAAGTCGGAGCGCTCCTGGTAGCCCTTCCACAGGTTCGGGAAGTCCGCTTCGAGCATCTCTTCCACGCGGGTGCGAATGCCCTCGGCATGGTAGGTGAGGAGGCGCGCCGACTCCCGGCGGCCGGACTCCTGAAGATGCTCCGCCATGGGGGTGCTGATCCACAGGACGAAGCGCACCTTGTTGCCCTCGGCGAGCTCGAGCCCGACGCGGTAGGCGGGATAGGAGACCTGCAGCCCGAGCACCTGCAGGCGCAGGCTGAGCCACTCCCTCTGGGTTACGGTCCTGGGTTTGTCCAGCTCGACGTCGGCGAGCTCCGAGGCCGCCGGAAGGGCCCCGAAGAGAAGGCCGAGGGCGGCGGCAAAGCCTGATATCCGCCTCATGGGCTGCTCCCCTCGCCCCGCGGGGACGGACACGCTCAGCGATCGTCCCCGGGGCGCGTGAAGTTCTCTTCCATGAAGATGAGGATGTCCCGCAGGGAGATGAATCCCACGGGGCACCAGTCCTCGTCCACCAGCGGCACATGGCGGAAGCCGTGGACCGCCATCATGTGGAGGGCGCGGCTTACCGGGTCGGAGGGCTTCAGCGCCGTCGGTCCGGGCGTCATCAGGCTCTCCAACGGCACCGCCTCCAGGTCCTCGATCAGGCCGGCCACGCGGTAGAGCACATCGCGCTCGGTGAAGATCCCCACGAGCTCGCCGCCGGGGTTGGTGACCAGCACGCAGCCCACGTTGCGGCCCTTGAGCCGCGAGATCGCCTCTGCCAGGGAGGTGTGGCGCTCGACGCTCTCGGGAAGGCGGGGGTTGAGGCTCAGAAGCGGTTGCAGCAGGATCGAGGACTCCCCCTCTTCGACCTCCGCGGGGGCGACCAGGCTCTGGCCGCACTCCTCGCACGGGTCCGTCCCTGCCATGTTGGCGTGCCCACAGGCCGGGCACAAGGCGACTTGGGAGGCGGCCTCCAAGGGGGTCACTCCACGGTCCAGGTGTCGCTGCTGTGCAGCAGGGCGGCGAGATCGCCTCCCCCCTGTCGGGAGCGGGACTCCTCCACCTGGTGGACGAGCAGGTCCGTGTACGAGGGCCGCTCCACGGACCGCAGCACGCCGAAAGGCTGGGGGAACTCGGGGTGGAGC
>CAZEHQ010000188.1:0-621 GCA_964512165.1 uncultured Gemmatimonadaceae bacterium | reverse complement strand
GCATGCGGCTGAGCATGTAGGCGTAGCTGGTGTTGTCGAGATCCTCGCGATGGACGGCGAGCTCCCCCGGGTCGGCGTCGCCCAGGGGCACGACTTCGGGGACCATGCCGTTGACGCGGATGCCCTTGTCGCGGTCCTTGCCGAAGATCAGCGGCTCCCCGTCCTCGAGATAGAGGATGTTGTCGTCGCGCAGGTCGGCCTTGGTCGTGTGGTCCCAGGCGGTGGGGTGGTAGACCACGCAGTTCTGGAAGACCTCGATGAAGGCAGTGCCGCGGTGGGAGGCGGCCCTCCGCAGGACCTCCTGCAGATGCTTGGTGTGGGTGTCCTGCGTGCGCGCCACGAAGGTCGCCTCGGCGCCGATGGCCACCGAGATCGGGTTGAGGGGGTAGTCGATCGAACCCAAGGGGGTCGACTTGCCGCGGTGTCCGAGGAGGGAGGTGGGCGAGTACTGGCCCTTGGTCAGACCGTACACCTGGTTGTTGAAGAGCACGATCTTGACGTCCACGTTGCGCCGGATGCAGTGCAGCAGGTGGTTGCCGCCGATGGAGAGGCCGTCGCCGTCGCCGGTGATGACCCACACCGACAGGTCGGGGTTCACCGACTTCAGCCCCGTGGCGATGG
>CAZEHQ010000187.1:0-9162 GCA_964512165.1 uncultured Gemmatimonadaceae bacterium | reverse complement strand
CATCGGCCGGCTCCGGGGGGAACGCTTCCTGCCGGACGTCCACGGGCGGATGAGCTGGGAAGGCGGTCATCTCGGCGGTCCCCGCACCCTGCTGGACGCCGGAGGCCGGCGCATCTTCCTCGACTGGATCCGCGAGCTGCGCGGCGTCGATGCGGAGCGCGCATCCGGTTGGTCCGGGGTCATGACCGCTCCGCGGGTGCTGTCCCTGGGGCCTGGCGGCCGGCTGCAGATCGATCCCGTCCCGGAGCTGGAGGTGCTGCGCCTCGATCACCGCCGGCCGGGGTCCCTCGACCTGGCCGCCGATTCCGAGGTGCCCGTCGAGGGGATCGGCGGCGACTGCCTGGAGCTGGCCGTCGAGATCGATCCCCGGGAGGCGCGGGAGGTGGGCCTGAAGGTGCGGCGCTCCCCGGGAGGCGAGGAGGAGACCGCCGTCTCCTGGGACTCGGGAGCAGCGGTGCTTCGGATCGACGTCAGCCGGTCGACCCTCGACCGGGGGATCCGCTACACCCGCTACCGCCAGCCGCAGCCGCACCTTGCCGGGAGCGACCAGTACGTCACCGCCCAGGAAGGGCCGTTGGAGCTGACCCGGGGGAGGCGCTGACCCTGCGCATCTTCCTCGACCGCTCGATCCTCGAGGTCTTCGCCAACCGCCGGCAGTGCGTGACCCAGCGCATCTATCCGACGCGGAGAGACAGCACCGGCATCAGCCTCTTCGTGCGCGGGGGCGAGGCGAGGGTGAGTTCGCTGCAGGCATGGACCCTGGCGCCGGCGCGGATCTGATCCCCCTGGCGCGGGGAACTCCTGGTCCGGGCAGCGGACGGCTGCCACCTGAGGTAGACCACCGCCGGGAGGCGGGATCCCCTCAGCCGCCCCGCAGGAACCTGCAGTCCAGCTGGGCCAACTGCAGGGGCGTCTTGCCCGTCCTCGTCTCGATCGTCGTGTCGGCGCCGCAGACGATCAGCGCCTCGGCGGCGTCGACGTGTCCGTTGTAGGTCGCCCGGTGCAGGGGTGTGCGGCCCTTCTTGTCCTGGGCGCTCATGTCGGCGCCGCGGCCGACCAGCAGCCACACCGCCTCGGCCGCGCCCCGCTCCGCCGCCAGGTGCAGCGGCGTGTTGCCGGCCTTGGTGACGGCATCGATCTCGGCGCCCCGGGCCAGCAGCCACCCAGTGCAATCCATGGCACCCGCCCGGGCCGCCCAGTGCAGGGGCGTCATCTCCGCCTCGCCCCTGCAGCCGACGACGTCGGCCTCGCGAGCGCACTCCCGCACCCGGGCCAGGTCGTCCAGGCCGCAGGCGGAGAGCACGTCGTAGAAGGCGCCGCGCTCGATCAGCTTGCGGGCCACGCGCCGCTTCCCCTCCTGCCCGGGACCGTAGGGGGAGACCGCCTCCTGCAGGACCGTGTTCCCGCGCTCGCCGTTGCCCTGGATCCTGACCTCGGGATCGGCGCCGTGGTCGAGGAGGACCTCGACGTGCTCCACCGCGTCCTCGCTGCCGCCGAAGACGGCGGGCCAGTAGAGCAGGGAGACGTTGTTCGGCCAGCCCGTGTGGACGGTGGGCGCCACCCCGGTGGCGTCGGCGGCGCCCGCCTCAAAGACGACCCGCGCCGTCTCGGCCCTGGCCTCGTGGAGGACGTTGTACTCCCCCGGGTC
Organism: uncultured Gemmatimonadaceae bacterium; assembly: GCA_964512165.1. Lineage (GTDB taxonomy): Bacteria > Latescibacterota > UBA2968 > UBA8231 > UBA8231 > UBA8231. Next base: position 7,514 of record CAZEHQ010000187.1, on the reverse strand, counting down.
GATGCGCAGGGGCACACCGCGCTCCAGCAGGAGCTTCAGGCTCGCCGCGCATCCGGGGAGGGTTGTGGTCAGGCAGGCAAGGGCCGGGCCGATCGACTCGAGGAGGCCGGGCTCCGCCTCGATCAGCTCCGTCATCCGGCCGACGTCGGGAGACAAGTGATGCGCCTTCAGCGTGTAGCTGCTGAAGCTCTTCTCCTCCGAGTACGCCGCGCCGTAGGTGGCGGCGATGGCCAGCGCCGACTCGGCGGGGGTGAGCGGCCGCTGCTCCTCGGCGAGGAAGGCCCGCTGCCAGAACCCCTTCGTCTGTCCCGGTGTCATCGGGCGCCGTAGCGGTCGAGCACCTCGATCAGCGCCCGGTCCCCGGGATCGGCCAGCTCGCCGGCGGTCTTTCCGGCGCGGTCGACCTTCGCCGGATCGGCGCCGGCCGCCAGGAGCAGCTCCGCCGCCCGCGCGTGGCCTCCCCCGACCGCCTCGCGCAGGGCGCCGATCTGCCATCGGTTCTCGGTGTTGGCCTCGGCACCCCTGCTCAGCAGCAACTCGACGGCCTCGGCGCGGCCGTGGCGGGCAGCCATGAGCAGGGGCGTCTCCTGGCTGTCGTCCCGCGCTTCCAGCTGCTCCCCCTCTTCATCCAGGATACTTGCCAGGAGATCGGTCCGGCCCATGGCCGCGGCCGCGTGGACGGAGACGGTGGCCCCCCTCTCGACGAGCCGCTCCGCCGTCAACCAGCGCCCGAAGTGGACCGCCTCCTCCAGGGGCGTGCGGTTGCGCTTGAGGCTGCGGCGCTCCAGGAGCGGGTCGTACTCGTCGAGCAGCGACTCCACGAGGTCGGTGCGGCCGGTCATGGCCGCGGTGAAGATGTCGTGCTCGGCGCCGTGCTCCAGCAGCAGGCTCACCTTGTTGGGCTCGGGCGCATCCGGCTCCGTGTGCTCGATGGCGGCGTAGAGGGCCGACTCGGCCGAGGCCGGGCGGTTGGGATCGGCGCCGTTCTCCAGGAGCACGCGCAGCACCTCGAGGTCGCCTTCCCAGGCGGCCAGGACCACGGCGGGCGCCACCCCCTTGTTGCCGTTGTAGCCCATGGCGTCGACGTCGGCGCCGTAGTCGACGAGGGTTTGCGCGAGGCCGGCGAGAGAGGCCTTCCCCCAGCCGCGCACCGCCGCCCAGTGCAGGGCCGTGTTGCTCTTGCGATCCCCGGGAGCGGCCTCCGTCCAAGGCTCGGCGAACACGTCGGCGATCCGCCGGTCCACCAGGGAGGGCTCCGCGTCGAGGACCGCCCTCACCCGGTCGAGGTCCCGGGAGCGGACCGCCGCGAACCAGGCTTCGACCCCGGGGGTCGCCCCGGATCCGCTGGCCCCGTCCTCCGCCCCCTCCGGATCGTCCAGGGTGGGATAGAGAACGGCAGGGGCTGCTCGTTCGGATGGACGCCCGTGATCTCGTCGCCCTTCCACGCGAACTCGTATGCCTCCCCCGCCGGCATCGTCTCCCGGGTCCGCCGCACCGGCAGGTCGTGGCTCAGGACGATCTCGCTGCCCGCGCCGACCTGCTCCCGCGTCAGGCAGGCGTAGGCGCCGACCCGGCGCACGGGGACGGCCTTCCCGTCGACGGTGATCCGCACGCTCCCTTCCGGCGCCCAGCCCGGCACCCGCACCCGGATGTCGCCGCGGGCCCGGGGCACGACCGTGAGCCGGGAGTCCTCGGCGCGGTCCACGACCACCCGCACGCTCGCGTCCTCGTAGTCGAAGTGCAGGTTGACGGACAGTCCGTTCTGACCGCGGCTGGCCACGTTCCGGTAGATGGCGCTCATGGTGTGCACGATCTCGGCGGTGCCGCTGGGGTTGCAGCCCTTGCCGGCGTGGGGGTAGTCGTTGCCCCCCCACCCGCCGATCGCCTTCGGGTCACGCGCTTCCTCGGGCAGGTCGCGCAGGTCGGCCTCGGTGGTCTGTCCGGGAAAGAGGCGCGCCCGCACCAGGCGCTCCACGTCGTCGTAGCAGGCGGCGTCGTGGTGGATGCCCATCCACAGGGCCAGCCGCGCCGCCGCCCCCGTGGACTCGGTGTTGGCCAGCGGATTCCCGGTCTCGTCGGGGAAGACGAGGCGCCCGAGGTCGTGGGCCACCCAGCCGCACTCGTTGACGATCCGCGGCACACCGGTGCGGTACGTGCGTACCACTGCATCGACGTACTCCGCCTGGCCGGTGGTGACGCCGTAGAGCAGCAGGCCGCACAAGGTGTAGAGGTAGGACTGCCGGTCCCCCTGGGCGCTGTCCGCCGCCGCGAGATGGCCGGGGACGGCGCCCTCTTCGGTGGTGGAGTAGGTCAGGTGGAACGCCGCCAGGCGGTGGGCCAGGTCCATGGCCAGGGGGTCCCCCGTCCAGCGGTGGTACCAGATCAGCGCCTCGATGCAGCGCCCGTGGGAGACGGTCAGCTGGAAGCGGGTCTCGTTCTCCGGCGTGTGGCCGGGCTCCAGGTTGTCGCCGCGCCGGTACTCGTCGATGTAGGCGAAGGCGTTCACGTCCCACGAGCCGTCCGGCCGCAGGCCCCGGTCGATCGACTCCAGGTAGCGGCGCCCGGCCTGCCTCGCCCAGGCGCTGTTGCGGAAGCGGGCCAGGGCGGCGAAGGCGAGGATGCCCTCGCGGAAGCTGTGGAACTCGAACTTCATCTTCTGCCAGTCGAGCCCGCGCGGCACCCACAGCAGGCCGTCCGGATTGTCGGTGAGCCAGTGCAGGTTGCGCAGGCTGGCGCCCTCCAGGTGGCCGGGGATGACGAACCCGGTGGCCGCCTCCAGGCGCAGCATGGCGTCCCACCAGCGGCCGAGGTCGTGGGTGATCGCCCAGCTTCCCGCGGGCAGGTGGTCCCGCTCCGGGTCGAGCCAGCCCAGCAGGTGGCGGCCGCCCAGCTCCATGGAGTCCTTCAGCTTCATGTCGAGGCGGCCGTGGCTGCTAACGGGTATCCAGGGCCTGCTGCAGCGACGCCAGGGCGGCGCGCTCCGCTTCGAGGGCGGAAGCGAGGACGTCGGAAGCCCGCTCCGGGTCTGGATCATCCGTCGCGCACAGGGCGCGCAAATCCGAGATCCGCGCCGCCGCGCGGTCGTAGCTGTCGGCCGCCGCCCGCAGCGCCGGGCGGGCGGACTCCGGGAAGTAGGGCTCGATGTCCCGCAGGTAGACAGCCGCGGCCCGGCGCGCCGGCACCAGGAAGCCGGCGTGGCCCCCGACGGCGTGGACGTCGACGGTGCCGTCCCGGAAGGCCTGCAGCCACATCTCCCAGGCGGCCAGTCCGTGGGCCGTACCGGGGCCGCCGGGATGCTCCCCCCGGGAGGCCTCGAGGGCGTGCTCGACGGCCTTGCGGCTGGCGGCGGCGCCGTCGAAGGGTTCCGTCAGCGGCCGGAAGACCATGACGCAGAACCAGTTCACCGGATCGGAGTGGCCGAAGGCGTCCCAGCCGATGGTGAAGTTCCCGGCGGCGCCGTGGTGCGCGCTGTAGGTCCCGGCCTCCTCGTCGTAGCCGGTGATCAGGCTCCACAGGAACGGGATGGGGCGCCGGCCGGACTGCTTCGTCTCCAAGGTCATGGCCTGCCAGACGATGGCGGGGTAACCGTCGTCGAGGGCGCGGCGGACCATCTCCCAGCCGCGGGCCTTGGCGGCGTCGTGCTCCTCCGGCGAGACCGCCAGGACTCCCTTGAGGGCGACGCTGATGCTCTCGTGCTCGAGGAAGTCGAGCATGCCGTAGAAGTAGTGCCACTCGTACTTGTCGGCCTGGTTCAGGTGTCCGCCGTCGGGCTTCATGCTGAAGGCGAAGGCGGGGCCGAGGTAGCCGCGCAGGTGGTCCAGCGACCAGTCGACGCCGGCGGCGTTCAGGGCGGGCTTGAGGCAGCCGGCGAAGCTGCCCGTGGTCGGGGTCTGCAGGTCGAGTTGCACGCGGCCCGATCCTGCCGCGGAATCCGCGTTCGTCGCTTCCGATGCCATTGCTCTCTCCGTGGTGGTGCCGGCTGCGAGGCCATTCAGCGCAAAAGCCGCGAAGACCAGGACTGCACTTGAATGGGTGCTGCCGGAGTTGGACATGAGGTTCTTCATGGGCTCTGCTCCCGTTATCTTGACCTGTCAGGCCCTGTCGCGAAAGGCACGCAGAATGCAGGTATCGAAGGAAGAGTTCGACGAGAGCCGGGCGAGGAAGCTCGAGATGCTCCGCGCGGAGGTGCAGCGAGGAATCGACGCCATCGAGGCCGGGGGCTTCTCCGAGTACGAGGCCGATCTCAAGCAACTGGCCGGGAAGGTCAAGGCGAAGGCCCGCGAGCGCCAGGCGTCGTCGTGAGGTTCAGAACCTCGACACCCTCAGCCCCCGGAAGGCCCCGCCCGTGCGCTGCACCTCCAGCCACAGGAAGACGGGGAACTCGACCTCGAAGGGGTGGCTCAGCCGCGCCTCCCCGGCCGAGGCCGTGAAGGTGGAGCCGTCGATCCGGCAGACCACGTCGTACCAGGCGCCCTCTTCCATGGGCAGGTCCGCCGAACTCTCCACGTTCCACGTGCCGCGAATGCCCTCGGCCCGGAAGTACTTGCGGCCGGTCAGGAGGGTGAGCCGGTCCGGCTCGTCGTCGAGGGTGATCTGCACATAGCGGCCGGCGGCGTCCAGGAAGCCCAGCATCTTGCCGTCGTTGAGTCCGCGCTCCAGCAGCTGCACCTGGGCGCGCAGCTCGAAGGGTCCGGGCGCGATCCACTGCGACAGCAGGAACTGGATGCGGCGTGAGGTCGCGGCCTGGAGGCGCCCTTCCTCGACGCGCCATCCACCGGTCATCGGCCACCACCCCTGCAGGGTCTCGCCGTCGAAGAGATCGGCGCCGCCGGGCGGGACGGTGAGCCACTCGCCTTCGCCGATGCGGCTCCGCACCCCGTCCGCGTCGCCCGCCTTCATCGCCTCGGTCAGACCCGCCGCCGCGGTCAGGGCGTCCCGGGCCAGGATCCGCCGCTCGGCGTCGGGGTCGTCGACGCCGTGCTCGCGCAGCAGATCGATCAACTCCTGTCGGCCGTGGTCGACGGCGACGCCGAGGGCGGTCTTGCCGTCCGCATCCCGGGCGTGGATCCGCTTCGGGTCCTCGGCGAGCAGGGCCCGCACCCGCCCGGCGTCTCCGAGGGCGGCGGCGGAGGACAGGTCGACCCGGGCGCCCCGCTCCATGAGCAGCTCCACCTTCTCCTGGCGCCGGTTGTGGACGGCTCGCGCCAGGGGGGAGCGGCCGGCGGCGTCGAGGGCCTCCAGGTCGGCGCCTCTCTCGAGGAGCAGCTCCACGAACACGGGGGCCGAGCCGTTGCCGGCTGCCAGGTGCAGGGGTGTCCGCCCCCGGCTGTCGACGGCCTCCACCCGGGCCCCGCGGTCGAGCAGGAGCCGGGCGATCTCCTCGTCGTGGGTGTGGACGGCCTGATGGAGGGGGGTGGCGCGCACGTCCGGCTCGTACCGGAGAGGGATCGGCTCGTCCACCAGACCGGGGTCCTCGTCGAGATCGGCCACGAGGCGCTCCGTGTGGCCCAGCAGGACGAGGTGGCCCAGGTGGTAGCGGCCTCCCCCCCGGACCAGGGCCTCGAAGGCGGGGATGAAGGTGGGGCGGTTGCGCTGGTGCGACCCCTCGCGGGCGGTGGCGTCGAGGGGCGTCCCCCCCGTCGGGTTGACGCGGTTGGGGTCGGCGCCGTGGGACAGGTAGAGCTCCACCAGGCGGGAGTCGGCGAAGAACCCGGCGTAACCGAGGGCGGTCTCGCCGCGGCCCCGGGCCTGGCCGCCGAGGGCGTTGACGTCGGCGCCGTGCTCGATCAGCAGCCGGGCGATCTCGTGCTCGGCGTCGGTGGCGTCGGCATAGACGCTGACGATGCGGTGCAGGTAGGTGCTGCCCCGGGGGTCGGCGTCGGGTGACAGGATGCGGGCGGAGGCGGCCCGGGGCGCGCCCTCGAGAACGGCCCGGACGGCGGCCGCGTCGGCGGCGTCCACGGCCATGGCCAGGGCGAGCCCGTCCGAGACCTCCCGCGCCGGCCGCGCCGGATAGCTCTCCCCCAGCTCCAGGGTGAAGCCGTCCATGACCACGTCGCGCAGCTCCACGTTCCACAGGCCGTTGTAGTATCCGATGAAGGGGCGCTGGGCCAGGCCCCAGTGGGCCTCCCCCGTGACCCGCGTGCGCTCGGTGCCGGCGCCGAGGATGGTGACGCCGCTGATCAGCTCCAGCGGCCGGCTGTAGACGCCGGGCGCCAGCTGCACCGTGTCGCCGTGGCTGACGGCGTTCAGGGCCTCCTGGATCGTCGCGAAGGGATGCCCGGCGCTGCCGTCGCCCCCCGGACCCGCGTCGTCGTCCACGTGGAACCGCGTGCCCCGATCCTGGAGCGGCGCGGTCACCTGCACGGCGCCGCCGGCGGCGACCTCCACCTGGCGCCGATACGGCCGGTAGCCGCGCGGAGCGGCGGCCACGGTGTAGCGCCCTGGGGCAGCCAGTGCCGCGCCAGGCCCCTGTCGTCGGTCTCGTCCGCCAGCACCAGCACCCCGTCGCGCCACAGCTCCAGGCGCGCCCCGGCCACGGGTGCATCCGAGGAGAGGGCCCGCACCTCCAGGGTCCCCAGGTTGGACCCCGCCAGGACCAGACGGCCCAGGTGCTCGGACCGGCTCTTGGGCCGGCCCCGGCCCCAGGCGATCCAGGCCGAGGTGTCGCCGGGCCTGCCGCTGTCGACGGCGACCAGGTCGAAGGGCAGGACCTGGCCCGGGGCGAGAGGGACCACGTCCTCCGGCGTCGCCCCGAGGGCCGGCAGCGACCACTCGTACACGCTCACGTCCCCGTGGCGCCCGAAGACGATCTCGGCCCCCACGCGCTCCGCCGGCCACTCCTCGTCCCAGTCGTCGAAGCTGACCAGCGGGTTGCCCGCCGGACGGTAGCTGCCCCCGGGCGGGACCAGGCTGTAGCAGAACGGCTCCGTGCCCAGCCGTCCGCCGAGGTAGACCTCGCCGGCGTCGGTGGAGCGCACGTTGCGGTGGGTCACGTGGACGCGGTCGTCCCGCGCCTCGATGGCGACGTAGACGCGCTGCTCCTGCAGGCTGTAGCCGACCCGGAAGGAGGGGCTGAAATCGGCGCTCTCGTCGAGGTCGGTGCCGGTGAGGTCGGTGGAGCCGTAGGCGCCGGTGATCTCGCGCGGCCGGTAGACCGGCATGTCGGCGGGCCAGTCGTCGAGACGGCCGTCGACGGTGATCCCCGACACCGGCACGGCGAAGGCGGTGCGGCCGACGGGGGGCTCGGCGCCCTCGGAAGCAGTTGCGGGCGCCAGGAGCAGGGCTGCACCCGGGAGCCACCGGGCAACCCTCGACGGCAGCGAAGCGAGCAAGGTCAGGAGGGCCGCACCCGCCAACCGGCGGGATCCCTGTCGGGAAGGTCGGACGGGCCCGGCCGGCGGCTGCGCGGGCAGGGCGGGTTCAGGTGCCGGGGTCGAAGTCAAGGTTCTCGGTGATCCTTCGGCCTTGCCCGGACAAGGCATGGGAGTACAGACGTATCCGCTCCTTCGCCT
>CAZEHQ010000186.1:0-9233 GCA_964512165.1 uncultured Gemmatimonadaceae bacterium | reverse complement strand
CTCGACCCAGCGCGCCATCCACTCGACGACGGTGTCGATGGGGGTATCGGGAGGTCCCAGCCGCTCCCTGAGGGCCGAGTTGTCGCCGAGGAGAGCGGTCTCGCTCTCGTTGCCGACGAACCGCGGCTCCCGGTGGAGAAGCTCGCCGAAGCGCGCCGCCAGGCGGCGCACGGAGAGCACCTCGGAGCCGGTCAGGTTGAGCGTCGTGGGCGGGTTCGTGCACAAGGGAAAGGAGCGGGCCAGGTAGGCGTTGGCGTCTCCCTGCCAGATCTGGTTCACGTGGCCCATGTCCAGCTCCACCGGCTCGCCGGACCACACCTTCCAGGCGATGTCGTGGAGGATGCCGTAACGCAGCTCGGTGGCATAGAACAGACGCGCCGTGAACAGACGGGCTCCCGAGGTCCGCGCCGCGTGCTCGGCGAGTCTCTCCCCGCCGAGGCGGGACTGGGCGTACTCCCCCACCGGACCGGTCGGGTCCGACTCGGAGGCCCCGCGGCCGTCGACGGAGGTGAAGGCGTAGACGTTCCCGGAGCTGACGTAACAGATCCCGGCGTCGGCGTAGCGCTCGACGGCGCGGGCGGGCAGGAGCCCGTTCACCGCCCACGTCGCGCAGGGATCCCCCAGGGCACCGAACTTGAAGCCCGCCAGGAGGAAGACGTGGGCCGCCTCCGGCAGGGAGGCCAGGGAGCCGTCCAGCAGGTCCGCGCGAACGGTGGTGACGCCGAGATGGTCGAGGCGGGCGCGGGCAGAAGGGTCCGAGAAACGGGCCACGCCGATGACCCGGCGGCCCCCTTCGGCGGCCCCGGCGCGCACCAGGAGCTCCGCCAGGGAGGGTCCCATCTTGCCCCCCACACCGAGAAGGACCACGTCGCCGCGGTACTTCGAGACGGCGTCGCGAACGGCGGGCGTGGGCCGGGTCATGACCTCGAGCAGCTCTTCCTCGGTCCGGGGCGGATGCGCCATCCCCTTGCAGCCCTTTGCGTTGTGAGTCTCCTGGGAGGCTTCTATCTTACGGCCCCCCGCCGATGCGGTCGAGTGACTCCCCAATGTCGGATGCCCAGCGAAAGCCGCCTTCGCGCAAGTCCCTCGATCTCTTCGAGGCCGGCCGGCGCGACGCCCTCGAGCGCGACCAGCCGCTGGCGGCGCGCCTGCGGCCGCGCACCCTCGACGAGTTCGTCGGCCAGGACCACATCCTGGGTCCAGGCCGCCTCCTGAGGCGGGCCATCCAGGCCGATCAGCTCTCCTCCCTGATCTTCCATGGCCCGCCGGGGACCGGCAAGACGACGCTGGCCGCGGTCATCGCCAACACGACCAAGTCCCACTTCATCTCCATCAACGCGGTCCTCTCCGGGGTCGCCGACATCCGCAGCGCCGTGGAGGAGGCCCAGGAGCGGCGCCAGCTCCACGGACACCGCACGACCTTGTTCATCGACGAGGTCCACCGCTTCAACAAGGCCCAGCAGGACGCGCTGCTGCCCTGGGTCGAGAACGGAACGGTGGTGCTCATCGGCGCGACGACGGAGAACCCCTACTTCTCGGTCAACCGGCCCCTGGTGTCGCGCAGCCGCCTCTTCCAGTTGCGCGAGCTCGAGGCCGGCGACCTCCACCGCATCGCCCGGCAGGCCCTGCAGGACCCCCGGGGCTACGCCGACCTGCGGGTCGACCTCCACGAGGACGCAGTGGCCCACCTCGTCGATGTCTGCAGCGGCGACGCCCGGGCCCTGCTCAACGCCCTCGAGCTGGCGGTGGAGACGACGCCCCGGGATGCGGAGGGAGTGGTCCACGTCGATCTGGCCGTGGCCGAGGAGTCGATCCAGCGGCGCGCCGTTCTCTACGACAAGGAGGGCGACTACCACTTCGACACGATCTCCGCCCTCATCAAGTCCCTGCGCGGGTCCGACCCCGATGCCGCCGTGTACTGGCTGGCGCGCATGGTCTACGCCGGGGAGGACCCCCACTTCCTGTTCCGGCGCATGCTGATCTTCGCCAGCGAGGACGTGGGCCTGGCCGACCCCGAGGCCCTGGGGGTGGTCACCGCGGCGGCCGAGGCTTTCGACCGGGTCGGCCTGCCCGAGGGGCGGTTCCATCTCGCCCACGCCGCCCTCTACCTGGCCACGGCGCCGAAGAGCAACTCCACCTTCGCCTTCTTCGACGCCCTGGCCGCCGTCGAGGCGGAGGGCGACGGAGAGGTGCCGAACCCTCTGAAGGACGCCAGCCGGGACGCCGAGGGGCTCGGCCACGGGGCCGGCTACCTGTACCCACACGCCTACCGCGACCACTGGGTGGCGCAGCAGTACCTGCCCGACAGTCTCCACGGACGCCTGTTCTACCAGCCTTCGGACCAGGGCCGGGAGCGCGACCTGGGGGACCGCGTGCGGCGGCGCCGGGAGCTGCAGCTGGCCGCGGCGGCCGAGGCCGCCACCGGCGGCGTCGATCCCCTCACCCACTCCCCCGAGGACCGCTCCCGCGACCAGTGGCTGGTGCGCGCCGCCGGCGAGGTCAGCGCCCAGATCGACCATGTGCGGCAGCGGCTCTTCGCCTCGGTGAAGCTCGCCCGTCACCACGTTGTCCTCGACCTGGACGCGGCCTCGGGGCTGCTCACCTGGGAGGCCCTGCGCCGCGTCCCCGAGGGCGGCGTCTGGTCCCTGTGCACGGACCGCACCTCGGCGGTCGCCCTGCGGGAGATGGCCAGCCATTCCCTCGACGAGCTGAGCCGCCCCGTGGTCCTGGAGGGGCCCCTCATCCGGGCGGCGGACCTGGTGAGGCTGCAGGACGAGGGACTGCGTTTCGACGCCATCCTCGGGCGCAACACCCTCGGCAGCGTGAGCGGCCGGGAGAAGGCGGCGCGGCGGATCGTGGAGCTCCTGGCCCCGGGAGCCGTCCTCTGCCTTGCGGAGACGGTACCCCGGCTCGGGCAGCGGCTGACGGACCTGGTGCCGGTGGCCGAGCTGGGGGAGGAGATGGCCGGGCGGCTGCATCGCGCGGAGGAAGAGATCTACCGGGACGAGGACAACCCGCGCGTCGCCTGGGAGCCGGGCGACCTGGAGCCCCTGTGGTCGGAGGCCGGCCTGACCTCGGTGCGAATCGAGACCGAAGTCCTGACCGCCTCCCGGCGGCTCGGCAGCCGGGAGCTGGGGAGGTGGTTCAGCCCCGGCGGGGAGAAGCACGAGACCTTCGCCGCCTACCTCCGCCGGCACCTCTCCGAGGACGAGGTCCGCCAGGTACGACGGCTCTTCGAGAGCCGGTTGATGAACCAGGAGGTGGACTGGTCGACGACCTACGCCTACGTCAGCGGCCGGGCGGCCGTGGAGACCTGATCGAGGCGGGCGGCCCCGGCCTCAGCCGCCGCCCGGCGCCCGGTCGATGAGCGCCCCCGCCTCCCGGCGCAGGCCGTCGAAGCGCCGCAGCAGGTCCGCCGGACCGGCCCCCTGCTGGTCGAAGAACTCCCGGAAGTGATCGGGCAGCACCGGCAGCACCTGCTCCAGCAGAGAGTAGAGGAGCGGGGCGGTGCGGGTCCCGGCCAGCCATCCCGGACCCTCCGGCAGATAGCGGCCCACCAGCAGCACCAGCACCATCAGCAACTGGACGCCGACGAGCGCTCCCAGGAGGGCGCCGAGAACGCGGTCGACCACGCCCAGGAGCATGGCGTAGACCACGCTCCTCAGGACCCGGGCCAGGAGGTTGACCGAGAGCGCCACGGCCACGAAGACGACCGTGAAGGCGGCCACCAGCCGCAGGACGGGGTGGCCGAAGGAGGGCATCATCGCCGCCGCGGCGCTGTGCAGGTAGAGGCCGCCGAGGAGGCCCAGGGCGACCGCCAGCAGGGCCGAGACCTGCTGGATCAGGCCCCGGCCGTAGCCGCGCACGGCCAGGGCGATCACCAGGATCGCGGCGATTCCGTCGAACCAGTGCATCTCTCGAGAACGGCCTCCGGCGGGTGTGCGTGGGAGGTTGCCACCTTCGGCGGGGGCGCAATAGATTAGCGGCCCATGCAGGCTCACCTCGACAAGGTACGCTGCAAGGTGCGCTTCCCCCATCCCCCGGGGCCGAAGTCGTGGAGCCGTGGTCTGCTCTGGCTGCTCCCCCTCGCCTTGTGCGCCTGCTCGACGACGGAGGAGGAGGTGCGGCAGCACATCGAGGTCACCGCCGCCAACGATGTCCACTCCGAGCGCTGGGGCGCGGCCGTGGACGAACTCGCCGCCATCGGACGCCCCGCCGCGCGCCAGCTCCTGGCCCTCCTCGACCCCGCCCAGTACCGCGGTGTCGACTACCGCGAGTTCCGCGGCGAGATCGAGAATACGCGCACCGCCGCCGCCGTGGTGCTGGGCCGCATCCGGCACCAGGCGGCCTCCGCCAGCATGCACGCCCGCATCACCACCGCCTACCGCTACAACGAGCGCATCGCCTGCCTGCGGGGGGTCGGCGACCTGGGCTTCACCGAAGCGGCCGTGAAGGACCTGCGGGCCCAGCTCGCCGACGCCGACCCCGTCATCCGGCTGCTGGCCGCCATCTCCCTGGTCAAGCTCGGCGAGCTGGCGGCGCGCGACACGATCACCGCCGCCGTCGTCCAAGGCGGCGACGAGCTCGCGGAGATGGCGATCGCGGAACTCGAGGGTGCCAACTACCACGGGGTTCCCGTCCTCGTCGATCTCCTGTCGCGGCAGGAGCACCGCCGGGAGCGCCTCGGCCAGGCCCTGGAGAAGGTCCGCGAGCAGCTGGTGCGGCAGCTCGAGGCCGACGACCCCGAGGTGCGCCGGGAGTCGGCGGCCGGTCTGGGCGAGATCGCCGATCCCATGGTCGTCGAGGCCCTCGTGGGCATGCTCGCCGATCCGAGCAACCTGGTACGCTTCAATGCCGCCGCCTCCCTGGTCCGCCTCGACGACCGGCGCGGCACCGAGTTCCTCTTCGGCGCCCTGGACGATACCGACGCGGTCCTGCGCCTGAATGCGATCAAGTCCCTGGTCCGACTGCAGCAGTTGTCCGGACGGGTGGAGGACCGGCTCCTGGAATGCCTGCGTTCGGACAGCCCGCGCCTGCGGTCGGGGGCGGCGCAGATCCTCGGCCGGGCCGAGGTCGCCTCGGCGGTGGAGGACCTGCTCTCGACGGCGGACGACGCCGACCCGGAGGTGCGCTGCAACGTCGCCATCGCCCTGGGCCACATCGGCGCTCCGTCAAGCCGCGCCACCCTCGAACAGCTCGTGGGCGACGCCGACGAGACCGTCGCCTACTACGCCGGATGGGCCCTGGAGCAGTTGTGATGGGCGGGCGCCGGCGCAACCTCCCCCTGCTGACGGCGGCGGCCGTCCTCGCCCTCTCGCCAACGGCCTTCGTGGCTCCCCTCGCCGCCTCGGAGACGGCGGAGACGGTGCTCATCCGACAGATCCTGGAGAAGGACCGCTTCGGACGCCGCCGGGGAGACGCGGAGATGGTCACCCACGGGTTCGACAAGGACCGCTTCGTCGCCTACGACGGCGCCGGATCGATCGACGTCCGCGCCTGGACCGTCCGCCACTCCTCCCTGGAGGAGTACCAGGCCGCTCTCGAGGCCGACCTGGCGGCCAACCGCTACGACATCTCCCGCGCCGTCCTCTTCCTCACCGTCTGGAAGAACCGGGCCTTCGCCGCCACCCTCGATTCCGGCGTGGTCATCGACCGCGCCGGCGACAGCCGCCGCGGCTTCGTGCAGCGCACCATGTGGTCCTTCCTCAAGGAGGACGAGGAGTGGAAGGCCACCAGCCTCGCCATCGCCGTCGGAGACACGGCCGACGGAGGCGCCGCCGGCCGCGTGGAGGACCCGGAGGTCGCCGCCGCCCTGAAGGAGGACGCCCGCAACTGGTCCGAGGGCAGCAAGGGCGGCATCCTGGGCGGGGTACAGGAGGACTTCGTCGGGAACGACTGCTACAACAGCTCGAATCCGGCCTCCTGGCTGACCGTCTTCGCCGGCCGCGAGGAGTTCGGCAAGTGGCTGGAGCAGCGCCTCGAGCATGTCGACTACGACATCGAGCGCACCTTGCTCCACGCCGTCAGCCGGGGGGACGAAGCCGTGGCCGTCACCCGCGACCGGATCACGGCGACCTACACGGCCGGAGACGCCCGTCTGGAGCAGGACCGCACCTCGGCCTGGCTGCTGACGCGGCGCGACGGGCGCTGGCGGATCACCTGCGCGTGGTGGAAGGCCAAGTCCTTCGATCCGGCCGGAGCCCTGGAGGGCGCCCCCACCGCCCGGCGCTGACCCGCCTTCCCGGTACCTCCGCCGCCCCGGGAACCCGTGCCCCACGGCCTCGACAACTACGAGAACACCAACCGCCTCTTCGACAAGGGCGCCGACGCCGTCGGCCTCGACGAGGATCTCCGCCGGCTTCTGAAGACGCCCTTCCGCGAGGTCAGGGTGGAGGTGCCGGTGCGCATGTCGAGCGGCCGCATCGAGGTCTTCCTGGGCTACCGGGTGCAGCACAGCGGCGCGCGCGGGCCGATGAAGGGCGGTCTGCGCTACCACCCCGAGGTCGACCTCGACGAGGTCCGGTCCCTGGCCTCGCTGATGACATGGAAGACGGCCCTCCTGGACCTCCCCTTCGGCGGCGCCAAGGGCGGCATCACCTGCGATCCCCTGCTGATGACGGAGGAGGAGCTCGAGCGCCTGACACGCCGGTTCACCTCGCGCATCGGGCTCTGCTGGGGGCTGCACCGGGACATTCCGGCTCCGGACCTGAACACCGACCAACGCGTGATGGCCTGGATCATGGACGAGTACAGCCAGCACTACGGCTACACCCCCGGCATCGTCACCGGAAAGCCGCTGGCCCTCGGCGGCTCCCCCGGCCGGGAAGCGGCCACCGGGCGGGGCGTCGCCATCGTCACCCGCGAAGCGGCCCGGGACTTCGGGGTCGAGCTGAAGGGCGCGCGCCTGGCGGTTCAGGGGTTCGGCCAGGTCGGATCCCATGCCGCCCGGCTCCTGCACGGGATGGGGGCCCGCATCGTCGCCGTGAGCGACCTCGGCGGCGGCCTCTTCGCCAGCGGCGGCTTCCCCTTTCCGGACCTCTTCGAGCACGCCCGCGAGCACCGGACGATCCAGGGATTCGGGACCGGGGAGAAGGTCTCCAACGCCGACCTGCTCACCCTAGACTGCGATATCCTGATCCCCGCCGCCCTCGGCGGCGCCATCACCGACGAGAATGCGCGCCAGCTCCGGGCCTCGATGGTCGTGGAGGCGGCCAACTCGCCGGTGACGACCACCGCCGACGCCATCCTCGAGGAGCGGGGCATCCCCGTGGTGCCCGACATCCTGGCCAATGCCGGGGGAGTCACCGTTTCCTACTTCGAGTGGGTCCAGAACATCCAGGCCCTGACCTGGGAGGAGGAGGACGTCAACGCCCGGCTCGAGGGCATGATGACGCGGGCCTACCGGAGCGTGGTGGAGCGCATGCGGTCGCAGCGCATTCCCATGCGCACCGCCGCCTTCGCCCTGGCCATCGAGCGCGTGGCCGAGACCGAAACCCTGAGAGGCGGATTCTAACCGGAAGGGCTGACTGCCGTGGAAAAGCTCGTTTGGCTCGCGGTGTTCACACTCGGATACTGGACCTACTGCATCTACTGGGGGGTGCGCGGGGCCCGCCAGGCGCGCACCGCGAGCGACTACTTCATCGCCGGGCGCACCATCGGCCTGTGGGTCTTCGTCCTCGCCGCCACGGCCACCTCCTTCTCGGGCTGGACCTTCGTCGGCCACCCGGGGACGATCTTCAACGTCGGCCTGCCCTACGCCTTCGCCTCCTTCTACGCCATCACCATTCCCTTCACCGGGGTGTTGTTCCTCAAGCGCCAGTGGCTGCTGGGCCGGAGGTACGGATACATCACCCCCGGCGAGATGTTCTCCGACTACTACCGCACCGACTCGATGCGCCTGCTCACGGTGCTCGTGGCCATGGTCTTCTCCGTTCCCTATCTCGGCATCCAGCTGCGCGCCTCGGGCCTGCTGTTCTCCCGCCTCGTGGAGGGCACGCCCCTGCAGCAGACCTTCCTCGGCTCCATCGAGGGGGGCGCCATCCTGCTGTCGGTGGTCGTCTTCCTGTACGTCGCCTCGGGAGGCCTGCGGTCGGTGGCCTACGTCGACTGCGCCCAGTGCATCCTGCTGGCGCTGGGCATCATCGTCCTCGGCTTCGTCGCCCTCGACCTGGTGGGCGGGTGGGCCGCCTTCAAGGAAGGACTGGCGGGACTGGCCCGGGTCAAGCCGGACATGGTGGCCATTCCCTCCCGGCCGGAGTCGGCCTCCTTCCTGGAACGGGCCGGCACCCTGTTCTGGGGCGCCTCCGGCGGTCCCTGGACGGCGATGATGATCCTGACCTACATGTTCGCCCTCATGGGCATCCAGTCGTCTCCCGCCTTCAGCATGTGGGCCTTCTCCAACAAGGATCCCCGGCCCTTCCCCTGGCAGCAGGTGGTGGCCTCGTCCCTGGCGATCGGGGGCATCATGTTCTTCTTCACCGCCTTCCAGGGTCTCAGCGGCTCCATCCTGTTCCACGAGATCCTGCCGGACACGGAGAAGCTCGGGCTGCCCACCAACGAGGCGGGCAAGCCGCTGACCGACTACCTCGTGCCGTACCTGATCGGCTCCCTGGAGAGGGCGGCGCCGTGGCTGGTGGGCCTGCTCTGCGTCTGCGCCCTGGCGGCGATGCAGTCCACGGGCGCCGCCTACATGTCGACGGCCAGCGGCATCGTCACCCGCGACCTCTACCGCCACTTCTTCTCGCGCGATGTCAGCCACCGCGTGCAGGTCCTCGTCGGCCGCCTCACGGTCTTCGTCATCGTCGCTCTGGCCCTCCTGGTGGGCCTGGCCTCCGGCGATCTGCTGGTGCTCCTCGGCGGCGCCGCCGTCTCCTACGGGTTCCAGATGTGGCCCGCCCTCCTCGGCATCTGCTACATCCGCTGGTTCACCCCCAAAGGCGTCTCATGGGGTCTGGCCGCCGGCATCGCCGCCGTCACCGTGACCTACGTCACCCAGCTGGGCGGGCTCGTCGGCATCGGCCGCTATCCGCTCACCGTCCACAGCGCCGGATGGGGGATCCTCTGCAACCTCGGCGTGTGCATCGTCGTCAGCGCCCTGACACAGAGCTCGAGGGAGTCCGGGCACCGCGCCGGCTACCACGACTTCCTCAAGGAGCACACCGCCCTGCCCCCCGAGCGGCAGCGCTGGAGGAAGCCGGTGTGGATCCTCACGGCGGTCTGGTTCCTGTGCGCCA
>CAZEHQ010000185.1:0-9332 GCA_964512165.1 uncultured Gemmatimonadaceae bacterium | reverse complement strand
GCCGCGGTCGAGGGCGGCGAGTGGCACGTGGACAGGAAGGCCGGGGAGAACCGGGTCGAGTACACCTCGAGCGTGGCCGCCTTCACCTTCTCCGGGGAGACCGACCAGATCGACGGCTTCATCTACTGGGACGGGGATTCCCTCTCGGTGGAGAACAGCCAGCTCCACTTCGAGGTGAACCTGGCCAGCTTCGACAGCGGCCTCGGCAAGAGGGACCGCGACATGCGCGAGGTCCTCGACACGGACAAGTGGCCCAAGGCGGTGTACAAGGGGGAGATCACCGAGCTGGCTGCCGTCGATACGTCGGTGACCGCCTTTCACGTCGAGACCCGGGGCACCCTGTCGCTGCACGGGGTCGATCGCGCCATCGGCGTGCCCGGTCTCGTCGTGGTGGAAGGGGAGCGCTCCAGGGTCGAGGCCGTCTTCTCGATAGAGCTGGCCGACTATGGCATCGAGGCTCCCTCCCTGGCCGCCTTCGTCAAGGTGAGCCAGGAGATCGACCTGGAGGTCTCGGTCTCTCTTGGCGAACCGGAGGTGAAAGAATGAGACTGCGTACTCTCCGCCTGACGGCCGTCCTCGGGCTCCTTCCGGCCTTGGCCGGGGCCCAGCCCACGTGGCAGGTGAGCATGTCTTCGGGGACTCGTGTCGAGCTGTTCCGCGCCCTCGTCACGCCCAACCATCCCACCGCCGAAACCCTCTATCGGGGAACTTACCACTACGAGATCTCCCATCGCTTCCTGCCGCCCATCGACAGAGGCTACAAGGCCAACTTCGGCTTCGACGGGCCGGCCAACATCCGCATGTCCGTCAGCTACGGGATCAGCGGCCGCATGATGTTGACCCTGGGGCGAAGCAACGTGCTGGACAACTACGACCTGCAGCTTCGCTACCGGTGGCTGCAGTTCCGCCACGATCGCTTCCCCGCCGTCCTCGCCCTGAACGCCGGCGCCGCCTGGAACACGGATATCCCGGCCATCGTCGACCGAGGCGCTCTCGCAGCCGACAACTTCCAGTACTACGGCCAGCTCGTCCTCAACACGATGGTGGACGACAGGCTCGGCCTGGGCCTGGTGCCTTCCTGCGTCTACAACAGCGCCATCTTCAGCGTCGATCCCCAGTACACCGTCACCCTGGGCACCTACGTCCAGTACTTCTTCAACCACGCCTGGGGAGTCCTGCTGGAATACAGCCCCGCCTTGGCGGGCTACCAGGGCATCCTGTCGCCGGGCGAGAGCGGGCGCTCCCACCACTCGCTGGCCTGGGGTCTCTCCCTCGATACGGGCGGGCACACCTTCTACCTCATCGCCACCAACAACACGCGCCTCAGTCCGTCGCAGTTTCTCGTGGGAGCGCCTTACGACGCGGCGCCGGATAACTGGCGCACCGGCTTCGGCATCACCCGGTTCCTTTAGGAGGAATCAATGCTGAGATACGCCCTCGTCCTCGGTGGTTGCCTGTCCGTCCTTTTCGGCTGCGCCAGTGACAAGCTGCTCACGCCCGATGAACTCGACGAGATTCTGACGGTCGAGAGCGTCGCCTTCGAACCCCGGGGCGAGGTGATCAGTGCCGAAGGCTCGGTCGACCTGACCCTCTTCTTCGGCAAGCTCACTCGCTGCACGGTGCTCGTGCGCAATGCGGGCGACGACTTCGACAGCGATGAAGGCGTCAAGATGACGATCATCGTCTTCGATACCGAGGGCCGGGCCCTGGACTCGGCCAGCACCACGCGGTACGGCCTGCTCGGCAATGGCCGCGCCACCCTGTTCGAGGTCGGACTCGAGCCGCCGCACGATCAGATCGACGCAGAGAGATACGAGGTCAACTTCGAGAGCAGGCGGGAAGATTGAACGGCCGCCTGCATGTCTCTTGACAGAGGGAGATTCGTCCTCTTTCCTTGGGGGCCATCGGCCGGCCGCATAGCGGCGCGACGCCGTCAATCGAGGCGGGGCCGGTCGCTCAGAGGGCCCGGGACAACTCCCGGGCCCTTTTCATGTACAGGCCGGCACCAGCGTGTAGGAGTAGAGCCGGTCCTCCGGTCCGAGGGTGAACCGCAGCGCCACCATGCGGCCCTTCAACTCGCGCAGGTCGCGGGCCTTTCCCTTCCAAGTCACGGGTGCGTCCACGGCGTCGGCGCGGACGGGTTCCACCACCCCGGTGGAGAAGCCATCGAAGGCGCGGCCCGTCTCGTCCTGAAGCTGCACCTCGAGGCCGCCGGTGAGCGACTGCACGTTGACCCGCAGCTCCTCCGCCTGCCAGTGATGGGGGCGCGTGACCACCACGCCCTCGGTGAAGCCCTCGCTCTGCACGGAGACGAAGCCGTCCAGCCGCAGCGTGGCCAGACCGAGGGTTGACTTGCCGCGCTGTCCGTGCCAACGGCTGCTGCCCGTGTACAGGAAGTAGAGGCGGTCCGCCGCGATGGCGGGGTACTCGCAGTAGACGCCGCCCCAGTCGAAGGCGCCCGGCTCTCCGCGCGGCAGGAAGGGCGCGGGCCAGCGCTCCCAGCGGACCGAGTCGCGGCTCCAGGCCAGCTGGCAGTCGGTGACGCCGTCGTTGCGCGCCGGGTCGTACTCACGGCGCAGGTCGGCGTGGTAGGCGCCGAGCATGCCGAGGTGGAGGCCGGCGTAGGTCTGGTTCCGCACCGCTCCCTGCAGGTAGTAGAACTCCAGGCCGGGGGTGTCGCCGAGGCGGCTTTCCAGGACGGGGCGGTTCTCGCTCCAGTGGACGAAGTCGTCGCTGGCCCGCCGGCCGATCTGGCGCGTCTTCCAGGGGGAGCCGCGCTGTCCGTAGAGGATGTAGCGGGCCTCGGGCCGCAGCTCTCCCCGCGGCTCCTCGTCGAAGTAGGCGAGGACGCCGAAGAGACGGGAGAGGTGCTCCGGTTGCCAGGGCCGGAGGTTCCAGTGGATGCCGTCGGCCGAGTGGGCGTGCAGGCGGAGCTTCTGGTCGGGCGCCAGACCGCCGCCGGGGGTGCCTTCCTCGGCCTGGTCGAGATAGATCATGCGGAAGCGCCGTTCGGGATCCGGGTCCGCGGGGTCGTCCACGAGGTGGCACAGCTCGGTGCGTCCCGGCGGTCGCATGGAGGGGATGAGGATGTTGTTGCCGGGATACCTCTCCTGGGCGGTGATGCCCAGGTCCGGACGTTCCCAGTGGCGGCCGTCGGCGGACTCGGCGTAGCAGATGTGGGACTCGCGGACCTCCTTGGGAGGATTGTCGCGGACCAGCACGCGCGTGTCGATGACGGTGCCGGCCCGGGAGGTGTACCACAGGCGGAAGCAACTCCGCTCCCCGTCGTAGAGGAAGGCGCCGGCGTGGACCGCCGTTTCCTCCCAGGGCCGCTCCGTCCCCAGGACGGGGTTGTCCGGATGCTTCTCGGGCTGATGCAGGACGCGGCGGGCGGCGCGCATCTCCTGGATGCGGAAGTCGTCGACGAAGAGGTGCTTGCCGGGGTACAACTCGGTGCTCATGGCCATCCCCTCGCTCGGGCGCGGTCGTCTCCGCCGTAATCGGCGCCCTTCTCGTCGGCCGGTCAAGACGCCGGACGGGAGGACCGGACCCGGGGCAGTCCATCCAATGGGAGGGCCAGGACCGGAGTGGCGCGTTTCCCTCCGGGCAGGGCCGCCGTAACTTAGCGGCGCAGGAGGAACCACCATGGCCAACGCGGTGATCGTCGTCGACATGCAGAAGGGCTTCATGGAGCCCGGAGGCACCCTGTTCTGCGGCGAGGAAGCGCGGCGGATCATCGCTCCCGTGCGCGCCCGCGTCGAGCGCGAGAAGGCGGCCGGCGCCCACTTGTTCTTCACCCAGGACACGCACGAGCCCGACGACGCCGAGTTCAAGATGTTCCCGCCCCACTGCGTGGCTGGCTCGGGCGAGGAGGAGATCATCGACGAGCTCGCCGACCTGGCCTCCGAAGCGAGGCGGGTGGTCAAGCGCCGTTACTCCGCGTTCTTCGAGACCGACCTGGCCGAGCAGCTCGAACAGCTGAGCCCCGGGCGGGTGGTGGTCATGGGGGACTGCACCGACATCTGCGTGCTGCACACGGTGGCCGGTCTGCGCAACCGCGACTACGAGGTCGAGGTGCCCGCCGACTGCGTGGCCAGCTTCGACCCGCGGCAGCACGAGTGGGCCCTGGATCACATGGAGAAGATCCTCGGCGCCCGGGTCACCAACCGCTGACCATGCCGACCGCCCCCCCGGGGTTCGAGCCGTCTCCGGCGACGCTGGAGGGACAGAACGCCGACATCTACTTCCTGCGCTCGCGCCAGGTCCTCGAGGCCGAGGGCCGGGACCCGGCGGCGGTGATGGAGGTCTTCGCCCGCCGGCGGGCGCTGCTGTGCGGCATGCGCGAGGTGGAGGCGCTGCTGCGTTGCGCCCTGGCAGGCGCCGCGTCGGCTTCGGTGGAGCGACTGCCGGAGGGTTGTTGGTTCGACCCCGGAGAGGTGGTGCTGCGTGTCGCCGGTCCGTACCGCGCCTTCGGTCTCTACGAGACGGCGCTCCTCGGGGTCCTGGCCAGCGAGACGGGCTGGGCCACGGCGGCGGCGGCCTGCGTCGCCGAGGCCGGGGAGGTCCCCGTGGTCCACTTCGGCGCCCGCCACGTCCATCCCGACGTCAGCCCCCGCCTGGAGTACGCCGCCGTCGTCGGCGGCTGCAGCGGCTGCGCCACGCCGGCCGGCGCCGCTCTCTCGGGCCTGGAGGCGACGGGCACCCTGCCCCACGCCCTGGTGCTGCTCTTCGGGGACACCCTCGAGGCGGCCCTCGCCTTCGACCGGCACATCGATCCGAAGGTGGGGCGCACCGTCCTGGTGGACACCTTCCTCGACGAGGCCGAGGAGAGCGTCAGGGTCGCCGAGGCCATGGGGGAGCGGCTGTGGGCGGTGCGTCTCGACACGCCGTCCGAGTTGGGCGGGGTCACGCCGGAGCTGGTGGGCCGGGTGCGGTCCCGCCTCGACGCCGGCGGCCACGGGCAGGTGAGGATCCTCGTCTCCGGCGGCATCACGCCGGAGCGCATCCGCGCCTTCCGGGAGGCCGGCGCCCCGGTGGACGGCTACGGTGTGGGCAGCGCCATCAGCGGCGCCCCGGCCGTCGACTTCACCGCCGACGTGAAGGAGGTGGACGGCCTCCCCGTGGCCAAGCGCGGCCGGCGCCCCGGCCGCGCAGACAATCCACGGCTCGAGTTGCTCGAGCTGACCTGAGACAGGAGAGACTGGCATGAGCGGCGTTTACGACTTCGGCGGCGGCTGCACGAACCCCGAGACCTTTCCCGTGGCGGAGTTGGCCGAGGCCGCGGCCCGGGGGATCTCCGGCGTGGGCGAGGGCTTCACCCTGTACCCCGGCGATCTGGGCCACCCCGGCCTGCGCGAGGTCATGGCAGCCCGGGAATCGGACCGCGAGGGGATCGAGGTATCCCCGGACCACATCTCCCTCATGAACGGCTCCATGCAGGCGGTGACCCTGGTGGCCGAGGCCCTCACCGGCGGCGGCGAGGATGTGGTCGTGTGCGAGGAGCTGACCTACTCGGGCACCATCGGGGCCTACCGCCGTCTCGGCCTGCGTCTGGAGGGCGTCGCCCTCGACGAGGAGGGCATGCGCGCCGACGCCCTCGACGACAGGCTGCACGAGTTGGAGCTGGCCGGCACGCCGGCGCGCTTCGTCTATGCCCTGCCCACCTACCAGAACCCCACCGGGGCGGTCATGCCGAGAGCCCGCCGCCTGGAGCTGATCGAGGTGGCCCGCCGCCACGGGGTGCCCCTGGTGGAGGACAACTGCTACGGCGACGTCCACTTCGAGGGGCCGAAGCCGCCCGCCCTCTACGCCCTCGATCCGGAGGCGGACCACATCTACATCTGCTCCCTCTCCAAGATCCTGGGCCCCGGCGTGCGCATGGGCTACGTCCTGGCGCAGCCGCCGATGCTGCAGCGCGTCCTCGACCGGCGCTACGACGGCGGCAACAGCCTGCTCGCCGCGTCGGTGCTGGCCGAGTTCTTCCGTGGCCGGCTCTGGGAGCACTGCGAGCGCACCAACGCCGCCCTCAAGCGGAAACGGGACGACGTCTTCGCCGGGTTGCAGGAGAGCGTCGGCGACATCTGCACGTGGTCGCGGCCCGTGGGCGGGCTGTTCATCTGGGTGCGGCTGCCCGGCGACATCGACCTCGACCGCCTGCAGGAGCTGGCCGACGAGCGCGGCGTCCGCTTCGCCCGAGGGCGCGGCTTCCACGTGCGCGGCGAGGACGTGCCGAACATCCGCCTGGCCTTCGGACAGGCGCCGGCGGCCAGCGTCCGTGAGGGCACCCTGCTGCTGGGCGAGTGCATCCGCGCCGCCCGCCGCAGCGAGGCGGTGGCCGCCGGTTAGGCGGACCGGCCGCGGTCTATGTCCCGCCTCCGGCAGCTGCCGCGCATCGCCCTGGCGCAGATGGAGGTGCTGCCGGGGCGGCCGGAGGCCAACGCCCGCCGCGTTCAAAGGCTGATCGCGCAGGCCCGGGAGGGCGGCGCCGAGATCGTCGCCTTCCCGGAGATGTGCCTCTCCGGGTACATCGTCGGCGATCTGTGGGAGGTGGACGCCGTCGTCGAGGACTGGGCCGCCTTCAGCGAGGAGGTGCGCCGCGCCAGCGACGGCGTGACCGTCCTCTTCGGCAACGTCCTCTGTGATCCGCGGGCCCTCGGCGAGGACGGGCGCCCGCGCAAGTACAACACGGCTCGCGTCTGCCACGACGGCCGCTGGGTCGAGCGCCCGGGCCTGCCGCCGGGTCTGCCGGCCGGCTGCCAGCCCAAGACCCTGCACCCCAACTACCGGTTCTTCGACGACGACCGGCACTTCTACTCGGTGCGCAAGCTGGCCGCCGAGCAGGGGCGGCCGATATCCGACTGGACGGTACCCTTCGAGGTGCCGCGCCGCGGGGGCGGCCGCTTCCGCTTCGGGGCGCAGTTGTGCGAGGACATCTGGTGCGCCGACTACCGCTGGGACGGCGCCGTCCTCGACACCCTCTCCCTCTACGCCGCCGCCGGCGCCGAGGCGGTCTTCAACCTCTCCTCCTCGCCGTGGACGTGGCAGAAGAACGACAAGCGCAACCGCACGGTGCGCGACATTCTGCGGCAGTCGCCCCTGCCCTTCTTGTACGTCAACCATGTGGGCGCTCAGAACAACGGCAAGAACATCCTCGTCTTCGACGGCGACACCACCGCGTACGAGCCCGACGGCGCCATCGCCGCCCGGGCACGCCCCTGGCGCGAGGAGCTGGTCTTCGCCGGCGGGGGAGAGCCGCCGCGGGTCGAGGCCGCGGCGGATGCGTCCCCGGCGGTCTCCGTGCAGGCTTCGGCCGGCGCGTCACGGGAGGTGGAGGCGGGTTCATTCACCGCGGTCCCGGTGGCGCCCGCCGCGCCTCGGGAGGTGGAGGCCGTGTATGGCGCCGTGCTCACCGGCCTGCGCCACCTCGACCACATCCGCGGCGGAGCCAATCGTTGGCTCGTGGGCCTGTCGGGGGGTATCGACTCCAGCGTCGTCGCCTGTCTCCTGGAACGCGCCTTCGGCGCCGGGCGGGTCTTCGCCCTCAACATGCCCACCCGCTTCAACGCCGCCGTGACCCGCGACAACGCCAAAGGCCTGGCGGAACGGCTCGGTCTCGACTACCTGAGCGTGCCCATCGAGGAGCTCTACGGCGCCGTCTCCAAGGTCGTGCGGGAAGCGGTCTTCCCGCGCTCGGCCGGCGACTACGAGCAGCTGGTGGACGAGAACCTGCAGGCCCGCATCCGCGGCTCCGACGTGCTCTCCGGCCTCGCCGCCAAACACGGCCTGCTGTTCACCAACAACGGCAACAAGACCGAGATGGCCCTCGGCTACACCACCCTCTACGGCGATCTCGCCGGCGCCGTCGCCCCCATCGCCGACCTCTACAAGGTGCAGGTCTTCGAGGTGGGGGAGTACCTCAACGCCGAGGTCTACGGCCGCGAGGTGATCCCCCTCAACCTCCTCGACCGATCCACCATGCCCAGCGCCGAGCTGTCCGCCGACCAGGACGTTACGCGCGGCAAGGGCGATCCCATCAAGTACGGCTATCACGACGCCGTGCTGCGCCAGCTCATCGAGTACCGCCGCCATCCGGCGGACCTGATGGAATGGCTGCTGGAGGGGAGGCTCTTCGCTGGACTCGAGTGGCGCGGCCGCGACGGCGACGCCACCTTCGCGGACTACTTCCCGACGCCCGGGGACTGGCTCGACGACCTGGAGTGGGTGGAGGGCCAGCTGCGGGTCAGCTACTTCAAGCGGATCCAGTCACCGCCGCTGATCGTGCTCAGCAAGCGCGCCTTCGGTTTCGATCTGCGCGAGACCCAGGTGCCGCCGTACCGCCCGCGCCGCGGGCGGGAGCTGGCGGAGCGGGTCCGCGGCCTGGAGGGGTGGCCGCCGGAGCGGGGGTGAGTCCGAGATCTGCGGCCGGCGAGCCCGATGCTGGGCAGCCCGCCGGTGGTGGACCGCAGCTGGTGAACGATTCTCGTGCAACACTAATCTCGTGTCAGCCGAAAGGGACCAACCATGAAGAACGTCACCATCGCCCTGCCGAGGATGGCCGCAGCGTCTCCCGGTGGATCGCCGAGTTGCTGGAGCGGATGCGGCGCCAGGAGGACGAGTACGACGCGGCGATGGAGCGCTGTCTGACGATCAAGCCCCGAGAGCTCGACTGGCCCGGGGGACGCAGGCCGACACGCGAGGAGCTGTATGATCGGCCCGGTAAGGATTCAGAAACTGGACTTTGCAGGATCTAACGCCTTCTTTCCTGGTCATGAAATCCTCCCGATCCCGACAGGCGCTGCCCGCCGGCGTGCGGCGGGCCTTGCAGAAACTGGGCATGGATGTCTCGGCGGCCCGGCGCCGCCGCCGGATACCCATGGCGCTCATGGCGGAGCGCGCCTTCATCAGCCGCACCACCCTGGGCAGGGTCGAGAAGGGGGACCCCGGCGTCTCGATGGGCATCTACGCGTCGGTCCTCTTCGTTCTGGGAATGGCCGACCGGCTGGGAGACTTGGCGGACGCGGCCCGAGACCCGGTGGGGCTGAGCCTCGAAGAGGAGCGGCTGCCGCGGCGCATCCGTGCGGCACGGCAGGCACCGTCCGACGGCGGCCATGGAACGTGAGATCCTCATATGCATGGAGAGGGGCGGTGAGACCGTCTCCGTCGGCACCTTGTGGGCCCGGACGCGGGGGGCCAAGCAGACGGCCTCCTTCGAGTACGACCGCTCGTGGCTGGCGCGCCGAGACGGCTTCGGGCTCGACCCGGTGCTCCCCGCGGGGCCCGGGCCGTTCCACACCGACCGGCCCCTGTTCAATGCCTTCACCGATCCCGCCCCG
>CAZEHQ010000184.1:0-9398 GCA_964512165.1 uncultured Gemmatimonadaceae bacterium | reverse complement strand
GCGGCCAGGGTCGGGGCCAGGTGGCGGATCTCGCTGGAGAGCTTGAGGACCTCCGTCCACTGCCGCGGGTAGATGGCCACGTCGTTGGTGTACGGGGTATCGGGGATCCGGCCCCCGGCCGCGTAGAACACGAGCCCTTTCACGCCCCGCGCCAGGGCCAGGTAGTTCATGGCCCGGATCTCCTCGCGGCTGGGGCGGAAACCCCCCTCGAGGGTGACGATCCGGCCGCGGTTGCTGTCGAGGCGGTAGTCGAAGGTCTGGGAGCAGAACCACACCTGCTTGCCCTCGGTTCCGGCGGCTTCGAAGGCCGCATCGAGGGTCAGCTCGTCCATGGAGGTGATCGAGTTGTCGGGCAGCAGCGGGTTGAGGATGGGGTAGGAGTAGACGAAGTAGGCGTCGCCCAGGGCCCCTCCCCACTGGAGCATGAAGGTGACGGGATGGTTCGGGTCCCTCTCCCGGATGAACCGGTAGGTCTCGGCGGCCAGGGCCGCCTGGTTCTCGCTGGCGTACTCGTTCCACCAGGCCAGGGTGGCGGGGTGGTCCTTGACTCGCGCGATCAGGTCGGTGAGATGGCCGGGGTCGCCGCGGCCCAGGGCCTGGGAGGCGTAGTAGAAGTGGACGAGCCCCTTCATTCCCACGGCCAGCAGGTCGTCCAGGGTCCGGGTGGAGGCTTCGCCGATGAGCTTGTAGTTGATCCCGGCCTCGACGGCCTGGGCCAGGTAGGGCATGTGACTCTTCTTCGAGACGTTGGAGGAGTAGATGCCCACCGGGAAGAAGGGCTCGCCGTTGACGCGGAAGACGTCCCCGTCGAAGCCCGACTTCACCGGGACGGGGGCGTTGAGGCCGAAGCGCCAGCGCAGCCGGTTGCCGGCGTTGCCCGCCTGGTCGGAGAGAGAGACGTCGACCTGGTGGATGCCGTCGGCCAGGCTCCCGGCGGCGTAGCGGAACCCGTCCCCGGTGATCTCGGCGCGGGAGGTGACGTCCTCGCCGTCGAGCAGGATCCGGATCGAGGCGGGGTCGATCCCCGAGCCGTCCTCGCGGAACCCGGCCGAGAGCAGCGGCGGACCCTCCACCGTCGAGTCCGGCGCCGGCCGAGGGAGCACCAGGGCCGGGGGTGTCGTGTCCTCTTCCGAGACCGGCGAGATCTGCGCCTTCATCCGGTCCAGCACCGTGATCCTCAGCTCCTTGCCGGCCTCGTACTGGGCGGCGATCTCCGCCTCGGACAGGGCCCGGCCGTAGAGCCGGACGTCGTCGATCTGGCCGGTGAAGAAGCCGCCCGTGCCGGGACCGTACAGGCGGGTCCCCACGTAGAGGGAGGCCTCCAGGGTGCCGGTCTCGAAGGGGTCGTTGTCCTGCGTTCCCCGAAGCTGGCCGTTCACGTAGACCCGGACCTGGCCGTCGTCGAAGGTGCCGGCCAAGTGGGCCCAGGTCTGCTGGCCGGGGCCGGGCCCGGAGGCGTTCCTGCCCTCGGGACAGTCGGTGACGCCGAAGTTCACCCGGTTCCGCTCGAGGCTGAGACGGTAGTTCTGGCGCAGGATGCTGCAGCCGTTCTTCGCCAGCACCGCCTGCGAGGAGTTGACGGGGGTGTTGATCCAGCAGCTCACGGTGTGCGGCCCCGAGAACCGCAGGTGCTCCGAGTCGGGGATCTCCACGTGATCGTCCTGGCCGTCGAAGCGCAGGGCGTACCCCTCGGGCAGCTGCACGTACTCGGCCCCGTGGATGACACCGTCGAGGCCGTGGCCGCCGGCGTCGCGGGCGACGGTGCCTTCGCCCTCGTCGAAGGGATAGTGGGCCACGAGGCTCTCCTCCTGGGCCGGGGCCCCGGCGGCGAGGAGCAGGGCGAGCAGGGTCAGGATCATTCTGGATCGCATGGGGGATTCACTCCGAGAGGGCGTGACTTGCCTTGGGGCTGGGAATCCCCAAGTCTAGGCGCCTCTGCCGCCACCAGCCACGCGGAGGACGAGATGCCGGAACACCGCACGAAGCCGGGGCCCGACTGGGAATGCGTCACCCGCCAGGCCCCCTGGCAGGCCCGGGACTCGCAGGGGGAGTTCGTCCACGACGGCCACCTGTGGATCCTGGGGGGCTGGTTCTCGCCCACCACCACGGGCCCGCGGGACGTGTGGAAGTCGCCCGACGGCGCCCGCTGGACCTGCACGGTCGAGGAGGCTCCCTGGGAGTACGGCGACCTGCCGGCCACCCTCTCCTACGGCGGCCGCATGTGGGTCATGGGCGGCCGGCGCATGCCCGGCGCCGCCAACTGCAACCAGGTCTGGTCCTCCACCGACGGCGCCGACTGGACCCTGGTGAAGGCCAGCGCCGGCTGGTGCCCCCGGGTCTCGCCCTCCTTCGCGGTCTTCCGCGACCGCATGTGGATCATGGCCGGCACCGAGAACTTCTACGAGGACACGGCCGACACCCTGAAGAACGACATCTGGTCCTCCGCCGACGGGAAGGGCTGGCGCCTGGAGACCCGCCGCGCCGAATGGCCGAAACGGACCCACGCCCAGGCCGCCGTCTTCGACGGCAGACTCTGGATCATGGGCGGCGGCGCCTGGCGGCCGAAGACGATCCCGCGCAACGACGTGTGGTGCTCGGAGGACGGCGTCCGCTGGACCTGCGTCACCGAGGCGGCGCCGTGGAAGCCGCGCATGTGGTTCTCGGTGGTCGTCTACCGGGGGTGCATGTGGCTCCTGGGCGGCTGGAACCGCGAGGACGGCAACTTCGGCGACGTCTGGTACAGCCGCGACGGCGCCCGGTGGACGGAGGTGAAGTCCCGGGTGATCTGGAGCCCTCGCCACGAGCACTCGGCCTACGTCTTCCGCGACCGGATCTGGGTTGCCGGCGGCTACGGCGAGGAGTTGGACAGCGAGGTCTGGTCTCTGCACGTGCCGCCGGAGTTCCCCCTGGACTGACCGGGGAGCCCGTGTTCCGCGGAGTTCCTCACCCCCGCAGGGAGTCCAGGAAGTCCCGCACCTCCGCATCCGACCGCAGGATCACCACCTGCTTCTCCCGCCGGACCTGCTCCAGCCGCCGCAGTATGCCCGGCAGGCGCGTCCTGTTGTAGGTCCAGATCCAGCGGAGGAACTCGACGTTCGGAGCCTGCTCCCGGCACCCGGGATGGAGGTCCGGGCGGCTGCGCCCCCAGTGGCGGAGGCTCCGCCTGAGGGCCCGGAAGAGGCAGGTGGCGCGCGAGCGGGCCAGCAGGATCACGGTGTCGCTGGCGGCGATCCGTTCCTCCATGGTGCCGCCGTAGTTGCCGTCGAGGATCCAGGCATCGGGGAGCAGCAGCTCTTCATGCCGGCGCCGCCACTCCTCCTCCGGCGGTCTCTCCCATCCGGCGCGCCAGTGGACGGCGTCCAGGTGGACCACCGGCAGGCCCAGCTGCGATCCCAGCTCGACGGCCAGGCGGGACTTGCCCGAGCCGGAGCAGCCGATGATGGAAACCCTGCGCACTCTCCGTGACTCCAGGGCGGCTCAGACCGCCTCGAGGAACTCGACGATGACGCCGGCCAGCTCCCGCGGCTTGTGCCAGCCGACGTCATGGATGGTGTCCGGGATCCAGTGAACGCGGCCCTTGGGGATGGTTCGCTGCGCCAGGTCCATCATGCGCTCGCGCATGAGGTCGAAGTCGGTGGGGGTTTCCTCTGCCGGGGGGCGAGCGGCCACCATCAGGGTCGGGCAGCTCAGGCGCGGCCAGGCGTCGGTGACGGGGTCGTCCCACATGGCGCGGAGGATCTGCGCATGGTTCCCGGGCTGCAGGATGTCGTACGTCAGTCCGTCGCGGTCGTGGACCATGGTCTGCACGATGCGCTCGACCTCCCTGTTCCAGCAGACCGAGAGCTGGCCGCTGATGCGGGCCAGGAACTCGGCCCGGGTACCCGACACGTCTCGCGGCCGGAACGTGTGCCTGAACTCCTCCCAGGTGGCGCCGGGCATCATCATCGGGGCGACGAAACCGCCGTCGATCAGCACCAGCGCCCGCACTCGCTCGGGGAAGTGGACCGCCGCGGCGACGGCCACGTTTCCGCCCCAGGAGTGTCCGAAGAGGATGGCCTGCTCGAGGCCCAGCACGTCGAGCAGCCCCATGGCGTCGGCGGCGATCGAGGGCCCGTCGTAACCCTCCGGCGCCTGGGTGGTGCGCCCATGGCCGCGCTGGTCGGGCGCGATGATCCGGAACCGCTCGCACAGTTCGGGAGCGAGGATGTCGTACCAGTTGGCGGAGGAAGCCAGGCCGTGAAGGGCCAGCACGGGCGGGCCGTCGCCCCCCCAGTCGAGGTAGCGCATTCTCAGGGACCTCACGTCGGCCCACTCTTCGGGCGGGCGGCGACTCTCGGAACCGGGGTCAGGCATTTCCCTCTCCCTCAGGTTCGCCGGAGTCCGGGCACGCGGCGGCAATGCCTCCGAGCATGCCGGCGAAGACCAGACGATGCAACGGATAGACGGCGTACCAGTAGGCCAGCCCGAGCAGTCCGACAGGGTCGAAGATGGCCGTCTGGCGGATGGTCGACGACTCCGGGTCTCCTTCGACCTCGAACTCGAGCCACGCCCGTCCGGGCAGCTTCATCTCCGCCATCAGCCGCAGGCGGCGGCCCGGCTCGATCGCCTCCACCCGCCAGCAGTCGACGGGGTCACCGACGGCGAGAGCCTCCGGGTGGCGCCGGCCGCGGCGCATGCCGACGCCTCCGGCGGCCAGGTCAACCAGTCCGCGCAGCCTCCACAGCCAGTTGCCGTAGTACCAGCCCGTCCCGCCGCCGATTCGCTCCACGGGCCGGAAGGCCGCGGCCGGAGGGCAGGGGACACGTGCGGTGCGGGAATCGACCAGCCGGTTGCCGAAGCGCACGCCGCCCCAGTCGGGGAGGCCGCCGCTCGAAGCGAGGGCATCGGACCAGCGCGTCTCCGCAAAGTCGCGGTCCTCGTTGCGAAGGGCGCCGGCGATCGCTTCGCCGACCCCCTGGGGCTGGATGCGTGGAAAGGTGAGGCGCGCGGCGTCGCCGCGGATGACGGTGGGATGGCGGATGCTGTCGATCAGCTTGCGGCCGACCCTGGCGTAGACGGGTGTCACCAGGCCGAGCCAGAGACTGGACAGGCGAGGTGTCAGCAGCGGCACGGGGACCATCAGGCGCCGGAGCCGGCGCTGGCGGGCGTACTCCCCCATGAGGTCGCCGTAGGAGACGCAGTCGGGTCCTCCGATCTCGAAGACCTCGTTGCCATCGGTCTCCAGGTCGAGGGCGGCGGAGAGGTACTGCAGGAGGTCCGCGATCGCAATCGGCTGCGCGGTGACCTTCACCCACTTCGGCGTCACCATGAGGGGGAGGCGCTCCACGAGGGACCGGATCATCTCGAAGGAGAGACTGCCCGAGCCGATGACGACGGAAGCCCGGAACTCGAGAACCTGCACCCCCGACTCCCGGAGGATGTCGGCCACCTCCCGCCGGCTCCTGAGATGGGGGGAGAGCTCCGCGCTCCCCTCGCCGAGACCGCCGAGGTAGATGATCCGGCCCACGCCGGCCCGGCTCGCCTCCTTTCCGAAGTTGTGCGCGGCCCGGCGGTCCTGCTCCTCGAAGTCACCCCTGGATCCCATGGAGTGCACCATGTAGAAGGCGGCCCGAACGCCGTCCATGGCGCCTCTCAGGCTCTCCCCGTCGAGGACGTCGGCCTCGACGGTTGCCGTGGTGGGGGCAACGCGGTCCCGGAGGGCCCAGGGACGCCGGGACAGGCACCGTACGCGATGGCCGGCCTCTTCCAGCGCCCGCAACAGCCGCCCGCCGACGTAGCCGGTGGCGCCGGTGAGGAGGACCGGCGGGGCCCGGTCCTCAGGTGCGGCGCTGGTAGGCAATGGCGTAGAAGGCGCGGGTCCGGCCGCTGCGGTTGGGCTCGCTGCGGTGCCAGGTGTAGTTGGTGAAGAACAGGCCGTCGCCGGGAAGGGTGGCGATCAGCTTCTCCCGGGACGAATCGACCTGCTCCGGAGGGACCCGGTGGCGCATGAAGGGCTCGAACCCGTCGTCGTCCATGCGGCCCATGGGTGGATCGTCGTAGTAGGACTCGTGGTCGACGAGGTGCCAGCCG
The DNA here is from genome assembly GCA_964512165.1 of uncultured Gemmatimonadaceae bacterium. Lineage (GTDB taxonomy): Bacteria > Latescibacterota > UBA2968 > UBA8231 > UBA8231 > UBA8231. Next base: position 3,329 of record CAZEHQ010000184.1, on the reverse strand, counting down.
CGGTGGCTGGCGGGCATCACCGCCAGGGCGCTGGCCTCGGCGGCGACCTCGGTCAGGGGGATCCAGCAGTTGCAGCCCAGCTCGGGGGCGATCTTCCAGTAGAACGAGTCCTGGTGGAAGTAGCTGCGGGTCCCCTGCTCCTCGGCGACGGCGGCGTGCTTGACGCCGAGCTGGTCCGTGTAGCGCTCCACCGGCCCTTCGAGCAGGGCGGCCATGGCCGCCGCGAGCCGGGGATGGTCGGCGACCCGGGCGAAGACCTGTTCCTGGCTGGCCGGCTGCTGGATGCCCCCCGGCAGCGGCCGGCCCTCGGCGGACTCGTACCGCCGCGGGTCGAGCACCTGGAAGTGCCTCGACGGCCAGTCGGCCAGGCCCTGGGCCAGCTCGTCGGTGCGGCGGCGGGCGGCCTCGATCAGATCGGCGGGGATCAGGCCCTCGATCAGGCAGTAACCCTCCTCCCGGTACTGCCGCAGGTGCGCCTCCGTGGGGGCGCCGGATTGGCGGGCGTCAGTCATGGCGGGTCTTTCTGGCGACGACGATCATGCGGTCGCTGCCTCGATGAAAGGGTTCGCGGTTCAGCGAGCCGAAGACGGATTCCACCTCGAGTCCGGCCGCGGCGAGAAGGCCGCGCATCTGCGCCTGCGTGTAGAGGCGCTGGGAGGACCGGCTCTCCTCTGCCGGGATCCCGTCGATCACGCGCCGCCCGACGAGCCGCTCCTTGCGCGCGTCCCACCGGGACCGGAACTGCACCCCGTGCTTGACGTCCACGGGACGGAAGTTGCGCAGGATCCGCTCGCGGTTCAGCTGGTCGATCAGGAGCCGCCCCCCAGGGCGCAGGGCGCGGGCGAATCGGCGCGCGAGGTCGGCGTTCTCGTCATCGGAAAAGTAACCGAAGCTGTTGAACCAGTTGCACACGGCGTGGAACTCGTTGTCGAAGCCGATGGACCGCATGTCCAGGCACCGGAGATCGGCACGCACGCCCTCCCTTCGGAATCGCCGCCGGGCGCGATCGACGAAGGTCCGCCGCAGGTCGATGCCCACCACCTCCACCCCGTGCCGCGCCAGGGGAAGGGCAACCCTTCCGGCGCCGCAAGGGGCGTCCAGGAGGCGCTGGCCCTTGCGGACACGAAGCATGCGGCGCAGGGCATGCGCCTCCTCCTCGCCGCCCTCGTCCGGGCGCAGCCACAGGCTGTCGTGGAGGGTATCGAACCAGGGGTTCAACGCTTCCGGCCCGCGATGAGGAGCTTCCGTGGCAGTCCCCGCAGCGGGGCGTGTTCCCACGACTCCGGTCCATCGCCGATCTCGTCGAACCGGACGAGGTCGGCCCCCTGCTCGATGACCGCGTTCAGGTACTGGGCGACGGTCCAGTGGAACTCGAACTGGCGAGCCCCGTGCGACTCCCCCCGCTGCAGATCTTCGGAGACATCGTACTCGTGCGGACCGTTGTCATGGTAGCTGCACATCAACTCCAGACGGTCCTCGCGGTCCTTCCAGATCCGCCGGAAGGGATGATACTCGGTGACGAGGAAGAGTCCTCCGGGGCGCAGGACCCGGATCGCCTCGCGGTAGAAACGCCTCAAGTCCGAGACCCAGACGCCGACGTGGTCCGCCGTGTAGGCGAGATCGAAGCGCCCCCTCTCCAGGCCGGCGAGATCGGTGACGTCCGCTTCGACGAACTCGATATCGAGGCCCAGCTCGGCGGCGCGGCCCCGGGCGACCGCCAGTTGGCCCGGGGAGATGTCCACCGAGGTGACCCGAGCGCCCATCCCGGCGAAGGCGAAGACGGCGAGGTTGTCGCCGCTTCCCAGAACGCAGACCTGTCGGCCTTCGATCTCCCCGATCAGGTCGAGCTCCTGCTCCAGAAAGACCCTCTCCGGCTGCCGCCACGCGCGGCGCGGGTCGTGCTTGGCCGCGTACCCGGCGGAGGCCAGGTTCCAGCGGTCTCTGTTGGCGCGGTGATATCGGTTCAAGGGGACTGCACCGGGGGCTCGGCGCCGTCACGGCCGGGCGGGATCCCTACCGGGAAAAGGACAGGCGCACGTACATGTAGCGGCCGAGGAAGTCGTAGGTGTTGGAGTCGGAGGTGCCGAGGAAGCCGTTGAAGATCACCGCGGGGGGCTCATCGAGCAGGTTGTTGATGCCGACGGTCAGCACCGATTCGCCGAGGTCGGTGTTCAGCTTGCAGGAGGCGTGCAGATTGAAGGTGCTGTTGGCCTCGACCTCGCGGCTCGGGGGCTCTCTCTCGACGTCCTCGCGGTAGAAGCCCTTGCAGTCGTCCTCCTCGCACTCCCGGAAACCGCCCACGTAACGCCAGCTGAGCCCCGCGGAGTACCGCGTCCTGGCCAAGGTCGCCGAGGCGTTGTGCCGCCACTCCGGGAACACCCCGAGGTCGTAGTAGCCCTTGCCCTTGACCACTACGGTGCTGTCCGGCTTCGCCGTGGGCAGGGTCACGTCGTAGTTGAGCAGCAGGTTGCTCGCCAGCTGCGTCGAGAGAATGCCGAAGGGCAGGTCGGCCACGTGATGGACGCCCAGGTCCACGCCGCTGGTCTCGGTCTCGCCGATGTTGTCGGCGGGGTTCAGGATCCGCCGGATCAGGTGGTTGTCGTCGCGTATCACCCGGTCGCAGTGGGAGGGCGAGTCCTGGGAGTAGCAGTTGCTCAGGATGAGGCCGGCCCCCAGGGCGGCGATCTCGTCCTCGATGGTGGCGGTGTAGTAGTCGGCGGTCAGATCGAACCCGTCCACGAACCCGGGCTGATAGACGATGCCCGCCGTGAGCATGTGGGCCTTCTCCGGATCGAGGTCCGCCGATCCCCCCAACTTGGCCGCCAGCTGCGCCCGCGAGTCCTCGAAGTCGGAGGGTACGCCGTGGGCGGCGCAGTTGCGCTTCTGCTGCTCGGTCAGCTCGCGGGCGTTGCCGGCTTCGTCCACCGTGCTGCAGGGATCGCTCACCAGGGGAAAGGAATCGGTGGAGCCGAGGAACATCTCGCCGATGCTGGGAGCGCGGAAGGCGTTGGACATGGTGGCCCGGAGGGCCATGCCGCCAGGGAGCTGGATATGGGAGCCGCCTTCATAGGTGAAGCCCGAGCCGAAGGTGTCGTAGTTGAAGGCGCCTGCGGCGGCGGTGAGATCGAGGCTCACCGGCTCTGCCTCGTAGACCGGCACCCGGGTCTCGATGTACGCGTCCCTGACCTCGTACGAGCCGTCGGTGGGCGCCTGCTTGCTGCCCGTCGTGTTCCCCGACGCGGTCAAGGGATCGGGGATGTAGGCTCCCGCCTCCCGGCGCCAGGAGGCGCCGACGGCCGCGGCCAGGGGGCCGGCGGGCAGGTTCGTCA
>CAZEHQ010000183.1:0-9532 GCA_964512165.1 uncultured Gemmatimonadaceae bacterium | reverse complement strand
AACACCGTGCGGGCAAGGGTGGCGGGCCTGGAGCCCGTCACCTTCACCGCCACGGCCGAGGCCACACCCGACTTCAATGGCGACGGAGTGACCGACCTCTCGGACTTCCTCCTCTTCGCCGAGGCCTTCGGCGGCACGGATCCCCGCTTCGACCTGGACGGCAGCGGGTCCGTGGACTTCACCGACTTTTTCCTCTTCGCCGAGAGCTTCGGGGAGCCGGCGCGGGCCAAGCTGCTGGCCATGGCCAGGGATCGGATCGGTCTGCCCGAGGGCCCGCAACTGACGCAGAACGCCCCCAATCCCTTCAACAGCGGCACTGTCATCTCCTGGTTTCAGCTGCAGCCGGGGGTGGCGCGACTGGAGGTGTTCGCCCTCACCGGCCAGCGCGTGGCGGTGCTGGACCAGGGTCTGAGGAAGGCGGGCCTGCACCGCCTGCGCTGGGACGGCGGGGACCAGCGGGGCCGCCCGCTGGCCAGCGGGGTCTACGTGTACCGGCTCCTGACGGCCGAGGGAGCCTGGACGCGAAAGCTGACCCTGCTGCGGTAGAGGTGCAACGCTCAAGGGATCGCGCGGGCCCCTGAGCGATTCGATTGGCACGGTTCGTGCCCTGCTACCCGGTGCGCCAGGAGTGCTCATCCTGGGGCCGAGGCCCCGGGCGCCGACGTCCCCTCGCGTCACTTGGCTGGGGAGGGATGCTCCTGTGCGCGGCCAGCCTCCTCCTGGCCGCAGGGAGCGCCCCGGCCAGGAGTACGATGTGCCGGTCACGACGCCGGCGAAGAATACCGATCCCCCCGAGGATGTCGAAGAACACCTGGCGCCCTCCTGCTCCTCAGCCGTTTGAAGGCCAGCAATCCAACATGTACTTTCTGTGAAGTTATTGGCGCGAAACGTGTTCTTTACATAGGGCAACCAACCATGACCGACGAGAAGACGAGGCAGGAGATCGCGGCTCTCCGCAGCCGTTATACCCAGTTGAGCACGGCTATCCTGCGCATCAGCACCAGCCTCGAGCTGGATACGGTCCTTCAGGAGGTCGTCGAGGGAGCTCGTGTGCTGTCCGGGGCTCGCTACGGCCTCATAGCCACCCTGGACGCCTCCGGGCAGCTGCAGGACTTCGTCAGCTCGGGCTTCACCGAGGACGAGCATCGCGCGATGGCCGAATGGCCCGACGGCCCCCGGCTCTTCGAGCACTTCCGGTCTCTCCCCGGAGCGGTGCGGCTCGACGACCTGCCCGCCTACGTGCGCTCCCTGGGTTTCCCGGCGGATCTGATGCGCTCGAAGACGTTCCAGGGCACGCCGATGCGTCATCGGGGCGAGCCTGTGGGCAACTTCTTCCTGGCCGGCAAGCAGGGCGGAGAGACCTTCACGGCGGAGGACGAAGAGGTCCTGGTCCTGTTCGCGTCTCAGGCGGCCACGGCGATCGCCAACGCCCGTGTGCACGGTGCCGAGCAGAGGGCTCGGGCCGATCTGGAAGCCCTGGTCGACACCTCGCCGGTGGGGGTGGTGGTCTTCGAGGCGCGGACGGGCCGAGCGGTCTCCTTCAACCGGGAGGCGAAGCGGATCGTGGAGGGCCTGCGCATGCCGGGCCGTTCGCTGGAGGAGCTGCTGGAGGTCCTGACCTTCCGGCGCGCGGACGGCCGGGAGTTCTCACTGAAAGAGCTGCCCATGGACCAGGCCTTGAGCACCGGGGAGACGGTGCGCGCCGAGGAGATCGTCCTCGAGATCCCCGACGGGCGGCGGGTCCGAACTCTGATCAACGCCACGCCGATCCGCTCGGGGGACCAGATCGAATCCGTGGTCGTGACCCTGCAGGACCTGACCCCGCTGGAGGAGCTGGAGCGACTGCGGTCCGAGTTCCTGGGTATGGTGAGCCACGAGTTGCGGGCCCCGCTGACCTCGATCAAGGGCTCCGCCGCCACGGTGCTGGACGCCTCCCCCGACCTGTCCCCGGCCGAGATGCTGCAGTTCTTCCGGATCATCGACGGGCAGGCCGATCACATGCGGAGCCTGATCGGCGACCTGCTCGATGCCGGCCGCATCGAGGCCGGCACCCTGTCGGTGACCCCCGAGCCCTCAGAGGTGTCGGGGCTGGTGGATCAGGCCCGGAACACGTTCCTGAGCGGGGGCAGCCGGCACACCGTCCTGATCGACCTGGCGCCGGACCTGCCCCGGGCGATGGCCGACCGGCCGCGGATCGTCCAGGTCCTGAACAACCTGCTGGCCAACGCCGCCCGGCACTCGCCCGAGTCATCGCCGATCCAGATCGCCGCGGAACTCGATGACGTGTACGTGGCGATCTCGGTCTCGGACCGGGGCCGGGGGGTGTCGGCCGAAGAACTGCCCCGCCTGTTCCAGAAGCACACCGGCCTTGGCGGCGAGGGGGCACCGGGGCACCGGGGCACCGGGCTGGGGCTGGCCATCTGCAAGGGACTGGTGGAGGCCCACGGGGGCCGGATCCGGGCCGTCAGCGGCGGGCCGGGGCAAGGCACCCGATTCACCTTCACCCTGCCGCTGGCCCAGGAGGCCGGCGGCGGGACCAGGCGGCAGCGCCGTTACCGCTCGCTGCGCCCGGGAGGGGAGCGCATCCTCGTGGTGGACGACGACCCGGAGGCCCTGCGCTTCATGCGCAACGCTCTCACGGAGGCGGGCTACAGCCCGATCCTGACCGGGGACCCGCGCCAGTTGCCGCACATCCTCCGCGTCGAGAAACCCCACCTGGTCCTGCTCGACCTGGTACTGCCGGAGACCGACGGCATCGAGCTGATGGGCCGCCTCCCCGAACTGGCGGATCGGCCGGTCATCTTCATTTCCGGCTACCAGAGGGACGAGACCGTCGCCCGGGCCCTGGAGCTGGGCGCCGCGGACTACATCGTCAAGCCCTTCTCCCCGACGGAGCTGACAGCCCGGATCCGGGCGGCCCTTCGGCGGCACCTCGAACCGGAGTCCTTCGTCCTCGGGAAGCTGACCATCGACTACGAGCGACGCCGGGTGACCCTGGGCGGCCAACCCGTGGAACTCACCCTCACCGAGTACGAGTTGCTGCGCTTGCTCTCGGTCAACCGGGGCAGGGTCCTGGCGTACGACGTGCTGATCGAGCAGGTGTGGGGAAAGGACTCGGTGCCTCCGGCGGTGGTGCGCACCTTCGTGAAGAAGCTCCGCCGCAAGCTCCGCGACCAGGCGGGCCAGCCGACCTACATCCGGACGGTGCGCGGGGTCGGCTACCGCATGGCGACACCGGAGACGCCCCGACCCCTCGCCTGAGTCCGGGGGCCCGGTCGACAGCCGGGTCGAGGACTCCCGATCGGGCGGCTCAGGCCGGCACGATCGTCACGTCCACCTCGTCGACGACGATCGGGTCGGGGTCCGGCACCGCGCCGGCGTCCACCATCCCGGAAAACAGCAGCGTGAGCCTGAGATCGTTGTCGCCGCGCACCACCCGGCCGGCGGTCAGGTCGATGACGATGGTGGTGTGCGGCGGCAGCGGCCGTCCCGCCTGCACCGGGCGCCCCTCGCGGTGGTGCACGCGGCGGAGCCCCTCGGCGGGAACCTCGGTGCCGTTGAGGTGGACGGCGATCCGGTCGGCCGATCCCAGGCCGACGGCGCGCAGGAACAGCGTGGCGCCGGCGGTCTGCTCCACCTCCTCGAACAGCCGGAACCGGTAGCTCGCCGACGGACTTCCCGGCTCGCGCGGCAGGACCAGCTTCGGGTCCTTCATCGTCCCGCAGACGTTGGTGCCGGAGGGGCTGATGCCGTGGTAGCCGCCCCACATCGAGCGGTAGGTGTAGTGACGGACGCCATCGGCAACCCGCTGCAGGTCCCCAGCCTCGCGCAGCAGGCGGAAGGCCATCGGCCAGCCGGTCTCGGCGCCGCGTTGGCCGGAACGGAACCCGCCCCAGTGCTTCTGGAAGTTGTAGATGGACATGCCGTCGGCGCCCTGCTGGCGCAGGGCATGGGCCAGGGCGCGGTAGTTCTCCGCCGTCGCCGGCGGACCGAAGCTCTCGCGTGAGCAGCAGTACGGCTGCACGCCGGGGTAGAGCCGGCACGGTGTCCCCGCGGTGAGGGCACGGAACTCGTCGTACGCGGCGTTGAAGTTCGTGAAGGCCGAGTCCATGGGAGCGACGAAGTCGACCAGCCGGCCGCCGATCCACGCGGGCACGTCCAGCCCCACGCCGTGACAGTCCTCCAGGGTCTCCGGCACCAGCACGCCCAGCTCCAGCCGCCGCCCGCGCGCGGCACCGTGTTCGTCGAGCATGGCGCGCAATCGCTCGATCAGGCCGGTCATCAGCGGTTGCCGCTCGCGGGCCAGGCTCCGGTCGCCGCCGGGGGCGGGGAAGTACAGGCCGTCACGAAAGGTGAGCAGGACGCCGTCCACGTCGAAACGCGACACCACCTCGGCCACGACCGAGTACAGGTAGTCGCGCACCTCGGGGACCGTGAAGTCCATCCGGTTGCCCGGCAGGAAGGCGCCGCCGGGCGGCACGTCGGTGATCTTCCACTGCGGGTTGCGGTGCAGGAACATGCCGCCCTGGTCGGGCGCGCCGTGGTTGTCGTTGACCCGGAACCCGGCCAGGCAGCGCATGCCGCGCTCCCGGCAGCGCTCCAGCATCACTTGCAGCGGCATGATGCCGTCGTCCATCATCGGCAGGAACCGCCGGTGCTGCGGGCGCGCGTCGTACTCGAAGCGGTCGGAGCGGAAGTACATCGTCCAGCCCGCGTTGTAGACCTCCTGCACGAACACGTCGGCGGTGCTGGTGGCCACGCGGTCGATGAACGTTCGGAGCTCTTCCGGCCTGGCCGGGTGCGAGGTGATCAGCGGCCGGGCGTCGCCCGGGTCGAAGTCGTAGTTGCAGACGTTGGACGGATCGCTGACGTAGACCAGCTCCCAGTCCCGCGGCGGCCGGCTGTCGGGGGGCATCGTCTTCACTCGGGCGACCAGGTGGTGGCGTGGACGCCCTTGTCGCGGGCGCCGGCCCACAGGGTCAGCACGCGGCCGTCGCGCAGCAGCACCGAGCTGGTGCGCGCGTCCATGGTGTGGTAGGCGAGGATCCAGGGCTCCGGGTCCCACGTGCGTCCGCCGTCCGGGCTGACCAGCGCGCGGGGACCGCCGACGGCGTCCTTGTGGTCGTAGGTAAGCACGACGCGGCCGTCCGGCAGCCCCACCGCATCGGCGGAGACCATGTGCATGCGGGTCACCAGGAACGGGGTGGTCCAGTCGTGGCCGCCGTCGGCGGAGAACATGATCGCCTCGTTCTTGTAGCGGCCCGGTCCGACCCGGTTGAGCGACGGCGCCGGCCAGGTCTCGTGGCCGCCGCCCTGCCCGGCGGGCGCGTCGAACAGGTCCGGGTGCAGGTACTCGCGCTGGAAGCGGGTCGCGCAGAGCAGCTCGCCCGACGGCAGCTCCAGGAGGTTCGACTCGCAGCTCCCGGGCGGCAGCACCGTCCAGTCGCCCCAGCTCCTGCCGTCGTCCTGCGAGCGCAGCAGGACGTCCCCCTCGTATCCGGCCTGGTGCGCGGCATCGTTCCAGGCGTTGCTGCAGAAGCAGATCACGGTGCCGTCGGCGAGCTGCACGATGCGGCTGCCGTCGCCCTGGCCGCAGTAGCGCGTCGGCCGCGGCGCCAGCTCGGAATCCGTCCACGTCCGCCCGCCGTCGTCGCTGCGCGCCACCCGGGGCTCGCGCGTGGGGAAGGTGCCGCGCTCCGGGTCGGCGTCATCGATGACCGCGGCGTAGCTCGCGAGGTAGGTGCCGGCGCCGGTCACCCCGAAGCCGAAGACCGCCGGATCGCGTCCGGACAGGGGGATCCCGGCCACGAAGCTCCACGAGCGGCCCTCGTCGGTGGAGCGGTGGATGCGGCAGTCGCGGCTGGAGTAGACCAGGCTGCCGTCGGGATGACGGCAGACGACCACGCCCTTGGCGCCGGAGCCGGCGAAGTAGCGGTGCTCGGCCGGCACGCGCCGGCAGGCCGTCATCTCGAAGTTCTCGATGTAGTCGCCGCCCTCGTAGCGGTCGTCGGGGCGCATGCGCACCATGCCGTTGTCCAGGTAGCCGCGGGCGTCGACCCGGTCGCTCCACAGGTTGGGGTAGACCAGCGGCGGTTTGGCCAGGCCCTCCGGGGTCCAGCGCACCACGCCGACCGCCGGCCGCCGGCCCCACTCGTCCATGCCGGGGCCGTAGATGGTGGGCGCGTACGAGCCCAGCGCCGGCCCGCGGTGGAAGGCGGAGACGATGGCGCCGTCCGCGGTCACCGCGGTGGCGGCGCTCACGCCCGCACCGGCCAGCACCGGGCGCGCCTTCTCGCGGATGGCGTAGCGGCTGAGGGCGAGCACGTAGACCTCGTCGCCCCAGTGCGTGCCGGCGTCGTCGTCGGGGGCGGAACCGACGACCGCACGCGCGCCGTGAGGGAAGTGCGGCTGGCCGTAGCTGAGCACCAGACGGCCGTCGGGAAGCTCCGCCAGCTCGGCGGACAGCGGCGCGAAACCATCCGGCACGTTCCAGGTGGCGCCGCCGTCATCGGACTCGCCCAGGGCGATCTCGCCCGCGGCGGCGCCCACGGGGGCGACCAGCCGGCCGGAGCCGAGCTGCAGCGGGTGGAGCGTCCCCCCTCCGGCCGGAAGCCCGGCCGCCGGCTCCCAGGCCGCGCCGCCGTCGGTGGAGCGCAGGACCCGTCCCGGCAGGCACAGCAGCAGCCCGCCGTCGGCCAGGGCGGTCAGGCACGCGCGGGGCGAGTCGGACAGTTCCATCTCCAGGGCGGCGATTACCTGCCACGGTCCGGCGGGCTCGTCGGCGCTGACCATCAGCACGGCGCCGCTCCGCTGGATGGCGGCGACGAGCGTCCCCTCCCGGCCGGCGGTCAGTGCCAGCACCGCGCCGCCCGGCGCCGCGGGCGTTGCCAGGTCGGCGAGCTGCGACCAGGTCACGCCGCCGTCGCCGCTGCGCGCCAGTGACCCGCCGCGGCCTGCGAGGACGAGCCCGTCTCCCTGCCGGCAGAGCAGCGGATCGGCATCGCCGAAGAGCACTTCCTGGCGCTCGACGCGCAGCCGGCGGTAGCGCAGCACGTGGTCGTCGCCGTGATCGAACTCGAAGCGTTCCTTCATCGCAGCTCCGTCAGATTCTGGTAGACCTTTCGACCTTCGTTGAACAGGTGCAGGACTTCCTGCCGCTGTGTGTCGTTCGCAAACCGCCAGTCCCGGCTCACGATCTCCGCTGCCCTGTCGATCGAGCGGACAAAGAACGCCGCTGAACCCTGCGCCCTGTCCGCGGGGAGACCTGTACCGATATAGACGGGACTCGTGTGCGCATAGACCGGCTGCGCAAAGCTGTCGCGGGCTGCCCCGAAGGCGCGCGCCGCGACCCAGCCATCGGACTCGATCCGGAGGTCGAAGGCCCACTCCCCACCCTGTCTCCGCCCGTCGAGCGGCACCGTCCGGGCGACCATCCCGTTGCAGACCAGCTCGACACGGTTGAGCGGGTAGTGCGATTGCCAGGTGATTCTTCCCGACGCCGTCCGAGGACACCCGTTCGGCGAGTCGATGGCGCCGCCGGGGGACTCCCCATCGAGACTCAGGAACAGTGCCGGTCCGTTGGTGATGAAGGTCCGTCCCGCCTGCAAGCCCTTCAACCAGTCTTCATAGGTGAATTCCCCATCGGTCTGGATGAACCAGTCGGTCCCGGTCGATGCCGGGAGCGGGATGCCGCAGTTGAGCAGGTGGTACCAGATGTCGTACTCGAGATCCTTCCAGGAGGGATCGAAGAGGTTGAAGGCATCCAGCTTCCCCAAGGCAGCCGCCACCGGCGCTTCCATTCCCCTGCCGTTGTGGCACCACAGCACCATACCTCCCTGGCGTTTGGCGTCGTCGCAGGCGTAACAGATCGGCGGGTAGTCGGGGTCGAGGTGGCTGACAAGATCACCGCGACTGACCGGCTCCACCAGATTCTCGATGCGCAGGAACATGACATGTCCGGAGCCGCCGCCAAATTGGGAGTTGTGGCGGTTCTCCTCACCGCAATCGACCAGGTGGTGGGCGGTGGAGTAGTCGGTCATGAAGCCGAGGGGATACTTGTTGCTGGCATAGGGCAGCTCGCCCCGCTGCAGGATGCTGATGACGGTTACGCTGAGGTCGTGGACTCTTGGATCGAGTCGCAAGCGGTCGTCGGGCCGAGTCTCCTTGTCATTGTAATGCAGATGGGTATTCCCCGGATACCACCCCTGCGATGGCAGATCGGCCCATCGTTTGAGATCCAACTCGACCTCGACGGCCCCCTTTGCGGGCACGGAAACGACCTTCCGAAGGGGTTCGTACTCCGTGCCGCGCTCAACCACGATGTCCGTTGAACCACGGGGCACGTCCACGGCAAACTCCCCCGGACAGTAGAAGAACGGGTCCCCCGGGCCAATCTTGAGGATACTGTCCGCCGGGTGGACAAAGTGGCCGCTGCTGGTCAGGACATGGACCTTCGCCTCGACGGAGGCACCCGAAACGCTGTCTCGAACGACGCCTCTGAGGGTTGCCATGGAGTGGGTCCTCCTTCCTACTGCCCCCAGACCTCTTCGAAGACCCGGAGGTAGTTCTGGCCGAGTAACTTGCGGATGGTGTCGTCGCCGTGGCCCCGCCGCACCAGTTCCCCGGTGATGGCCGGGACCTTGCCGATGTCCTCCAGGCCCTCCGGCGCGAGGTCGACGCCGTACTGGTCGCTGCCCAGACCGACGTGGTCGGGACCCATCACGTCGAGAGCGGTTTCGATGTCGTCGACCACTTCGGAAAGGTTGCGGTGGGTGATGTGAATCAGTCCCAGCACGCCGCCGTTGCGGGCGATCGCCTCGAGCATCTCCCGGTCGCGAGGTATCTCGAGGCGTGCTCGCGAACTGCCTCCGCCTCGGCGCGACGCCGGATCGCTGTTGGGGAACATGGTGGGCGTGGTGTGGGAGAGGATGACCGGACGGTCGACCCGGTCGAGGATCTCCCAGAAGCCGCGCTCGCCGATGTGCACGAGGTCGACCACGATGCCGAGCTCTCCCATGCGGTCGATGAGCGCCTTGCCGGCGGCCGTCAGTCCACCCTGGTCGTCGGCGGCGCGGCAGCCGTCGGCGTAGATGTTGCGGCGGGTGTGGGTCAGGCTCGCCACCCGCAGGCCGAGCTTGTGGTAGAGATCGAGGAAGCGCGGGTCCGCGCCCAGCGCCTCGCAGCCCTCGAAGGCGAAGACGAGCGCGACCCGCCCATCCTCCTTGGCCTGCCGGATCCCGGCCGCCGACGTGGCGAGCACCAGCTCGTCGAGGCGGTCGACTTCATGGTGCAGGCTCCAGGTCATCTCGAGGCCGCGGTGCAGCGGGTTGTTGAGCTGGTCGTCGTCGAGGTAGACCGCACAGAGTTGCGAAGTGATGCCGCCTTCACGCCACCGCGGCAGGTCGTACTGGCCCATGGGCCCGAACCAGGCGGTGTGCGCCGACATCCCGAACTGGGCGAGGGGGCCGGCGTCGAAGCCGAGGGGCGGCAGGTCAACGCCGGCCTGGTGCGGCGCATCGTTCACACCGTCGGT
>CAZEHQ010000182.1:8372-9638 GCA_964512165.1 uncultured Gemmatimonadaceae bacterium | reverse complement strand
TTCTTCTGGTCGTACGGATAGTGGGCGAGGGGATGGGTCGGCGAGATGGTGACGTCGTTGGAGACCCAGTCGTTGGACGGGATGGCGTCGCCGAAGCCGCCGATCTGCATGTGCAGGCCGTCCCAGTCGGTGTCGTCGTCGATGATGCAGACGTACTGCGACCAGGTGAGGGGCGTGTTCTTGGGCTCGAACTTGAACAGGCCGGAACCGTCCTGGCCGAGCATGGCGCCGAAACTGGTGTTGTCACGGCCGTTCTCGCAGACCGAGACCCACCCGTCCGGGGCCGAGAACAGGGAGTACTTGAAGTTCGGGGCCTCGGTGTGGCCGTAGAGCAGGTCCCCGAAGGTTCCGTCGGCGCTGTTGTAGCCCTGGGTATCGCCGAAGCCGTCACCGTTGCGGTTGGCCCACTTGAGGTTGCCGTCGTAGTCGAAGCGGGCGATCACCGAGGTGTGGTGGGAGGTCATGGTGAGACCCCAGGGATCGGGACTGCCGTCGTAGAAGGCGGCCAGCTCCATGGGTCCGCCCACGCGGTCGGCGCCGTTGTTGTCATACAGGAATAGGTCGGTCATGTCCCAGCTCGAGACCTTCTCGCCCGTCTCGATCGAGTACCCGGCGAGCTGGGCCTCGGTGCCCGAGACCCCCGCGGTGAGGTAGGCGATGGTCTTGTCGGGATTGCTGGCGATCGTCCGCTGGCCGGCGCTGCCGCCGAGGTCCTCGACGTTGATCACGCCGTTGACGCCGCCGAAGTCCTCGCCCCAGTCCTCGACGGTGGCGACGCGGTTGGCGTCCCAGTCGATGGTCAGGCGCTCGAGGAAGTTGCTCTGGCCGATGGCGATGGCCTCGCTGAAGTCGTCATTCAGGAAAACCGCCGACAGGGGCCTGGCGCCGCCGGCGTCGCTGACGGCCGCCAGGTCCATGGTGTCGTAGCCCTCGAAGTTCTCGACCCAGTCGTTGTTCATGTCGTTGATGAAATTGAAATCGAAGATCTGCTCGCGGCCGAGATCCCAGTACGGACGACCCGGCGTCCCCAGCTTGCGGAAGACGGCGCCGGCCACCAGGTGGGGGAAGGCCTCGTCGTCGAAAGCGGCCAGGTGCAGCGTGTAGGAGCCAGGACCCACGACGTTGCCGGCGTTGTCGCGGCCGTTCCAGGTGATCGTGTTGTCGCCCTCGTCCATGCGTTCGCCAGCGGACTTGTACACGAGGTAGTCGACGCCCTCGTACACATGCCAGCCGGGCTGGTCGCGCACGGGATCCTTGTACGGAGCA
>CAZEHQ010000182.1:0-8362 GCA_964512165.1 uncultured Gemmatimonadaceae bacterium | reverse complement strand
GTGTAGACGAAGAGCCAGACGGTGGCCCCGCTGCCTTCCAGCGTGAAGTTGACATCGAGATCCGAGCCGTCGAAGGCATAGTCGGGGAAGTCCGACAGGCCTTCGATCTTGAGCACGGTGGGCGGGCCTCCGCTGGTCATGTCCGAAAGGGACGTGACGTCGGGGTTGCCGGCGTGGAGGAACTGGGCACTCGCGGTCCCTGCGAGGAACAGGAGCGTTGCCGCACCCGCGATGCCGATGCGTCTGAGTTGCATGGGACTGTCTCTCCGGAATTGGATGGAAAGGGTGATGGTGGGTGATCTCGCTTGTTCGACCCTCCCTGAATGTTGGGCGAAAACAGTCAGTTACGGGCTGTGGCCAAGGCCCGCCTCGGGCCGGACCGGGGAAAACAGACCGAACGGTAGGTCACCTGCCGGTGGAAGTCAAGCGATTTTCCTGCCGTCAGCGGGAGCCGGCGGCGCCGGCCGCGCGCCCGGAGAACACGGCGACTCCGAACCGCTCGGGAACGTGGAACTGGGGCTTCGGCGTCCCCGAGTCCGACCACATGGCGTACTGACCCGCCGTCCGGCCGGCGCAGCGGTTCAGGTTGAGGCGCCACCGGTCTCCGTCCTGCGGCGGGATGCGGCCGCCGAGGTGACGGAAGTTGTCGAAGGGGATGGCGATCTCGAGGACCCAGCCCGAGTCCTCGTCGGAGTGGTCGTTGAGGGTGCCGTCGATGGTTGCCTCGATGCGCACTCCCTCGCTCTGCCATCCGCTGCCTCCCGAGAGCCGCTGCCCGTCCCGCCAGAAGGTGACGTAGTCGAGCAGGGTCCCGAGGACGTTCATCTCGTAGCCGAAATAGTTGTACACGTCGTCGGCGTTGGGGGTCGCGAAGATCTCCACGGTGTCTTCCAGATAGGTGGCCCCGTCGTGTTCGACGATCTCGGCGCCGATGTAGGGGTCTGCGCACTTGTACACGATGAACAGGTCGGTCGCGCTCCAGAGCATGCGCGCCTCGGTGGCCTGCACGGGCTCGGCCGCGTCGTGGAGCCACGGGACGATCAGCTCGATGGGGGCCGCGGCCTGCCAGTCCTCCTCGTCGGCGCGGCCGTCGACGGTGATCCCCGTGGAGACGCGCTCGATCGTGTACGAGGGTAGCTCCGAGGGAGCCGGGAGCACGCGGCCGGGAAGTTCGTCGTCGGCCAGCAGCGGGAGGCCGGCCAGAACAAGCAGAGCCGCGGCGATGGCGAGGCGCGGAGGGGCCTTTCTCGCCGGCGGCGGATCCGGCCTCTGCCGGCGGTCCCCCGTCATGCCACCAGGCTCACGGAGCTGACCACGCCGGTCCACCCGGAGCCATTGCGGCTGCGCACCTCCAGGGTGTTCATCCCCGCGCGCAGCGGCCACTCGACCGGGGCTGCCGTCTCCTGCCAGGGGCCCCGGTCGAAACGCGCCTCGCAGGCGGCGAAGTCGGGCGTCTGCGTCTCCAGGTGCACCCGCAGGACCATGGGGTCGGCGGTGGTCTCCACGGTCATGCGGGTCTGGTTGAGGGTGGGGTAGAAGTCGGCCCGGCGGTTGGTGTGGTGGGAGAAGTGCGGCAAGGGGGGTACCTGGTCGTCGGCCCAGTTGAGGTAGCCGTCCCAGGACCAGACCTCGGTCCCCTGGCTCACCGGGAGGGGCCGCTGGCGGCTGAAGACGTCGAAGCGCGGGACCACGCGGAAGTGGCAGAAGCTGCGGAACAGGAACAGGGCGCCGTGGTCGCCCGCGTTGCAGGGGTGCTCGTAGTCGCCCTCCCAGTAGGCGATGGGCAGGTCCTCCACGAGCTTCTCGAGATCCTGGTAGTAGAGGTACGGCCGGTCCCAGCGCTCGACGCGCTCGAGGCGGTCCACGAGAGCCCGGTGGATCTCCTCCGTGTCCAGGGGAACCAGGGTCCTGCGGTCGTACCAGTAGTAGTCGCGGGTGGCGTCCAGGTGGATCCACTTGCCGTGGTCGTTGGACCAGACCTCGGCGATCTCGTGGCCCGTCATGCCCTCGCTGTGGAAGTTCAGGTGGCGGGCGGGGATGCCGAAGCTCTGCAGGGCGGCCACGAGGACCACGTTGGGGTAGAGGCACATCCGGTCCCGCCGCCGCTGCGAGTACTCGTTCATCACGATCTGGCAGTCCGGCCCCCGCTCGAGGTGGAGCCAGGAGAGCACGTCCCAGGGGAAGTGGCGGCAGTCCCCGAGGGGAATGTGGTAGGCCCAGCGGTGCAGCCGCTGGATCGCCTCGAACTCGGTCTGGGCGCCGGCGACGACGGCATCGAGCTCGCACTCCCGGCGCAGCCGCACCAGCGGCCGGCAACGGGGGGTCTCGTGGGGCATCTCCCGGGAGGAGCGCAGGATGGCGGGGTTGTGGACCTGCGCCACGCGCAGCGCCGGCTCCGGGCCCGGCAGGACCTCCGCCTCCATCTCGACCCGGCGCAGGGCCGGCGTCACCGTGGGGTCGGCGGTGCGGAAGCGCGCCTCCCACTGCAGGTAGCGGCCCCGCAGGTCGGCCAGGGGGCGGGTGGCCTCGCACGGCTGCCAGTCGCTCCAGCCGCCGGCGTCGGGACAGGGCTGGGCCCCGCTGCGGCAGACCAGCTTCAGCCCGGCCGTCTCCGGGGTGTCCGCATCCCAGGCGAGGCGGGCGGACTCCACGCGATGAAGGCTCCGGAGCACCGAACCGCCTTCGCCGGCGGCGTCGACAACCGGTGAACGCAGGCGGCCCGAGGGGCGGTAGCGGTCGAGGGCCAGCCGGAGCACGAGCTCTCCCCGCTCCCCGGTCCAGGTGCGGCCGCCGTCGTCGCTGCGTTCCGTGGCGTGGGGCAGGACGACGGGGTCCTCCATGCCTTTGTGGAAGTCGCGGTAGTCGGCCACCATGAGCTGCCACCCGGGGCTCCCGCCGTCGGCCCGGACGGTGATCTCGTTCTCCCCCGGCCGCAGGGCGCCGGCGGGGATGTCCACGTAGTACCAGCGGCTCCAGGACAGCTCCTGGTACTGCCGGGCCTCGGGGGCCGCTTCCGTGGAGGGGGGGCGCCGGACCTCGCGGCCGTTCACGGTAAAGCACAGGGTGGTGGAGTTGTCCTCGGCCTCGAGGGCGATGAAGGCGAGTTGCGCCCCGTGGCATGCGGGATCGTCGAGGTGGAGGCGCTTGCGGAAGACCGTCTCCCCCGACAGCTGCACGAAAGGCTCGATCCCCTGCTCGTCGGAGCGCCCCGAGCCGGGGGAGTCGTTCTCCGCCACCTCTCCGCGGAAGAGGTGGATCTCCTCCTCCGCGTCGCCTTTCCACAACCCGGCCGCCGACTCGGCCTCGGCGTACAGCGCCTCCGCCTCCCACGACTGCCGGATGGTCCGAAGCCCGGTGCCCGTCTCTGTGGTCATCCTCTCCTCCGCGTGCTTGTCACCCGGTGGCGCCGCCACTATCTCAACTCCGCAAGACGGCCGAAACCTATGTCGACCTCGACACCCCACGCCACCCGCGGGTCCGGCATCACCCCCCGCTCCCTGCTGGTGGGCTCGCTGATGACGGTGTGCATCGGCGTCGGCGCCCCCTACAGCAACATGATCCTGCGGGGCTCCAACTTCGCCCTCGACTTCAGCACCGCCGGGGCGATCTTCCTGTTCTTCCTCTTCGTCCTCGGGGTGCAGACGGCCCTGCGGCTGCTGCACCCGGGGCTCGGACTGCGGCGGGAGGAACTCGTCGTCGTCTACGTGATGGCCATGGTGGGCTGCGCCATCCCGAGCATGGGGCTCACCGAGTACCTGCTGCCGATCACGGCGGGAGCCGTCTACTACGCCACCCCGGAGAACGACTGGGCCACCGTCGTCCACCCCTTCATCCGCGACGGCCTGGTCCCGGAGCCTCGGGCGGCGAAGGACTTCTACGAAGGCCTACCGGATGGCGCCTCCGTGCCCTGGGAGGCGTGGGTCGTGCCGCTGGCCCACTGGATCCCGCTGATCCTGGCGGTGTACCTGGCCATGATCTGCATCGTCGTCGTCCTGCGGCGCCCGTGGATCGAGACGGAGCGCCTGAACTTTCCGCTGGTGCAGGTGCCGAGCGCCATGATCGAGGAGGGGCCCCGTCCACGCGCCCTGAACCCGTTCTTCCGCAACCCGGTCATGTGGGCCGGCTTCGCCATCCCCTTCGTCATCGGCTGCGTCAAGGCCCTGCACAACTACTACGACTTCTTCCCCGACATCGTCCTCGAGACGATGGTGCCCCTGTTCCGGGGGACGACGCAGCAGAAGATCGCCGTGAGCTTCCCCATGGTCGGCTTCGCCTACCTGGTGAACCTCGACATCGCCTTCAGCATCTGGTTCTTCAACCTCGTGGGCCGCGTCCAGGAGGGGACCTTCGGCATCCTCGGCGTGGCCAGCACCGAGCGCCTCAACTTCGCCTCCTTCCCGATCTTCGCCCACCAGGGGATGGGAGCGATGATCGTCCTCGTCCTCCTCGGCCTGTGGACGGCTCGAAGCCACATCCGCCGGGTGGTGCGCAAGGCCCTGCGCGGCGATCCGGAGGTCGACGACAGCGACGAGATCCTCTCCTACCGCACCGCCGTCCTCGGGCTGCTGGCCAGCGCCCTCTTCGTCGGCGCCTGGCTCTGGCACGCCGGCATGGCCCTGTGGGTGGTGCCGATCTACCTCTTCGCCATGTTCCTGCTCTTCGCCGGCATCACCCGGGTCGTGGCCGAGGGGGGGGTCGCCGCCACCCGGGCGCCGCTCATCGCCTCCGACTTCGTCACCTCCGGCTTCGGCAGCGCCGTCCTCGGGGCCCAGACGCTCACCGCCATGGGCTTCACCTACGTGTGGGCCGCCGACATCCGCACCTTCGTTATGGTCTCCTGCGCCAACGGCCTCAAGCTCGCCCAGGAGCACCTCGGCAGGCGGCGGCGCGGCCTGTTCTGGGCGATGGTCCTGGCCATCGGCCTGAGCCTGGTCTCGTCGATCTGGGCGGTGATGTACTGGAGCTATACCCACGGCGGCGTGAACCTGGAGCCCTGGTTCTTCCTCAGCGGCCCCCAGGTGCCGTTCAACTTCGTCACCCGCGAGGCGGCGACCCCGGACGGGCCGGATCTGGTGGGGTGGATCTCGACCGGCGTCGGCGGCGCGGTCATGGCCGCCCTCATGCTGGCGCGCCAGCACTTCTTCTGGTGGCCCCTGCACCCCCTCGGCTACGCGGTCAGCGCCAGCACCTACCTGACGAACCACATCTCCTTCAGCGTCTTCCTGGCCTGGCTCCTGAAGGCGGTGATCCTCAAGTACGGCGGCCCCACCCTCTACCGCGCCGCCCGGCCCTTCTTCCTCGGCCTCATCGCCGGGCAGTTCACGGTGGCCGGCCTGTGGCTGGTGATCGACCACTTCACCGGCATGAGCGGCAACAGCATCTACTGGGTGTAGCCTGGGCCTTTCGCGGCGGCGGCGCGGCGAGCCTCCTGGATGGCCGCGGCGGCCCGGCGGTGATCCGGCTGCAGCCGCAGGACCGCCTCCCACTCGGCCACCGCTTCCCGCAGGCGCCCCTGGCGGGCGTAGACCTGGCCGAGGGCCTCGTGCAGGTCGACGGACTCCGGCGCCCTCTTCAGGCCCTCGCGGAAGGCCTCGGCCGCGGCCTCGAAGCGGCCGGCCGTGGCGTGGGCCATCCCGAGGTTGCTGTAGACGAGGGGCCGCTCCGGATCGAGGGCGAGGGCGCGCTGGTAGGCCTCCACCGCCAGGTCGTAGCGGCCCGACCCGTGGTAGGCGGTGCCGAGATCGACGTGCGCGTCCAGCAACTCCGGGTCCAGCTCGCAGGCGCGCTGCAAGGCCTGCACGGCCTCGGGGAGCCGGCCCTGGGCCTGCAGCAGGCGGCCGATGGCGTGGTGCGTTGCCGCGAAACCGGGATCGAGCTCCAGGACCTCCCGGAACCGCTCGATCGCTTCGGGGATCCGGCCCTGCTCGAGGTAGACAAGCCCCAGGAGGTGCCGCGCATGGGGGCTGTCCGGATAGTCGCCGACCTTGCGCTCGTAGAGCTCGGCGCGGTCCTGCAGGGGGCGCAGGCGGGCGAAGATCCGCCGCTCCCGGCCGCTGTCCCCGGGACGGCCCTGGCGGTCGTACAGCTGCGCCAGGTGGAGCCGTGGCCCCGGGCTCCACGGCGCCGCCCGGGCGGCCTGGCGGAAGGCGGTCTCGGCGTCGTCCGTCCGTCCGGCCCGGAGACAGGCCAGACCGAGCCAGTCGGCGTACTCCCAGGACGCGGGGGAGAGGCGCCGGGCCGCCTCCAGGGCGGCGACGGCCTCGGGCAGCCGGCCCTGGTTCAGGTAGAGCTTGCCGAGGACGTGCTGCGCGGCCGCGTTCCCCGGGTCCCGCGCCACGGCCTCCTCCAGGACCCTTCGGGCGTCCTCTTCCTGGCCGAGGCCCGACGCCAGCACCAGTCCGAGGTTGACGTAGGAGCCGAGGCCCTCCGGATCGAGCCTGATGGCGCGTTCGAGGGCCACCTTCGCCTCGGCGTAGCGGCCCTGGCGGTAGAGGACCTCCCCGGTCTCGCGGTAGCGGTCGGCGCTCCAGTCCTCCTCCCCCGGGTCGAGTGCGGCGGCCGGCGGCGGCGAGGGCGCGATGGTCCGGCGTTGGGCCGCCGGCGCCGCCGTTGTCGGGGCGGGGGCCGCGTACGCCGGCTCCAGCCGTCCCTCGCCTTCGCGCAGGCGCCAGTAGCGGTTGGCGGCCTCCGGGACCACCCTCTCGCGGGACCCGGAGGGCCAGGAGACGACGAGGCTGTCCGCCGCGGACTCCGGCCCGAGGCCGAAGAGCAGGCGGGGATCGTGGCTCGACTGGAAGCCGTAGCCCCGCTGCACCTCCCGCAGCTGCCGGTGGCCCGCGGACCACAGTTCCACCCGGGCGCCGGTCGCCTCGGGGTCGCCGCTGCCGGCGGCCAGCTCCAGCCCGATCCAGCCGTTGCCGCCGCGGCTGTCGTTGCGCAGCAGGGCGGGGCGGTCGTTGAGGTTGACGAAGAGGATGTCCGGATCGCCGTCGTCGTCGTAGTCGGCCACCGCGGCGGCGCGGCTCACGCCTTCGGCCTGCCAGTCGCCTCCGGCCTCGGTGCCGACCTCCTCGAAGCGGCCGCCGAGGTTGCGGTAGAGGAGGTTGCGCTGCGCGTAACGAAGCCCGGAGGGCAGCTCCCGCAGCTGCGGGTAGACGTGGCCGTTGGCGACGAAGAGGTCGAGCCAGCCGTCGTTGTCGAAGTCGAGGAAGGCGGTGCTCCACCCCAGGAAGGGCTGCACCACCCCGCCGAGTCCGGCGGCGTGGGTAGCGTCGGCGAAGGTGCCGTCCCCCCGGTTGGCGTAGAGGGTGTTGAAGTCGTCGGAGAAGTTGGTGACGAAGAGGTCGAAGTCGCCGTCGCGGTCGTAGTCCCCCGAGTGGACGCCCATGCCCGCCTGGGCGCGGCCGTCCTCGCTGTAGGCCAGACCCGCGGCGGTGCCGACTTCGCGGAAGCGGAAGCCGCCCTCGTTGCGGAAGAGGAGGTTCGCCTCGGAGTCGTTGGCCGCGTAGATGTCGGGGTCGCCGTCGCCGTCGAGATCGGAGAGCACGACCCCGAGGCCCGGCAGGCGGTGCCGGGAGATCCCGGCCGAGTCCCCGGCCGCCGAGAACCGGCCGCCGCCGAGATTGCGGTAGAGGCGGTCGGCCTGGCCGGGGATTCCCTCGGGCCCGCAGTAGCTGCTCAGACCCTTGTACCGGCACCCGAGCCAGCCGCCGGGGGGATCTTCGAGATCGAACTCCACGTAGTTGACCACGTACAGGTCCAGGAGGCCGTCGCCGTCGAGGTCCCCGAAGGCGGCGCTCGAGCCCCAGCCGCCGTCGTCCACTTTCGCCGGCCGCCCGGCCTCGGCGAAGGACTCCCCCCCGCGATTCAGGTAGAGGCGGTTGGCGCCCCAGTAGGTGACGTAGAGATCGGGGTCGCCGTCGTTGTCGGCGTCGCCCACGGCGCAGCCCATGCCCCAGCCGGTGTGGTCGAGGCCGAACTCCTTCGTGGCCTCCTCGAAGAGCGGGGCGGCCCCGGGTCCGCGGTGGCGGTAGAAGCGGTTGCCGGCGGCTTCGGGGGGATCTTCGAGGCGGGTGCCGTTCACCAGGAAGAGGTCCTGGTCGCCGTCGCCCTCGACGTCGAGGAAGGCGGCGCCCGCGGAGATCGTCTCGAGGATGTAGCCCTGCTCGGGGCTCCCGGAGACGTTCTCGTAGTCGATGCCGCTCTCAGCGGCCACGTCGACGAAGTACACGGCCGGCTGCTCGGCGGCGGCGGCATCCCTTCCCGGGGCCGGCTCGGCCTCGGCCCTGGGGGCGGCGGCCTCGCCGACCTGCGCGGCCCTGGCCGCGGGGGCCTCGCCCGGCCGGTGGTCCCCGGGCACCTG
>CAZEHQ010000181.1:0-9681 GCA_964512165.1 uncultured Gemmatimonadaceae bacterium | reverse complement strand
TGGGCAAAAGGCTGGGAAGACTGAGGGACACCCGTGACTCTGATCGGTGGGTGGACCGGCCTATCCGTGCGGCGACGGCTCGGTGATGTGACCAGCCCGAGGGTTTCACCCGCATCGCCGTTCTGCCTGCCGCTGGGGGACACTTCGAGGGTGTGGATTGGGGCCAGGAGGGGCGGATGATCGTGCCAAGGAGGTGCTCTTCGATCGGGCCGGACACCAGTGCTACATCGAAGGCCCTGCCGACGCCCGGTCAGGGCCCGCCGCAGGAGGCTTCGTTCACGCGTAGGTACTCGGCAATGAAGAGGTCCACGTGCTCGGATACGCCTTGCAGGATGTAGCCCGCGTCTCCTCCGTGGGTTCCGAGTGAACCGGTGTGCCACGTCCTAGCCCTCCCGGACAGATCGAACTCCTCGTCGCGCACCCATTTGTTGTATGTGATGTCGAGTGAAAACGCGGGACCAAGTGCGTTGACGTTGACATACAGGTAGGCCCGAGGGCTGGTCCAGTCCTCATCAAAAAACAGCTCGGTATACAGCCGCGCGGCTCGCAAGCGGCTCTCCGCCGCCGTCTGGATACGTTCCTTCGTCAGTCCGATCTCTGCCGCGCGTTCAGGAAGACCTTCAACAACCAAGCGCAACGGCCGGCACGCGTTGAAGAGCTCGAAACACTTGGCGCCTGTGCAGGGGGGGACGGGTTTCTCAGCCGGGGGTGTTTCTCCGGCCAGCTGTCCGACGAAGCAGAGCAGGGCCAAGAGACCTCCCGCCCATACGAAGTGGATCTTGCTGGTGGTCAATTCGTGCCTGTCTCCTTCGTCTCCGCGCGACTAGCTATCGGGCTACCTGCAGGGACTGTTGTACTCCGTACTCGTAGACGGGATCGTGGAGTGTCGAGCTTGTCTCGAGACGCAGTCAAGGTTCGCTCTCAGTTAAGAAGAAGACAGGCTCGCAGCGTGGTCAACGTGTGCGAACAAGGGCCCACCGGTCTTCGGGTAACTTGGGTTGGGCTCCTGGACTCATCTGCCGCTCCTCTCTAGCCTGCGAACAAACTGGCCCGGACAGATCCCCCTACTCCACCGCCGCCAGATCCACCGGATTCGACCACGCCTTCTCCCCCTCCGGCCCCATCACCTCGAAGCGCACCCAGCGGGCCTTGGGCCGCAGAGTCCAGACCGCCTCCTCGAAGGTCTCGCCGTGCTCGTGGTACTCCTTGCCGACCACGTCGTGCACCGCGGTCACCCGTCGCGCCTCCGAGCAACGCACGCGGGCCTCCACTTCGTCCTCGCTCGCACGGCGCAGGTCGATGGCGTGGATCTCGGGGCCGGTGGAGGCGTAGGTGGCGCCGCTGGCCAGGGCCTGGAGGACGGCCGCCGGGGTGCGCTCGCGCACGCGGGCCATGGTCCATCCGAGGTAGGTGTCGTGGCGGGCCTCCTGGGCCTGGTGGGAGTCGTCGTTGCCCAGGCACGGGTAGAGGCGTTCCTCCTGGGCCATCCAGTCGTCCCAGTGGGGGCCGGACTCGCCGCGGCCGTGGCGGCGGCAGGTGCTGTTGAAGACCTCGATGCCGGCGAACCCGCTCAGGGGCAGGGTGTCGCGCAGGATGTTCACCGAGCTCCAGTAGGGGTGGGCGAGCCAGACCTGGCCGCCCTGCTCGTTGCAGTTGTCGATCACGTGCTGGGGCGGCATCGCCCTTGAGTCCATGTCCTCGTGGATGTTCAGGCACAGGAAGTGGTGGACCTGGCCGCCGAAGGGGTTGGCCGGGTGCAGCTCGGCGCCCTGGATGAGGACGAAGTCGTCGGGGGCGTCGACCGAGTCGGTGCGCGTGATCTTGTAGTGGTCGGAGAGGCAGAGGAAGTCGTAGCCCGCGCCCACGTAGCCGTCGAGGCGCTCCTGCGGTCCGACGCGGCCGTCGGAGTTGGTGGTGTGGCTGTGGAGGTTGCCCTTGACCCAGGTGTAGCCGTCGTCGTCGGACAGGGCGTACGGGTTGACCAGGGGGTGGGGGGAATCGACCATGGGAATCTCTCCGGAGGTTGGGGCGTCGTGGTGGATGGAGCGGGTTAGCATAGCCCGCCCCGGAGTCTCCTGTCCACCGCGAGAGGGCCGGCGTAGTTTCTCCGGCGAGCGAACCCGTGCCCCGATCCCTTCCCGACATCCTTCCCCTGGAACCGCATCTGCGCCGCACGGTGTGGGGCGGCCGCCGCCTCGGCGAGCGCTACGGCAAGGACCTGCCGCCGGACGGCCCGGTGGGGGAGTCCTTCGAGGTCTCGGCGCTGCCGGGGGCCGAGAGCGTCGTGCGCTCGGGGCCGCTGGCCGGAAGGGGTCTGGCCGATCTGGCCGGGGAGTTCGGACAGGCCCTCGTGGGCGCCCCGGTGCGGGCGCGCTATGGCGACCAGTTCCCCCTGCTGATCAAGCTCGTCGACGCCGCCGAGGACCTGTCGATCCAGGTCCACCCGGACGACGGGTACGCTTGCCGCGAGGGCCTGGGCGCCTTCGGCAAGACCGAGGCCTGGTATGTCCTGGACTCCGTTGGGGCGGGAATCGTCCTCGGTCTGCAGGAGGGCGTCGACCGCCCAGGCCTGGAAGAGGCCCTGGCCGCCGGCCGCGCCGAGGAGGCGGTCCGCTACCGGCCGGTGGAGCCCGCCGATGTGGTATTGCTGCCGGCCGGCACCGTCCACGCCCTGTGCGGGGGGGTGATGGTCTACGAGGTGCAGCAGGCCAGCGACCTCACCTTCCGGCTCCACGACTACGGGCGCCCCGGCCTCGACGGCAGGCCCCGGGAGCTGCACCTGGAGCGGGCGATGGAGGTGATCGACTTCGAGGCCGGCGCCACCGAGCCGCGGCCGGCGCCATCGCCCGGCCCGGAGGGCGAGGTCCTGGTGGAGGCCGACTCCTTCCGGCTGACCCTGTTCGGCGGGGGACCGCGGTTCCTGGGCTCGGAGGTCTTCTGCGCCGTGACCGTCGTCGCCGGAGCCGCGCGCCTCGGCGACGTCTCCCTGGAGGCGGGAGACTCGGCCCTGGTGCCGGCAAACCGTCAGGTCGCGGTGCGGCCGGAGGATCCCTCTCTTCAATACCTGGTGGCGGAGCCCGTATGCTGAAGTTCGTCATCCGCGCCGGCGGCGTCGGCACCCGCCTGTGGCCCTGCAGCCGGCAGCGGCGACCCAAGCAGTTCCAGGCCCTGGCCGGCGAGTCGACGATGCTGCAGGAGACGTACTCACGTATCGCCCCCATGGCGGGACCGGAAGACGTCTTCGTGTCCACCGGTCCGGAGCTGGTGGGGCTGGTGCGCGAGCAGCTGCCCGCCCTTCCCGAGGACCACCTCATCGTCGAGCCCGCCCTGCGCAACACGGGGCCGGCGGTGGCCCTGGAGTGCGCCATGCTGGAGGCGCGCTGGCCGGGGTGCACGGTGGCCAGCCTCGGCTCCGACCACTACATCGGCCGCCCGGGCGAGTTCCGGCGCCTGCTGTCGGCGGCGGTGAGCGCTGCCGGGGACCACCCGGAGTACCTCTACCTCCTCGGCGTGCGGCCCACGCGGCCGGAGACCGGGTTCGGCTACGTCGGCAAGGGGGAGGAGCTGTGCCGGGTGGGGGAGGAGGTGGTCTGGCGGGTGACCGAGTTCACCGAGAAGCCCGACCTGGAGCGCGCCCGCGAGTACACGGAGAGCGGCCGCTTCTTGTGGAACACCAACATGTTCGTCTGGAAGGCGCGTACCGTCCTCGACCTGTTCGCGCGCTACGCCCCGGAGATCCACGGGCGCTTGGAGTGGATCGCGGAGGCCGCCGCCTCGGTGGGCTGGCAGGCCGCGGTGGAGCGCGAGTACCCGGCCATGCCGTCCATCGCCGTGGACCACGCCATCATCGAGCCGGCGGCGCACGTGGCCGCCCTGGAGGGCGACCTCAACTGGGGGGACGTGGGCAGCTGGGCGGCCCTGGCGGATGTGCTCGAGGCCGACGGGGCGGACAACCTGTTCAGCGGCCGGGTCCTGGCCATCGACGGGCGCAACCTCATCGTCCGCGGCGCGGCGGAGAAACTGATCGCCCTGGTGGGAGTGGAGGACCTCGTCGTCGTCGACACCGAGGACGCCCTCCTCGTCTGCCGGCGGGACCAGGCGCAGCGGGTGCGCGAGATCGTCGATCGCCTCGGAGACGACCCGGACCTGGAGCGCTACCTGTAGGCGGGACCCGTCATCCCCCGGCGGCGGCGGGCGCCGCGCGGCCGGCCTTCTCGTGGACCATGCGGCAGATGCGCGTCAGCCCCTCGCGGATGCTCTCCTCCGGCGAGGCGATGGAGACGCGCACGTGGTCGGCGCACACCCGGCCGAAGGTGTCCCCTGGGGCGACGGCCACCTTGTGGCGCTCGATCAGCTCCAGGCAGAAGTCCCGCGAGGCCATCCCCGAGTCGGAGATGTCCACGAGGAGGTAGAAGGCGCCTCCCGGGGTGTAGCGGTAGAGGCCGTGGTCGCGCAGCACCCGCAGGGCCAGGTCGCGGCGCCGCTGGTAGGCGCCGCGCATCTCCTCGACGCAGTCCCCCGGTCCTTCGAGGGCCTCGACGGCGGCCATCTGGGCGAAGGCGACGCCGCACGAGACGAGGGGCTCCTGGAGCTTGCTGCCCATCTCCACGTAGTCGGGCCGCGCCCGCGTGAAGCCGACGCGGAATCCGGTCATGGCGTAGCTCTTCGACATGCCGGTGACGAGGATCACACGCTCATCGGGGTCGTGGCTGGCGCAGCTCACGTGACCGGCGCCGTCGAAGACAATCTCCGAGTAGATCTCGTCGGCAAGCACCCACAGGTCGTGGCGGCGGGCGACCTCCATCAGCTCCGCGGTCAACTCGCGGCCGTGGACCTGACCCGTGGGGTTGGAGGGGCTGCACAGCAGCAGCAGCTTGGTGCGCGGCGTGATGAGCGACTCCACCTGCTCCGGGTCGGGCAGAAAGCGGCGCTCGGGCCGCAGCTCGTAGAACACGTTGCGGCCGTGGAAGAGGGGCACGGCCATGGCGTAGTTCGGCCACCCCGGGTCGGGGAGCAGCACCTCGTCGCCGGGATCGAGGAGGGAGAGGAAGGCGGTGGCGACGCCGAGGACGGCGCCCTGGGTGACGAGGATGTGATCCGGGGTGGTGGGCACGCCCGTGCGGCCCTCCAGGCAGCGGGCGGCGGCGGCGCGCAGGGGGTCGATCCCGGGGTTGGGCACGTAGCGGGTGTGGCCCTCGCGGGCGGCGCGGCAGGCGGCCTCGACGATGTGGGCCGGCGTGTCGAAGTCGGGCTGGCCCACCTCCAGGTGGATGACGCCCGGCGTCGCCCAGGCCAGGTCCATGATCTCGCGGATGCCGGAGCGGGGGATCCCCGCCGGGGCCGCAGCGTACGGTTTCACGAAGCCGCTATCTCAGGTGAATGCCCGGGCCGGTGGAGCCGATCATCTGCACCGTGTTGTAGATCGAGGCCGGGGTGCTGGCGCCGGTGACGCCGGTGATCCCCTCGGTGCGCTCCACGTTCAGCTCCAGCCCGGGGCCGCGGGCCTCGATGGCGACGATGGCCGTGTCCCACTCGGGATTGACCAGCAGCACCGAGTGGGTGCGGTCGAAGCCGATGCCGGCGTAGGCGATGGCGGCGTGGGTGTTGACGTTGCGGGGGAACTTGGGGCAGATGCCGCGCGTGGGGCCGTCGTAGAGGCAGGTCTCCTCGGTGATGCTGTCGGGGTCGAGGCCGACGGCGGCGCAGTCCACGTTCTTCGGCGGCTTCTTCATGATCACGTCGACGCTCTCCCACACGTCGCGGTTCTCGAGGAGGGCGTCCATGCCCACCACGCCGCCGTGGGGCACGAAGGCGCGGGTGCCGTGCCGGGCGGTGGCCTCCTCGATGGACGTCTCGAGCTCGCGGTCGGCCAGGGCCGTCACCGAGATGAACATGTAGTCCGTCTTCTCCAGGATCCTCGTCCCCCACTCCCGGGTCACCGCCGGATGGGCCATCTCCACCACGAGGTCGGGGCCGCGCTCCTCGAAGCGCGACAGGTCGTCGAGGGCCAGGCCTTCGGGCAGGTCCTGCAGCAGCGAGGGGTCCTGGTCGTGGATGAAGACGATCTCCATGCCGTTGCCGGCGTCGGCGTCGATCATGCCGCGCACGGCGGAGCCGATCTGACCGTAGCCGATCAGGCCGATGCGCGTCGTTTCCTTGGCCATGTGGGGCTCTCCTTGGGGTCGGGAAGAAGGCGGGAATATACGGGCCGTCCTCGGCGGGCGTCGAGGCGGGTCCGGCGAGGCTCAGCCGGCGCCGGGCTCGTCCTCGTCCGGGGGATCCTCCGCCCTGCGGCCGGCCAGGTGCGCCACCCAGATGCTGATCTCGTAGAGGACCATCAGGGGCAGGGCCATCATCAGCTGAGAGAGCGGATCGGGCGGGGTGAAGACGGCGGCCACCAGGAAGACGCCCACCACCGCGTAGCGCCGCACTCGCCGAAGGGTGTCGGCCGTGATCAGCCCGAGGCGGGCGAGGAAGAGGCTGACCACGGGCATCTCGAAGACGAGGCCGAACCCGAAGAGGAGGCGCAGCACGAAGCCGATGTACTCGTCCACCGCCCACTGGGAGGTCATGTCCTTGGGCTCCAGGCTCAGGAAGAACCTCAGGCCGATGGGCAGCACGATGCTGTGGGCCACGGCGGCGCCGGCGGCGAAGCAGCCGACGCTCATGGTCATCAGGGGCACGAAGAGGCGTCTCTCCGTGTCCAGCAGGCCGGGGGCCACGAACCGCCAGAACTGGTAGAACACCACGGGCAGGGCGAGGAGGAACCCGCCGAGAAGGGAGACCTGGAGGTAGACGAAGAACCAGGTCATCACCCGCAGCGACTGCAGCTGGCTTCCGTACGGCACGGCGGGCTCGGTGGCGGTCTCGATGGGCGGCTCCTCCACCTCGACGCCGCGCAGCTCCGTCAGCCACCCCCGGATCGCCTCCACCACCCCGGGCGAGCCCTGCTCCTTCAGGCTGAGGACGGCCTCCTCGTAGGGCTGCACGAGCAGGCCGAGGAGGGGCTCCACGAAGAGGAAGCAGAGGCAGGTGCCGGCGAGCACGGCTCCCAGGGCCTTGAGGAGGCGCCAGCGCAGCTCCTCCAAGTGATCGAGGAAGGGCATCTCGCCTTCCGCCGAGGAGTCGTCCGGGTCTTCTCCTGCGTCCGCCCCGCCGGCGCCGTCCGCCCCGGCATCGGGTGGATCCGCCGCCGCCTGCGTGGGCTCGCCCTCCGGCTCTGCCGCCGGACCCCGGCCAGCCTCGCCCGGGCCCTCCGCCGCCCCCGGCCGAACGGCCGTCACCGCCGCGACGGGACTCGCAGGCTCCCCGGACTCTCTCCCGGATGCTGTCGTCCCGAGCGATGCTTCGCCCTGTTCGGGATCCCCGGACGCCTGCGGCGTCTCGCCGGTCCCCCCGTCCGCCGCCGGCCCGGCGGGATCTCTCCCGGCGCCTGCACTCCCCGGCCGGCGGCCGGTCCACCAGGCCCCGGCCACGAGCAGGGCGGCGAGCAGCAGGTTGGTCACGGCGAACCAGTCGCCGAACCGGGTGTACACCGTCGGCGAACGCCGGGTGCCCACGACCTCGGTGCGCACGTCGGCGGTGCCGAGCTCCGTGCGTTGGCGCGTGCGCCCGTAGCGGTCGATGAACAGGGAGACGCCGCTGGTGGCGCAGCGGGCGATGGCGACGCGGTTCTCCACGGCCCGCAGCACCGCCAGCTCGGCGTGCTGGTAGGGGCCGGCGGTGGGCCCGAACCACGAGTCGTTGGTGATGTTCACGAGGAAGTCGGCGCCCTCCCGCACCGACCGGCGCACGAAGTCGGGGAAGACCGACTCGAAGCAGATGAGGAGGGCGAAGCGCGACGAGTCCGGGCCCGCGGTGAACAGGGTGCGGCTGCGCCCGCGGGCGAACTCCGCCGGCGCAGGCGGTCGCGCAGGGGCGTGCGCTCCCCGAAGGGCACCAGGTGCATCTTGGCGTACGCCGGCACCTCCTCCCGCCCGGGGGAGAACAGGAAGGCGGCGTTGAGGGGCTCGCCGGTGGCCGGCTCGGTGCCGGGGGCGCCGGTGAGGATCGGCGCCTCCAGGGCGGCGGCCAGGTCGTGCATCCGCCGGCGGCAGTCGGCGCGCCGGTCGAGGTTGCAGGGCAGGGCCGTCTCCGGCCAGACGATCAGCCCGGGCCGCTGCGCCCGGCGGCTGAGGGAGTCGAGGGAGGCGAAGCTGGCCTCGAGCCCCCCCGGCCGCCACTTCTCCAGGCCGAGGTTGTTCTGCACGACCGCAACCCGCAGGCCCGTCCCGTCCGCGGGGCCGAGGACGAAGACTCCGTGCAGGGCGGCCAGGGCGGGCACGGCGGCGGCGGCGATCAGGGCGCGGGCGCGGTCCCGTCCCCCGGAGGCCAGGGCCAGGGCCAGCAGGGCCCCCGCCAGGGCCGCGGCGAAGGAGACGCCGAAGACGCCGGTGTGCTCGGCGTACTGGACGACGGCGGGCCACGGGGCCTGGCTGTGGCCCAGCAGCAGCCAGGGGAAGCCGAGCTCGCCCACCGACTGCAGGTATTCCATCGCCGTCCACAGGACCGGTGCGGCGAGCAGCGCCTGGCGCCCATGGCGGCGGCACAGGCTCGCCTGGGCCATGGCGAAGAGCCCCGTGAAGAGGGCCAGGTAGACGGCCATCAGCCCGGTGCCGCCGACCACGGCCGGACCGCCGCCGCGGGTGTGGGCGACCCAGTAGAGACTCAGGAGGTAGAAGACGAGGCCCGCCGCCCATCCAAGGCGGAAGGCCGCGGCCGGGCGCGGCCCCCCGGCGAGGAGGTGAAGCAGCGGCGCCAGGGCGATCCAGGCCCAGGCCGGGCCGTGGGCGAAGGCGACGGGGCTCTCCGGGTGACAGGGGAAAGCGAGGGTCAGCAGGAGGCCCGACAGGACGGCCCGCGGCCAGGGCCCCTCGAGCCGGCGCGAGAGAGAGTGCGGGAAGGTCATCGGGAGGGAATATAGGCCGGCCCCGAGGCCCGCGGCCGGCGGTGGCACGCCCTGTGCGGGGTATGGTACTCGGCGCGGGCCGGAACAGGGGATTCCGCCCTCCGGCGTGTGCCTCGGCACACACGGCCGTGTGCTTCCGTGCACGTACTCATGCGCCCAGGGGGGGGACCGATGTCAGAGCTCTACGCGAACGATCCGGGCCGGGCGCCCGGCGACGGCGGCGACGGGGAGGCCGGGCATCCGGAGGACCTGCCGCGGGAACGCCTCAACCGCTTCGGGCCGGAGGGTTTGCGCGACCACGAGCTGCTGGCGGTGGTCCTCGGCACCGGCTACCGGGGCCAGAGCGTGCTCGAGGTGGCGCGCACCATCTGCGACCGCCACGGCGTCGAGGAGCTGGTCGCCATGGAGGCCGGGCAGCTGTGCCGGCTCAAGGGCATCGGCCGGGTCAAGGCGGGGGTCCTGGTGGCCGGCTTCGAGCTGGCCCGGCGGGGCCTGCACAAGGGGCTGGGCGTGCAGCCCATCGTCTCCTGCCCGGCCGACACCCTGCCGCTGCTCACCGAGCTGAAGGACCAGCGGCGCGAGCACTTCCTCTGTCTCTATCTCAACGCCCGCAACCAGGTGGTCCACAAGGAGCTGATCTCCATCGGCTCCCTGTCGGCGTCGATCGTCCATCCCCGCGAGGTCTTCCAGGTGGCGGTGACCCGGGCGGCGGCGAGCATCATCCTCGCCCACAA
>CAZEHQ010000180.1:0-9744 GCA_964512165.1 uncultured Gemmatimonadaceae bacterium | reverse complement strand
CTGCTGGCCGGGATGGAGGACGGCTGCGAGGCCGCCAGGCTGCGCGCCGCCTATGCCCTGAGCGGGGCCGGCGCCGCCGCGGTCCCCGGGCTGACGCGGCTGCTGTGCGCCGACTCCCAGGAGTTGAGGCGCAACGCCTGCCAGGCCCTGAGCGCCATGGGAGAGGCGGCCGTGGGCCCCCTGGTCGACTCGCTGCAGGCCGCCGCCGCCGAGCACGAGCGCGCCGAGGCGGCCGAGACCCTGGGCGATATCGGTCTGGCGGCGGGGCCGGCGGTCCCGGCCTTGGCCGGGCGGTTGCGGGACGAGTCGCCCCAGGTGCGCGCCCAGGCCGCCGAGGCCCTGGGGACGATCGCCCAGACCGACGCCGCTGCCGCCCCGGCCCTGGCCGCGGCCCTCGGCGACGAGAACGACAGCGTGCGCCGCAACGCCGCCTTCGCCCTGGTCCGCCTGGGGCCGCACGGGGAAGAGGCGATTCCGGCCCTGGAGAACGTGCTCTACGACGAGGACAGGTACGTCCGCGGCGATGCCGCCGAGGCCCTGCTGAGGATCGGTACCCGGCAGGCCCGGGAGGCGGTGCTGCCCTTCCTCGAGACCTCGAGGTGGTGCCACCTGACAACGAAGGAGAGCACCTTCTAGGCCGGTCGCGCGTCCCCGGCACGGTCAGCGATGACGATCCCACACATGGAGGTATCCCCATGCTCGTCCCTCGGCTCCTGCTCTGCGCCCTCGTGCCGGCCGCCGCGATGACCGCCTCGGCCGAATCCGGCGATCGGCCCGCCGACTTCGGCAAGCGCTGGGTGCGCTCCCATCCCTTCACGATCATGGCCCTGACCCAGCGCCCCCAGGCGGTGCAGGACGACCGCTACGTGGAGGTCGGCTGCAACGCCATGCTGGCGTGGAAGCGCTGGGAGAGGCTGGCCCCGGAGGCGGAGCGCATGGGCATCCCCTACCACTGTCACCTCAGCAAGGGGCTGCTCGGGGGGGCGCTGATGCGCAAGGAGCGCCACCGCTACGAGGAGATGGACCCCGCGGAGAAGGCCGCCGCCATGGAGGCCAGCCGTCCGGACCCCATGGGCGACGAGCTGCGCGCCCGCATCGACCAGCTCGTGGACACCTATCCGGGGGTCGAGGGGTTCATCGTCTGGGACGAGCCGAAGCGGCCGTCCATGAAGACGGCGGGGAAGGTCGTCTCCTGGCTCAAGGGGAGATTCCCCGAGGCCCTGGTCTACTCCAACGCCTATCCGTACGGGGCGCAGACCGGCAAGTACTTCGGCGGCCGCTGGGAGGGGCCGGGCACCTATCAGGAACCGACCTCCCCCTACGACTACCCCCAGTACCTGCGCGACCTCGTGCAGATCATCGGGTCCGACCTGGTGATGGTCGACGCCTACCCCTACAAGGTTCCGCCCGAGGGCATCGAGGCCGAGTACCTGCACAACACCTACTTCAAGTGCCTCGCCGATGTCCGCCGCGTCGGCCTGGAGCTGGACGTGCCCTACTGGATCTTCGTGCAGGCCTACGGCAAGGAGCGCTACCGGCGCATGCCGAGCGAGTCGGACTTGAGGATGCAGCTCTTCGCGGCCCTGACCTTCGGCTTCACGGGGATCTCGTACTTCACCTACGACCACGTCTTCGACGGCGCCCTGCTGCGGGGCGAGGAGACCCACGAGACCACCCCTCTCTACCACGCCGCGGCCCGTGCCAGCGTGGAGGTGGCCAACCTCGGCCGCACCCTGCGGTTCCTCACCAGCACCGACATGCGCTTCGTCGCAGGCCACAGCAGCGCCGAGAGCAGCACCGACTTCAACCTGACCCCCCACGGGCTCGCGGCCCACGATCCCCGCAAGCCGGTGGGGCCGATTCAGGCGATCTCCCTCTCCGTGGCCGGCCCCCGGCAGGACGCCCTGATCGGTCTCTTCCGGGACGACGACGGCGGCGCCTACCTCATGGTGACCAACCTCTACCGGGCCGCGGGCGTCGGCGCCGGCGACTCCCACCAGGAGGTGACCCTGACCTTCGATCCCTCCGTCGAGCGGCTGCACCGGCTCGATCGCGAGACCGGCGCCGTGGAGGTCGTCGCCCTGGACGACCATCGCTTGACCATCACCCTGCCCGCCGGCACGGGCGACCTGTTCAGCATCAACGACGCGGCCTTCCCCGGCCTCGGGGACGGCTGAGTCCGCCGCCCATGAGGAAGCTCCGGGACGGCCTGAGCGAGCGAACCCTCGCCTTCGAGCCGGGCTTCGAGGTTCACGGCGAGGTCGTGTGCCGCACCTTCCAGCCGTCGTACGTCGTCATGGGCGACGGCGCCCTGCTCGCCTTCTGCCAGGGGCGGCTCCGCGAAGGACGGGACGACGATCCGAAGGCGGTCCTCATGAGCCGGAGCGTCGATGAGGGCGCCACATGGTCGCCAGCGAAGGCCGTCTCGAGCCCGCTCCATCACTACGCCATGTCGGCGTACCGCTCTGAACGGGAGGGACGGGAGCGCGTCTCCGTCCTGACCATGGTCGACATGCGCGGCACGGAGAATCACTACGCCAACGACCACCGCAGGATGCGGGAGCGGACCGGCATCGACATCGACGCCGTGGGCCGCGGCACACCGATGGTGCTCTGCCGCTTCGACTCCGACGACGGCGGCGAAACCTGGACCAGGGAGACGCTCCTCGGCGAGCGGTCGCCCCTGAACCGGCGGTACGCCGATGGCACGCTGATCATGTTCAACCCGGTGGGCCAGGTGCACGTCGTTCCCGAGGGCCCCCACCGCGGGCGGTACGTCCTCGGCGGTCCGGTCACCGTCGTTCCCGAAGGAGAAGCCGTCAGCAACCACTTCCGGCACCATCCGCAGTCCGGCTCCGCCGTCCTCTGCAGCGACGACCAGGGCGAGACCTGGCGCGCCGACGGCTTTCTCACCGACTACCTGGCCAACGAGGCTTCCGCCGTCTCGGTCCGCCGGGGCGAGGAACTGCTGATCGTGCGCCGGATGAATCCAGCGGACAGGTTGGCGGAGCGGTCCCTCTCCGGGAAGGTGAGCCCAGGTCCGATGCGCCGCGTCGCCCACACCTCCGCCGACTGGGGCCGGACCTGGTCACCGCCCTTCCTGGTCGACATCAGCGGCGTCCTCTGCCACGGCACGCTCGCCCGCTGCGGCCGGCGCCTGCTGTTCTCCATTCCCAATGGCTCGGGCCTGCCCGAGGCCGGGCGATCGCACATCTCCGAGCGCCGGCGCGGCGCCATCTATCACAGCGACGACGAGGGCCGCACCTGGCGCCACAAGGTCATCGACCCGGGGACCTTCTCGTACAGCACGGTGGGCTCACTGAATGAATCGCAGTACATCACCCTTTACGCGCGCGGCTCCATGGGGCAGGACGGCGTCGGTTGCCGCGTCTTCGAGGACGAGTGGCTATGAAGATCACCGACGTGACCATCGACTGTTACGCGTGGCCGAAGCCGAAGCCGATCAGCAACGGCAAGTACACCTACCGCACGGTGGTGTTCAACCTCGTGCACGTGCATACCGACGAGGGCCTGTCGGGGATCGGCTGGGGTGGCGGCACCGCGGCCACCCGGCCGGGGGCCGTGGGCGAGGCCCTGGTAGCCCACTTCAAGGAGGCCCTCATCGGCGAGGACCCCTTCGCCTACCGCCGCATCTGGGCGAACATGTGGTTGCCCAAGATCGTCGGGCGCCGCGGCATGTCGACGCACATCATCAGCGCCATCGACATCGCCCTGTGGGACCTGATGGGGAAGGCCCTCGGCAAGCCGGTGCACAAGCTGCTCGGCGGCTTCACCGACCGCATTCCGGCCTACGTGGCCGGCGGTTACTACGAGGAGGGGAAGGGGCTGAAGGAACTGGCAAGGGAGATGGAGGAGAGTCTCGATCTCGGCGCCAGGGCGGTGAAGATGAAGGTCGGGGCGGTACCCATAAACGAGGACGTGGAGCGCGTGCGGGTGGTGCGCGAGGCGATCGGCCCCGACATCAAGCTCCTCGTCGACGCCAACAACGCCTACGCCGCGTACGAGGCGATCGAGCTGGCCCGGAAGATGGAGCCCTTCGACATCTTCTGGTTCGAGGAGCCGGTGGCCCCCGACGACTACCGCGGCCACGCCCAGGTCGCGAAGGCGACGACGATCCCCATCGCCACCGGCGAGAACGAGTACACCCGCTACGGCTTCCGCGACCTCATCGAGCACGAGTCGGCCGCCATCTTCAACGCCGACGCCCAGATCCTCGGCGGCGTCACCGAGTTCATGAACGTGGCGGCCCTGGCCGCGGCCCAGGATCTGCGCATCGCCCCCCACGGGGCCCAGGAGATCCACATCCACCTCGTGGCGGCCATCGCCAACGGCCTGATCCTCGAGTTCTACCGCGAGACCGTCGACCCACTGCGGGGCCGCATCTTCAAGGAACCCCTGAAGCTCGACTCCGAGGGCTGCGTGACCGTGCCCGACCGCCCCGGCCTGGGGATGGAGCCGGACTACGAACTGCTGAAGCAATACCGGGAGAGCCGCCATGGCTGAGAGCGCCATCCGCGCCGGTGAGCCCTTCACCGCCGAAGAGACCGAAGGCCTGATGTCGCGGTTCCAGCGCGAGGGCTACTGCGACCTCGGGCCCGTGCTCGAGGAAGAGGAGGTCGAGGCCCTGCACGCGGACATGCAGCGCAAGTGGGACGACCCGGCCATGCACGAGCCGGAGCGCGACCAGATCCGCGGCCGCAGCCTCATGCGCATGTTCGAGTACTCCACCGCCTTCCGCGACCTCATCGTCCGCGAGCCCTTCGCCAGCCTCGCCGAGGCGATCCTCGGGGACGACTGCCACTGCATGTCCCAGAACGCCCTCTACACCCCACCGAACCCCGAGGCCGTCACCGACGGCCCGGGGGGCTGGCACATCGACGACCTCATCCACTTCCCGCTGCCGCCGGAGATCCCCCGCCACTCGCCGGAAGTGCCGCTGCCCTGCTTCGTCATGCAGATCTTCACCCCCCTCACCGACGTGGAGGAGCTGAAGCACGGGCCCACGCAGATCGTCCCCGGCAGCCACTACGCCGGCCGCCAGCCCGGCGTGCAGGACCAGCCGACCTTCGACGGCAACGGCCCCCACTCCTTCCTCGCCCGCCGGACCCACGCCTACATGTTCAACAACCAGGTCTGGCACCGCGGCGCCCCCAACAACTCGGACCGCACCCGCCTCATGGCCGGCGTCACCTACAGCAAGCGCTTCGTGGCGCAGAAGTTCTACCCCTTCATCGACTACCGCGTGCCGGATCATGTCTGGGAGGGCGCCTCGCCGCGGCTGCAGCGCATGCTCGGACGCCACGCCAAGGGAGCGTATGGCTGACGCGGGCGCGGCCCTGCCCGCCAGGCTCGGCTCCACCGATCTCGAGGTCAGCCGCCACGGCTTCGGGGCGGCGCGCATCGGCGGCGCCCCCCTCGATCGGGTGGAGGCCCTCTTCGACAGCTTCCCGGACCGGGGCATCACCTTCATCGACACCGCCGACTGCCAGCTGAGCCCGGGAGACTGACCCCATGCCGGTCCCCCCCGACTACCGGATCATCTACAACTGGGACGGCGCGCCCCACGGGTACTCGCCGGCGCCGCAGTCGATGGAGGAGTTCCTCGAGAAGGTCTACGCGCCTCTCGAACAGACCCAGGTGGGCGCCTTGTTCTGGAGCGTCGGCGACTTGGGCTCGCGCTGGCCCAGCGACGTGGCGGAGCCCATCGGCGAAGCACGGGAGCGCCCCTATCCGAGCGCCGGAGCTTACAGTGCCACCGAGAACATCCTGCGCATGTACGACCGCGGCGAGGATCCCCAACAGGCCTGATCGAGCGCGGCCGTGAGCTGGGCCTCCACGTCTACGCCTCGGTGCGCATGAACGACAACCACTTCGGCGGCGCCCAGATCGCCGACCTGGAGGCGCTGCGAAAAGCGCACCGCGTCGAGGCCCTGCGCCACGAGCACCCGGAGTGGGTCCTGGGGGAGCAAACCTCGGAGTGGTTCGCCCTCTCCTGGAACATGGCCGTCCCCGAGATCCGCGAGCGCCGCTTCCGCCACGTGGAGGAGGTCTGCCGGCGCTACGACTGGGACGGCGTCGAGCTGGACTGGCAGCGTCACGCCTTCCACTTCCCCGACGGACACGGGTACCGCCTGCGCTACCTGCTCACCGATCTGCAGCGCGCCGTCCGCCGCATGACCGAGGCCCTCGGGCGCGAGCGGGGCCGCCCCGTCTTTCTGGCGGCGCGGGTTGCCGGATCGCTGGAGATGTGCCGCCGCATCGGCTACGACGTCCCCGCCTGGGTCGAGGAGGGACTCGTCGACGTGCTCATCCCGGCGGGCAACGCGGTCACCGACGCCAGCATCGACCCGGCGGAATTCGTGGAGCTGTGCGAGGGAACGGACATCGCCGTCTACCCCGGTTTCGACAGCAACCTTCCCGATCCCTTCGTCGGCCCGGAGGAGCTGGAGGAGAAGGACCGCCTGCGCACCCGCGCCATCGCCAGCCGCTATCACCGCGCCGGGGCCTCGGGGATCTACGTCTTCAACTGGCACGCCAACCGCGACATGAAGCGGCCCCTGCTGACGACGATCGGATCCCCGGAGAGCCTGGCCGCCACCGACAAGATCCATGCCGCCCCCCATCGCTTCATACAGCGGGAGGGGGCCTGGCGCGGCGCCTACCGCATCGACCGCATCTACGGGCAGGTGCCCGTCGACCTCGTGCGGACGCTGACCGGAGAGGGGCCCACCGTCACCCTCGAGATCGCCGAGGACTTCGAGACCCACGCCCCCGACTCGCTGCGGCTGCGGCTGCGCGTGACCGAGTGGACGGACCGGGACGCGCTGCGGGTGTGGTGGGACGGAGACGAGCTGGAGGCGCCGCGGATCGACTACTGCCGGCTGGAAAGTCCCTCGCCCCCGGGCGGCGCCTTTCAGCCGCTGCCGCGCTGGCGGGAGATCGCCGACGTGAGCACCGCCGTGTGGCTCAGCTGGGACTTGAGCGAGAGGGATGTGCCGGCGGGGGAGCACATGGTGCGGGTTGTCGTGGAGGCGCGGAATCCGCAGGTCGCGTCGGCCCTGGTCCTCACCGACGTCGAGCTGGTCGTGCGCTATCCAAAGGGAGAGGGGAGTCAGCCTTGAAGGTCACGGGAATCGACATCCACCGGGTGACCCTGCCCTACGACGAGGCCAGGGCCTACGAGCTCCTCCACTACCACGACCTGACTCAACGCACCATCTACGTGGCCCGCACCGACAGCGGCCTCACCGGCCTCGGCGAGTCGGAGGGGATCGAGAGACAGGAGGTGCTGGACCGGTACATCGGCTCCAACCCCTTCGACTGGTTGGGCGACGAGACCTCCCTCGGCCTGGGGACGGCGATGTACGACCTCATGGGCCAGGCCGCCGGCGTCCCCGTGTACAAGCTCTTCGGCCAGAAGTACCGCTCCTGGGTGCCCGTGGCGGCGTGGACGGTGAGCACCCATCCCGAGCGCATGGCCCGGGCCGTGTCGGCCTACGCGCAGCAGGGGCACACGTGGATGAAGTTCCACCTCTCGCCCTTCGAGAACGTGATCGACCAGACGGAGGCCATGCAGGCGGTGGCGCCCAAGGGGTTCAAGCTCCACTACGACTTCACCATGCACGGCACCGAGGACCACATGCCGGAGCTGCTCGACCGACTCGCCGGGTACGAGATCGCCGGCTGCTTCGAGGACCCCCTGCCCGGCGAGGACATCGACGGCTACATCGAGCTGCGCCTGCGCTCCCGCCTGCCCATCGTCCTGCACCACTTCCCCACGGGGGCCACCTACGAGGTCCTGCGCCGGCCCGCGGACGCCTACATGCTGGGCCACTCGAAGATCGGCGACGCCGTGCGCAAGGCCGGCCTCTTCGCCGCCGGCGACAGCCCCTTCATGCTGCAGAACACGGGCAGCGACATCACGCGCGCCATGAACGCCCACATGATGGCCGCCTTCCCCTCGGCGAGCTTCCACTCCGTCAACGCCACCACCGAGGTCTCGAGCGAGCGCTTCGTCACCGAGCCGCTGAACCCGGTGAACGGCTTCATCCGCGTGCCCGAGCGGCCCGGCCTGGGGGTCGAGCTGGACATGGACGAGGTGAGGCGCCTGGAGCAGATCGAGCCGGCGTCGAAGCCGCGGTTCATCCTCGTCAGCCGCTACGACAACGGGACCACCCTCTACGCGCGCCCCGACCCGGAGAACCCGCACTTCATGGTCCGGCCGGACTGGAGCCGGGAGCTGATGCCCGTGAGCTTCGCGGCGCCGTTGAAGACGGAGTACTGGGATGACGACGGGTCGGCCGGGTTCAGCGCCATGATGGCGCGCCTGGAGCGGGAGGGGCCCGTGCTGGAGGGCGGGAGCTGACGGCGGAGCCACGCCCCTGCGCGGCAGCTCGGCGCCGGAGAGGGCCGGCGTGGCCGTCATTCACCCTGGGCGAGGCCACCGGACGGATCGAGACCAACGATCGCGTGCGGGTGCCCCCTGATCGCGTTCAGTCCGCCAGGATCAGGTCGCGCTCGGGGCGGGGCGGATTCCCCCAGTGGCCGGCGGAGTCCACGCCGCTGATGACGACGCCTTCCTCGGCCCAGCCGAAGCCGGGCAGGGCCCGCACCTCCAGGGCGCAGTAACGCAGGGTCAGCCCGCAGCGCCGGCGGGCCGAGCGATTGCCTTCGGAGCCGTGCAGCAGCAGGTCGGAGTGCATGGAGATCTCCCCCGCCTTCAGCTCCACATCCACGCACTCGCCGTACTTCTCCACATCCAGGGCGGTCTGGTTGAAGAGGTTGTTCTCTTCCTCCCCGCTCTGGCGGTAGGGCAGATGCCCGTGCCGGTGCGATCCCGCGACGAAGCGCATGCACGAGTTCTCGGTATCGGCATCGTCCAAGGCCAGCCAGAGGGTGACCGTCTTCGATGGCGTCAGCGGCCAGAAGCTGGCGTCCTGGTGCCAGGAGATGCTCACCGGGTCGTGGGGCATCTTGCAGAAGAACTGGGACGCCAGGCCGACGATCTCGCCGCCCAGGATGTCCCGGGCGCAGGCGACCAGGCGCGGGTGGCGCATGAGGTCGTACACCCGGCCGCACTTCAGATGGGCCGAGGAGATGGCGTAGCTGGTGCCGCCGGCGGCCATGGTATCCGCCAGCAGGCGGTCGAAGTAGCGCCGGTGCCCGGCGATCTCTCCGGCGTCGAAGATGCGAAGGCCCTTGATGTAGCCGTCCCTGTTGAAGGACTCGATCTGGGGGCGGGTGAGGGCGGCGGGGTTGCGGGTGGTGCTGGGGTGGAACCGCAGATCGCGGTCCATGGCCCGCAGCTGATCCGGGCTGGGCCCGGTCTTGAAGGTTCGCTCCGGTCGACTCGCGCTCATCTCACCGGCTCCCCGAGCCGCTCGGGACGCATCCCTTTGAACATGCGGTCATCCGTGTCGCTGCCGTCGTGCTGCGCCAGCCGCTTGTACGGGTTCGTGCCCGTCGCCATCAGCTCGAGAGCGGTCCGGGAATCGGATTCTCGAGTCCTTGCGGTATCTGTCATGGCCGCTCTCCTCGCGGAATCTCCTGCAAGTGCAGGACGCTCATGCCGTGGACGATGAGGCGGGGAATCGTGAAGCGGACGCGGGAGTCCCTCTCCTGGTGCGCGAGCACCTCCGGTTCCCGCATCTCCGGGTAGCGCCACTCGACCCGCTTCACCCGACGCCCCTCGGGCACCGCGCACTCCGCCTGGATCGGCCCCAC
>CAZEHQ010000179.1:1196-9763 GCA_964512165.1 uncultured Gemmatimonadaceae bacterium | reverse complement strand
AATCGACGGGTTCGTTGAGCTGGTCGTAGCCCTCGGCCACCACCGCGGCGGGCTCGCCGGCGCGGTACCCGGGCCTCTCCGGGGAGGAACGGACCCGGCCTTGGGCCGAGGCGGCGGCCAGCCAGCGGACGGCGGCGGGCCAGAAGGCGCGCAGGCTCCGCGCCTGCTCGCCGAGGCCGGCGGCGAGCAGATCCAGGCGCCAGAAGCCGGTGCCGGCGGCGACCAGCACCCGGCCGGGCCCCACGGAGCCGGCCACCAGCACCGGGTCCCCCGCCGATGTGCGCAGCAGCAGGCGGGACCCGGGCCCCGGACGGCCCGCCAGGAGGGTGCCCGCCAGGGGCGGCCAGCCGCGCCAGGAGTCCCCGGCGGCGGTCTGCGCGAGCAACCGGCCCAGGGGGTGGCTGCGGCCCTCGGCCGCCGCCTCCACGGGATCTCCGGTGGCCTCGATGGCGGGAGGCCGGTCCCAGGAGAGGGGCAGCAGGCGGTCCAGCGGCCCGGGAGCGCGCAGCAAGCGGGACCCGGCGAGGACGAGAAGCCCACGGCCCGAGCGCAGGAATCCCTCGATGCCGCCGAGAGCGCCAGCCAGATCCGCGTCCGGATCGACGAGGACCAGGCAGTCCCAGCCCTCCAGGCTCCCGGGGAGGGGCTCGCCGCCGTAGAAGGAGCGGTCGTCCCGCCGGATGCGGGCGGTCACCTGCAGGGAGGAGTCGGCGGCCAGGGCGCGCCGCAGGAAGGCGGCCTCGGCGCCGGGACCGCCGGCGGCGAGGAGGACGCGAAGGCGGTCCCGGCGCAGGTGCAGGGACAGGAGCCGGCGGTTGTTCTGCTCGGTGAGCTCACCGCCGAGGCCGCCGACGGCGACGGTGAGCAGGTGGGGACCCGCGGCAAGGGGCGGCAACTCGAGGTCGGCGGGCAGCACCTGGCCGTCGGCGCCGAGGACGACCCGGGAGCTGACCAGCTGCTCCTCCTCGGTGGAGACGCTCACCTGCGCCGATTGCCCCTGGTATCCCCAGCTGCGCAGGGAGAGACGCAGGCGGACGGGGCGCCCGGCGAAGGCGGCCTCGGGGGCCGCGGCGGAGAGGAGCTGCACGTCCGCCGCCGGGTCGCCGGAACCGGTGCCGAGAGCGTGGACGGGCACGCCGAGGGCGGCGGCCACGGCGGCGGGGTCCTCCCCGAGATTGTGGCGCCCGTCGGAGACCAGCAGCACGCCCCCGAGGGTTCGGCCCCCGGGGACGGCGTCCTCGGCGGAGAGCAGGGCGGCGGCGAGGTCGGTGGACCAGCCGGCGGCGGCGACCCGGGAGAGGGTGTCGAGAGAGACGGGATAGGGGCGCCCGGAGAACCCGCGGACCACGGCGTCGCGCAGATCCTCCCGCAGGCCGCCGCCGAGGACCTCCACGGCCCGGTGGAGACGGCTGCTCCCCTGCTCGACGACGTTCATGGAGGCGCTGGTGTCCAGGAGGGCGACGATCACCGGCCGGCGGGCGCTCCGGGCAAACCAGGAGAGCAGCGGCTCGGCGAGGACGAGGAGGATCAGGGCCAGCGCCGAGGCCCGCAGGATCCAGAGAAGGCGCCCGGTGGCGGGGTCGACCGAGGGCCGGGTGCGGCGGTAGATCCAGCGGCCCAGCCAGGCGAGGACGGGAACCAGCAGGAGCCAGAGCCAGACCCCGTCC
Source organism: uncultured Gemmatimonadaceae bacterium (assembly GCA_964512165.1). GTDB lineage: Bacteria > Latescibacterota > UBA2968 > UBA8231 > UBA8231 > UBA8231. Next base: position 8,096 of record CAZEHQ010000179.1, on the reverse strand, counting down.
AGGGACCATCCCGGGGCGGTCACGCCTCCAGCCCGGGCAGCGGGGGACGGGGGCGGGCGTCGAGCCCGAAGTCGCCGCCCTCGCCGCGGAGGAGACGGAAGCGGCCGGCGGCGGCGATCATGGCGGCGTTGTCGGTGCACAGCACCGGCTCCGGGACGAAGAGCGCCGCCCCGCGAGCGTCGAGGGCTGCCCGCAGCCGATGGCGCAGGCGGCGGTTGGCGGCCACTCCGCCCACCAGGGCGACCCGCTCCACGCCGGTGTTCTCCACGGCCTCTTCCGTGCGGCCCACGAGGACGTCGACCACCGCTTCCTGGAAGGAGGCGGCCATGTCTTCGGTAGACGGCCCCGCCCCGCCGCCGTCGGCGAGCCGGCGCCGGACCGCCGTCTTGAGACCGCTGAAGCTGAAGTCGAGGCCCTCCCGGTCCGGCCGCGCCCGGGGCAGGTCGACGGCCCGGGGATCACCACTCTCCGCGGCTTCGGAGACGACCCGGCCACCGTGCACGGCCGAGGTGGAGGAGAGCAGGCCCAGGAGCCGGGCGACCTTGTCGAAGGCCTCCCCGGCGGCGTCGTCGAGGGTGCGGCCGAGGCAGCGGTAGCCGCCCCAGGCGCGGACGTGGATCAGCTCGGTGTGCCCCCCGGAGACGAGGAGGGCCGCGAAAGGGGGCTCCAGGCCCTCGCCGCCGAGGCGGGCGGAGAACAGGTGGCCCTCCAGATGGTGGACCCCGACGAGAGCGAGGTTCCGCGCCCAGGCCAGGGCCTTGGCGAAGTTGACCCCCACGAGGAGGGAGCCCACCAAGCCGGGGCCGAAGGTGACGGCCACCGCCTCGAGGTCGTCCAGGGACGCGCCGGCCTCCCGCAGGGCCTGCTCGACGACGGGCTGCAGAGTGCGCAGGTGGGCCCGGGAGGCGAGTTCCGGGACCACCCCCCCGTAGGCGGCGTGGTCCTGCTGGGACAGGACGACGTTGGAGAGGACGCTGCCGCCGCCGTCGAGAACGGCAGCGGAGGTCTCGTCGCAGGAGGTCTCGAGGCCGAGGAGGGTCACTCGGTCAGGGGGAGGACGACTTCGGAGTCGGCAGGGACGATCTGCCGGACCTCGTAGAGGCGGCCGCCCGGGACCCTGATGGGGCGCCGGCCCTCTTCCTCGGCATACTCCACGTAGAGGCCGAGGTCGGTCTCCGGGTCGAGGGCTCCGATGAGGTCGGCGCCGCCGCGGACGCGGACGGTGACCCGGGCGGGGCTGACCGCGGCGCCCTCGGGCCCCCCGCGGAGGGCGACGGGCACTTGCGGAATCTCGTACTCGGCCAGTTCCTGCACGTCGATGGTAACCCTCACCTCGCCGGTGAGGAGGCGGACCATGGTGTCGGGCGGAGGGCGGACGGCCACCATGCGGTCGACATCGGCGCGCAGGTCCTCCTCGTAGAGGGAGTCGGTCTCGATGGCCTCGACGGACCGCACCTGGCTGGCGGGCCCCACCATGCGCACGGAATCCGGGGAGACGCGGACACCGCCGACCCGGGTATAGGCGTCGGCGATCCGGAGGCCAACCCTCGGGCGGACGGGCACGCTGCGCTCGGCGCGGCGGTCGACCTGCAGGCTCAGTTCGCGGGGCTCGACCACCCTCTCGACGACGATGTCGTACCCGGTGTTGTTCTTCACCTGGTCCTCCCTCAGGCGCACGGGGAGGGTGCCGGGCTCCCGGGACCTGGGCGCGACGCTCAGCTCCAGGTCGGAGGCGGAGGTGCGCAGCAGGTCCATGCCGACGCCCTTGACGACGACGCGCACCGTGGACGGCGGCGGGCTCGCCAGGACGATGGGTGAGCCGCCGGTGGGGTTGGCGGGATCGGCGACCACCAGGGGGATGTCGAACTCCCGGTGGAAGGAGTGTCCGCTGACGGCGTAGAGCCACAGGCAGCCCCCCAGCAGGACGGCGCCGAGCTTGAGCCCCCAGTCGGCGAAGAGCCAGCGCCGCATCAGGAGGCCCGCAAGGAGGCTACTTCCAGGATTCCCGGACCTCCTTGCCGACGCTGAGCTCGCCGTTGTCGATGCGGAGGTTGTATCCGCACTCGGGATAGGTGCAGACCCAGGCCTTGTAGTGGATAGCGGCGCCCTCGCGTCCGTAGTCGGACAGCGGAACCAGCACACCCCGCTCGCACTTCAGGCAGGTGGGGAATCCAGTATCCATGCAAGAAGCCCTCCCCTCTCGATGATGCCTCGTGCGCGGTCAGCTCGAAACGCGCACCCGCCGGGCACAGGCGCGCACCGCCTCCTCCTGGCCGGGGGTCTCCACCGACCCCGGACGGCGCCGGCGGACCTCCTCCAGGGCGTCCTCCGGGTCGGCCCCCCGGGCCACGAGATAGCACGCGAGCATGGTGCCCGTGCGCCCCAGCCCGGCCCGGCAGTGGACGGCGGCCGCCAGCCCGTCGCCTTCGGCGGCGTGGACGAACTCCAGGAAACGGTCGACCTGCCCGGGGTCCGGGACGGTCATGTCCCGCACCGGCAGGTGCAGATAACGCAGGCCCCGCGGCTCCGGCCACACGGCCTGCGCGGTAAGGGAGACGAGGGCCCCCACGCCGGCCCTCTCCAGGGTGTGGAGATTGGCCGCCGTCAGCTCCCCCGAAAGGCCGAAGCCGGCCATGCGGCCCGGCCGGATCCAACCGAAGTTGTGGATCATGGCGCCGGCGCCTCCCGGACGGCCGGACCCTCGACCCAGTACTGGCCGTCGGGGCCGACCTCCTTCTTCCAGATGGGGACCTCCTCCTTGAGCCGGTCCACCAGGTGGTGGCAGGCCTCGAAAGCCTCGCGGCGGTGACCGGCGGCGACGCTCACGAGGATGGAGATCTCGCCGATCTCCAGGCGGCCGACGCGGTGCAGGATGCCGATCCGGCCCACCGGCCAGCGCTCCCGGGCCTGTTCGGCCAGACGCGCCATGACGCGTTCCGCCATCTCCGGGTAGGCCTCGTACTCCAGGTAGGAGGTCTCGATGTCCCCGGTGCGGTTGCGGACGGTGCCCGAAAAGGTGACGACGGCGCCGTCGCCCGGGGCCCGCACGCGGTCCTGCAGGGCGTCCACGGCAATGGCCTCCGTGACGATGCGAAAGACGTCGCCCGAGCCGCCGCTGACGGGCGGGATGAGGGCGACCTCGTCGCCATCGCGCAGGCTGGCGTCGCGGGAGGCGTACTCGGCGTTGACGGCCACCTGCAGGGACCGCGAGATCGGCTCCAGGGACGGATGCCGGCGGCAGAGTGTGTCGAGGAGTCCGGCCACGGTACTGGGACCGTCGAGCACGACATCGGCCTCCCGGAGGCCGGCGGCTTCACGGCAGGAGGCGAAGAACAGGACCTTCAGACGAGGCATGTCCCTAATGTACAAAGGCCGCCGGATCCCGGGCGGGTTCCGGCGGCCATGTGGGGCTCCGCGACCACTGTCGGCCCGGGCATCGACTCGTCTCTACTGCAGGAGGGTCATCTTCTTCATGGAGACGAAGGACCCGGCGCTCAGCTCATAGTAGTAGACGCCGCTGGCCACTCTCACACCCCGCGCATCGCGCCCGTCCCAGGTCTTGCTGTAACTGCCGGCGGGCAGAGCTGCCTCGGTGAGGGTGCGCACCCGCTGGCCGAGACCGTCGTAGATGCGCAGGGTCACGTAGGACCCCTCGGCGAGGTCGAAGCGAATGGTGGTGCCGGGGTTGAAGGGGTTGGGGTAGTTCTGCCCCAGGGCGCTGGTGAGCGGTACGACCTGATCCCCCAGGCCGGTGGCGAAGACGACCTCGATTGTCTGCGAGCGGCTGACGGCGCCGTTCAGATCGATCTGGCGCAGGTAGTAGAACACCACATCGGCGACCGGCGGATCGACGTCGACGAATTCGTAGGTGCGGAACTCGTCGCTGGTGCCGGCTCCCGGAACCAGGTCGCCCACGCGCTCGAAGGCCTCGCCGTCGGCGCTGCGGTAGACCTCCCAGCCGAGGTTGTTGGTCTGGGAGGCGACCCCCCAACGCAGGAGGATCTCGTCCTCTCCGGCGATCTCTCCGGCAAAGCTGGCGAGCTCGGCGGGTACGGGAACGTCCCAGGTGACGCTGAAGTCGACGCTCAGATCCCTCGACACACCCTCGGTGTTGGGGGCGCTGGTAGCGGCCGAAATCGAGGCGCTGGTGCTGCCGGCGAACTTGTCGCCCTCGGCGTCGAGGGTGATGGAGGCGGCCCCGGAGGCGTCGGTGTCGACGCTGACCTCCATGCTCCCGCCCTCCGCAAGCGCCCCCTCGCCCAAGATGTGGACCGTCTCGGACCCGGCGTTGCTCACGCTGAAGGTGATCGTCTGCCCGGCGGCGGCGGCACCCGTGGCGTCCGCAAAGGAGACGCCCAGAGTGACCTCGCCGGCACTGCCGTCGGCGGCGGACCCCATCTCCAGGGCCGAGTAGTCGGCGCTGACGTCGGTGGCGGCGGAGGCGGTCAAAGTGGGCTCGGTCACCGGCGGCGGGGGCGGGTTGATGGTCACCGCGAGGCCGAGACTCTCAGCGGTGAACTCGTCGCGGTCCTCCCGGCTGGGGCCGATGGAGATCAAGGCCACGCTCACGGAGGCCTCCGTGTCGGCGGTGAAACTATCGGAGGTCTTCACGGACAATGTGAGGGACGCGTCGCCATCCACCTGGTCCGGCGGGGTGACGGCGGCGGCCATGCGCACCTGGTTGTCCGTCCCCTCCTCCACGAGGCCAGGCGTCTGCAGGGTCTGAACATCCTCGAAGGCACCCCCGAGGGCGAGTCTGGCGGAACTCAGATTGAAGTGGGCGGCGTCAGAGACCTCCAGAACGACCTCCAACTGCTTTACCCCCACCAAACCCTCCGCCGAAACCTCAAGGCTCACCCTCTCGTCGGCCCCCACTTCGGAGACGGACATGTCGCCCACGAGGGTGAAGGTCGCGTTCTCGTTGTCTCCGGCGAAGACCCCGCCCGCCACGGCGAGGGAAAGGGCTACGGCGATCGGTGCTGCCTTGCGCAGAATCAGCATTCCTGGGCCCGGGCTGGTTAGATGTCGGAAAGCAAGGGGTGAATGTGGAAGATGGGACCCCGCCCTGGGGCGGGATCCCATCTCCAAACTACAGCGGAACTGAACCTGCCTCCTACTTCAGGAGCAGCATCTTCTTGTGGCTCTGGAACTCCCCGCCCGCGGTGACGCGGTAGAAGTAGATTCCGGAGGACAAGGGCTGCCCACTGTCGTTGGTGGCATCCCACTGGTAACTGTAGCGGCCAGCGTTCTGGAACTCGCGGTCGACCATCGTCCGCACGACCTGGCCGAGCATGTTGAAGACCTCGAGGGTGACCTCGTTGGCGTCCGGCAACTGGTACTTGATCGTGGTCTCCGGGTTGAAGGGGTTCGGGAAGTTGTTCTCGAGGGCGTAGACCTCGGGACGCGTCTCGACCCGAATCGCGACCGGATCGGTGATCCGGTTCAACCCGTAGCTGCCGTCCTGCACGCCGCCGGCCATGACCTCGACCAGGCTCTCCTCGATCTCCTCGATGGACCGGAAGACCAGGGTGACGCCCAGATCGCCCTCGCTGACGGTCTCGCCGAAGGCGGCGATGTGGATCTCTCCGTCGGTGTTGGCGATGACCCGCGGCTGAGCCAGGCCAGCCTCACCCAGCGGGTTGTTCTCGAAGCGCGGCTCGACGAACTCGAGGTACCTGTTGTCGAAGTTGACGGTGAACCCGTAACCCCGAACCTCGGCGAAGTCCGCCAGGCTGACCAGCAGAGACATCTCCTCGCCGACGCGCGGCAGCTCGGCCGCCGCGTTGTCGATGTAGAAGCGAGCATCGCTGTTCAGACCGGCCTTCGTCGGCACCGCCTTGCCGATACCGGCGACCTCCTTGCCGAAGCTCTCGGCGAAGGCGAAGAAGTCGTCGACATCGATGACGTCGTTCGGAATGATGTCGAAGGCGGCCTCGTAGAGGTCGCTCTCGGCGGTCAGACCGAAGTGGTCGGCGAAGATGAAGAAGTCGTCGTAGTCGACGCGGTTGTCAGCGCCGAAGAGCCCGACGATCCGGTTGCCGTCGCCGTCGACGACGGTGTTGCGGATGGCCATGGCCGACCTCTCGATCTCCGAAGCGGTGACCTGCTCCAGATCCTTGGGCTCAACCTTGTAGGTGTAGCGCACGCCGTTGGCGGCGGTCAGATCCTCCCAAGTGGAGGAACCGGCCGGCGCCTCGCCCACCAGCTGCCAGGCGCCGTCGCCGATGCGGCGGGAGATGTTGTAAGCCACCACGCCGGCGGAGGTGAAGATGTTGCCGTTCTCACCGATCGCCTGCGGAACGACCGAGGTCATGATGCGATCGTCGATCGACCTCGTCCAGTCGATGGTGATGCTGGCACCAGCGTCGCCCGGCGTGTCCAGAGCGCGGACCCAAGTGACCGGGGCGGGCGGAATGTCGTCGATGGCCCGCACGGCCTCCTCGGTGCGGGTGATGTGATCCGTCAACTCGCCCTGCACCGACTTCATGCTCGGAACCAAGCCGCCGCGCTCGTGGAAGGCCAGGGCCTCCGGGGTCAGCGTGGCGAAAACCGGGCCTTCCAGGTTGCCCTGGGCGACCTCCCGGCTCCGGACCATGGTCTCGGCCATCAACTCGTAAGGCATGGAGACGGACTGGGCGACGGTAAAGGCGCGCTTGTTGTCCGTGCCCGTGGTGTCGGTACCGGTCTCTTCGCCGGTATCCTCACCACTGTCGTCCTCGCCACCTGTGTCTTCACCGGTGTCGTCTCCGCCGTCATCGTCACCGGCGTCATCGCCAGCATCGTCACCGGCGTCATCGCCAGCATCGTCACCGGCGTCATCGCCGGCATCGTCGCCCATGCCGTCGTCGTCGCCCATGCCGTCGTCGTCGCCCATGCCGTCGTCGTCGCCCATGCCGTCGT
>CAZEHQ010000179.1:0-1096 GCA_964512165.1 uncultured Gemmatimonadaceae bacterium | reverse complement strand
CGCTACCGCCGGTACGGGTGGCATCGCTGGCAAGACCGTGGCTCTCGGCGGTGACACCGTAGAAGGTGGCGTCCCCGTCGAGGGTGGCGACCACGACGCGCATCACGTCGACACCCGGGATCGCGTCCACGCTACCCCAAGCCACCGGCCGGATCTCCGGCGCCTCCAACTCGACGAGCTTACCGTTCTCGTCGGTGCCCTGGGTAACGGTGACGTCACGCCAGATGCGGTAGCCCTCGATGGTGGAGTGGTTGTCGGAGAGGTCGAAGGTGAGCATGACAAACCCACCCTGGTCGCCCTCACCGAGGGCGCCCTTGTAGTCCTCGCCGACCAACTTGTCGGGAGCGTCCGGGCCTTCCTCGACCGGATCCCCGTCATCTCCGGCATCGTCGCCCGGATCCACCACCGCCGGCCGCTCCGTGACCGTCACGGTCTTGGTAGCCACGGTGGCCGCCCCGGTAACGTTGCGAATGGTGAGCGGCAGCGATCCGAGGTGATCGTTGCTGCGAACGGAGAAGGTGGCCACGCCGTCCTTGACCTGCACGGCGCCCGGGGGCAACTCGACCCCGATGACCGACGTGCTGACCTCGACATAGTTGTCCGTGTCAAGGACGGTGTTTCCGAAGGCATCGACGTATCTCAACCCGACCTCGACCAGCGAATTGAGGTGTACCGTATCGCTGACCGAGATCTCGATCTCCTTGTAAGCCGCGTGCTTGATGACGAGGACGGAGTCCAGCTTGCCGACGAAGGAAGTGTCGGAGTCGCTGGTGAGATCCTCCACCTTCACACTGTGGGTCTCCGGCGCCTTCTGGGCGTTCACCTTCACGTCGGCCTTCCAGGAAACCACATCATCCGCGATCCTGCCGACGCCCCAGGCATCACTCGTGAGCCGGGCCACACCGGCGGGCATACCCTCGGTGATCACGCCCTTGCCGGAGAGGGTCAGGCCATCGCCGGAACCGCCGGAAACCGTCACCACGGCATCGTTGTTGTAATTGACCTTGCCGTAGGCGAGGGCGGCCACCTTCTCCTTGTTCCACGCGCTCACCGTGACGGTGAACTGGGGATCCTTGTGGGCCGCCACCTGCCCGCT
>CAZEHQ010000178.1:0-9784 GCA_964512165.1 uncultured Gemmatimonadaceae bacterium | reverse complement strand
GAGTGCTTCGTTCCGTGGCCGATGCGGGAGCATCTCCGAAGGGCGACACCCGGTGCGGTGCCCGGAGGCGGAACTTCGACATTGGCGCTCGGGGGTAGCAAGCCGTCGCGGCTCCCGGGCGGGGGCCTCGGCGTGCACGGCAGGGAAGCTGGGTTGACCCGGGGCGGGAGGGAGAGGAGCGTGAGCCTGGTTGGCGAGAGCGGCTAGGAGCGGTCCTGACCGGGGATCGCCTTGACCGAGGAGAGAGTCGTTCCAGCCGGCTTGGCGCTCTCGCCCTCGCTGCAGTCCGTGGACAGGGGATCGTCCATCCAGCGCACGATGCGCCAGAGGCCGTCGTCGCCCTCGCGCATCTTGAAGGTCATCACCTGATCGACGAAGTAGCCCTCGTTCGGCCGCTCGAGGAGCCGGATCTCCACACGGCCCCGGAAGACCTCCCAGTCTTCGTCGGGGTGCCCGTCGGGATCGCCCTCGAAGCTGTCGGGGCGGTCGCGGCCGAACTCGGTGTAGCGCCGGGTGTGGTGGAACTTCCAGTCGATGGTGCGGTAGATGTCGAAGATGCCGCGGGACGAGCCGTCGCGGGGGCCCATGATCCGCAGCTCCTCCTCCTTGCCGTAGTAGTAGAGGAGGTCGCCCCTGCAGTCGGCCTCGGTGAACCAGAAGGCGTCGTCGAGAAGGTCTTCATACAGGTTCCGGTCGCGGTCGTCGAAGGCCCGCTCCAGGTTGTCCATCACCACCTGGGGTGTGAATGTCGAGTCCGGCGGCGGCCGCTTTGCATCATCTCCCGTGATCTTCTTCGGGGCAAAGAGGCCGCAGCCGGCCAGGAGCAGCCCGGCCAGGGGGATGAGGGCGGATCGTGCCATGGACTCTCGCCTCCTGCTGCCGCGGACCCGTCCCGCACCCGGGGGTGAGCGAGGGAAGCCCGGTTTGTTCGCTTGCGGCGAACGGCAGTCCAGGTCAGACGGTCCGGTGACTCATGGGTTCCTGGTCAGGCCAGGCGCCGATGGATCACGCCACCTCGCGCGGGAGGATGGCGCGCAAGTCCTCGGCCTTCTCACGCGCCGCCAGTTCGAGCTCGTAGCGGTCCTGGAGGTTCATCCAACTCCGGGCATCGGTATTGAAGTACCGCGCCAGACGCAGCGCAGTCTCCGCCGTGATGCCACGGCGGCCTCGGACGATCTCGTTGATGCGCGCCGGCGTCACGCCGATCGCTCTCGCAAGGGCGGTGTCGGACAACCCCATGGGTTCCATGAAGTCGTGCTTCAGGATTTCGCCGGGGTGGATCGGCTCCAGTCGTGTCATGTCGTCACCTCCTCGATGGGGCATCAGTGGTAGTCGACGATCTCGGCATCATGGGCGTCGCCGTCGATGTAACGGAAACACAGCCGCCACTGGTCGTTGATGCGGATGCTGTAACTGCCGGCACGGTCGCCTCGCAACGCCTCGAGCCGGTTCCCGGGCGGCACTCGCAGGAAGGAAAGCGTCGCGGCCGCGTCCAACTGAGCGAGCTTGCGCCGCGCAACCCGTTCGATGCTCGTGAAGCGTCGGACTCGGTAACCGTTGGCGAGTCTCTCGGTCTCTCTGCAGCGGAAGCTCCGAATCATCCTGCCCTGGAATCTCGCATCTCGATATACAGAATGCAAGTGTCGGGCTGCAACTGCAGGTGAGGATCCCTCGACGGCCCCCGTGTCGCCATCGGCCTCTTACCCCGGCCACGCCAGGGCCGCGCTCGGCCGGTCGACGTAGCGCCGGGTCTCCAGCTCCAGGGTGATCCGCGTCGCCGGGGGCAGGTCGACGGAGAGGTGGGTGTCGTCCACGTCGCGGCTGTCGTCGCCGGCGGCCAGCGGCTCGGCGGCGTAGTCGGCGCTGTCGCCGGGATAGGCGCTGAGGCGCCGGTCCCAGGTGACGTGGCCGAAGCGGTGCTCGCCGAAGGCCCCGGCGCGGAGCGTCAGCCGGCGCTCCTCGAAGGGGTCCAGGTTGACCAGGGTCACGACGGTGCGCTCCGCGGACAGCTCCTCCACGAGGGCGGCCACTTCCGGGGGCAGGCCCGGACGCCGGCGGTCGCGGTCCCAGTAGCGCACCCGGCAGTGCTGCAGACCGCCGTTGTAGAGGGACTGGGGCGCGCCCAGGGTCTGCTGCACCAGGGCCTCCGTCGACACCGGGTTCACGTGCTGCCAGCGGTGCACGTCGCGGTGGGTGTCGTGCTCGTCGTCGGCGCGGATCAGGTCGAGGCGGCGGGCGGCCTCGCCGTAGCTGGCGCTCAGCATGCGCTCGGGGAAGCCGGGGTTGGCCCCCGCGAGGAAGCGCAGCCACGGCTGCTCGTGGCCGGCGTCCTCCTTGTTGCGGAAGCTGAAGACGTCGGCCCAGTCGTAGGCCTCCCGGGCGCGCAGCTCCTCGATGCGGCGCCAGTCGGCCGGGTCCATGGACAGGTTCCAGAGGGCCGCGGGGTAGACGGGGGAGAGGGGCTGCCAGTCGAACCAGCCGGCGTCGCCGCAGCGGTAGGGGACGACCCAGGTGTCGTGGCAACCGGCGCGCTCCAGGCCCCGCCAGTGGCCGATCCAGTGGTGGTGCAGGCTCATCTGCTGGCGCCGCAGGTCCCGCACCTCGCCCATCTCGAAGATGCGGTCCTGCTGGGCCCGCGGCAGCTCCAGCCACGAGGTGTCGCCGGTCATGAGCAGGGCGGCGCCGGCGGCCAGCAGGGCGGCCTGCTGCACGTTGTAGAACCCGTGGGGCCAGGTCCACCCGTAGAGGGCGCCGTGCCACTTGCCGTCGGTGTGCTCGCCCACCTCGCCGGAGAGGCCGACGTTGTCGGGCAGCAGGCCGCCGTTGGCCCGGGCCAGCTCGGCCCAGCGGCCGGCGTAGTCGAGGACCCAGTCGCGGTAGCGGTCCTCCCCGGTCAGCAGCCAGGCGTTGGTCACCAGGCTGGTCACGGCGAGGTTGGGCACCGCGTCGCCGCGCCCCATGCGCCGCGCCATGGCGGCGCCCATGGCCCGGGCCTTGGCGGGGTCCTTCAGGTCTTCGACGGTCTCCACGCCGGGCACGTCGTGGCAGGGGAGCCCGTAGACCGACATGCCCTCGGACCAGCCGTACGAGTGGTCGGGTCCGTAGAAGTCGAGGGCGGCGCCGCCGGAGCCGTTGAGGGCGGAGCGGATCAGCTTGCGGTCGTCGTCCCAGTTGTCGACGGAGGGGTCGTGGCCGGTGTAGAGGTCGGCGAAGCGGCCGGCGCGGGCCACGGCGGCCTCGTCGGCGGGATCGGCGAGGCAGAGGTTGTAGAAGAAGATGTCGCTCTCGGCCTGGTGGAACTGGTCTTCCCGGAGGGCGTACTCGTCGCGCACCAGGCCGAAGGTGGTGAGCTGCCGGGTGACGGCCTGCCAGTGGCGGTGCGCCCGCGGCAGCAGGTCGTCGGCGCCGCCGATCAGGTAGAGGAGGGGCCAGTTGAAGAAGGCCTCGTAGAAGTCGTCGGGGCTGCCGGCCGACTCGTGGCGCCAGATCAGGCTTCCGTCGGCCTCGCAGTAGGCCTCGGTGTAGGGCTCGACGGCGGCGTTCATGGCATCGATGAGGCGGCGCTGCCAGACGGCCCAGGCGGGCGCCTCGGTGGCGGGTACGGTGGCTCGGATGGGGTTCATGGCTTCGGTCTCCCGGGGCAAACGCTCTTCATCGCTGAATTCCTCAGGAGTATACGTTCCTCACCCCCCTCGCCGGAATCGGAGGAGCGGTTGACAGGTGTCGGACCAAACGAACTCGGCGGCTCAGAAAGAGGGCTTTGCGAACTGCGGTATCACCGTACACTTACCCCCATGATCATCCGCTGATGGATGCCAATGGAATCAACGTGAACATGACCCCTTCCCATCCGGGTGACTTCATCCGCACGGAGATCATCGAGGAACTGGATCTCAACGTCACCAAGGCCGCCGGGATTCTGGGTGTCCGCCGAGCAACCCTCTCCGCCCTGCTCAACGGCAACGCCGCCCTGTCCGCGGAGATGGCCCTCCGCATCGAGAAAGCATTCGACGTGAGCATGGACATGCTGCTGAGGATGCAGGCCTGGTGGGATGCCTCCCGGATGCGTGCTCGCGCGGGCGAGATCGACGTACGGCGCTACGAGCCCGGAATGGCAGACAAACGACGTCAATCGGGACGAAGAGTCCGATGAACGCAATGGCCGACAAGATCATGCAGAGGGTGTCCGCCCACGACAGCGGAGAGTGGGTGTGCACGCCCAAGGACTTTCTGGATCTCGGCAGCCGTGAGGCCATCGACCAGGCCCTGTCCCGTCTCGTCAAGGCGGGACGGCTGCGCCGCGTGGGCCACGGCCTGTACGACAAGCCCCGGATCAGCAGTGTGCTCAATCGCTCCGCGCCCGCAGAGCTGGATGCCGCCATCGCGGCGCTGGCGCGGCGGGACGGTGTGCGGATCATGCCGGACGGTCTGCTAGCCGCGAATCAGCTGGGCCTCACCAACGCGGTCCCCGCGAAGGTCAGCTACGTGACCGACGGCCATACGAGGACGCTCGAGATCGACGGTCGAACCGTCCGGTTCCGGCACGCGGGTCCGAGGGTTATGCAGTGGGCGGGAAGGCCCGCTGCGCCGGTGGTTCAGGCGCTGCGGTGGCTGGGCCCCCGGGTGGCCGCGGATGGACGGGTCGTCTCGACCTTGAGAAGGCGTCTGCCCGACGAGGTGAAGCTCGACCTGTTGCGCCACGGCCGCGATCTGCCCGGCTGGGCCTTGCCGCTGGCCCATGGCATCGCGAGCGATGCGGCCGGCGAATTGACGGCCGGCGCCGGTGCGGCGAGCTTGTCTGACTGACCGGTCAGTCTAACCGAACCCCTGTGCGAATCGATCCCTTCCGACGCTTCCGCCCCTGGCTGCGCCCCTACCGCCGCCAGATCGCCCTCGGTCTGGGCCTGCTGCTGCTCGCCCAGACGAACACCCTCGTCCTGCCCCTGCTGCTCAAGGAGGCGATCGAGGGCGCCGAGGCGGCGACCCGGTCCGGGGAGTCCGCCGGCGTCCTCGCCGCGGCCCTGGGCGAGGTGGAGGTCTACGCCTGGGCCATCGCGGGCCTCGCCATCGCGGGGTGGGGAGTCAACTTCGGCATGCGCTGGTTCTTCACCAGCGTCTCCCGCCACGTGGAGCACGACATCCGGCGCGCCTACGTGAGGCACCTCCTGCGGCTGCCGCTGCGGTTCTTCCACCAACGACGCGCCGGCGACCTGATGGCCCGCGCCACCAACGACGTGGAGGCGATCCAGCGCTTCCTGCACCACGCCTTCCGCATGACCCTGATGGGGGTGCTCACCTTCGTCATGAGCCTGATCCTCATGGGCCTGATCGACTGGCAGCTGGCGCTGCTGGCCCTGGCCCCGATGCCGGTGCTGGCCCTGGCGGCCAGTCTCGTCTCCGGCCGGGTCCGCAGGGGCTACCGGAGGGTGCAGGACCAGTTCGGAGCGATCAGCTCCCGCATCCAGGAGAACCTCGGCGGCATGCGGGTCGTCAAGGCATGCGCCATCGAGGACCGGGAGATCCGCGACTTCGAGTCCCTCAACGACGAGTACGTGGAGCGCAACCAGGGACTCATCCATCTCCGCAGCCTGTTCCTTCCCTTCACGGGGCTGCTCAACGGGACCTCCATGCTGGTCGTTCTGTGGCTCGGCGGCCTGCGCGTCATCGACGGCTCCCTGACGCTGGGCGCCTTCGTCGCCTTCAACCTCTACCTGATCCGCATGAGCCGGCCCATGTACCTCCTGGGCCGCATGGTGGACGAGTTCCAGCGCGCCGCCGCCTCCCTCGGCCGCATCAACGCCATCCTCGGCCACCCGCCCGAGGACCGCCGCGCCCCGGGGCGGAACGGACTGAGAGGCGAGATCGAGCTGCGAGACGTTCACCTCGCCTTCGACGGCCGCCCGGCCCTGGACGGGGTCTGCCTGCGGGTCCCCGCCGGCGGCACCCTGGCCATCGTCGGCCGCGTCGGCTCGGGCAAGTCGACCCTGGCCCGCCTGATCCCGCGCCTTCTCGAGGCGGACCGGGGCGAGGTGCTGATCGACGGGGTGCCCGTGGAGCGGGTCCCGCTGACGACCCTGAGGGCGGCCATCGGCTACGTGCCCCAGGAGCCCTTCCTGTTCTCGGAGTCGATCGAGGACAACATCGTCCTCGACCGGGCCCCCGGCCCCGTCGAGTGGGCCGCCGGGATGGCGCAGCTCGACCCGGCCGAGTTTCCCGACGGCTTCGGGACCGTCGTCGGCGAGCGCGGCGTCACCCTGTCGGGGGGGCAGAGGCAGCGCACCGCCCTGGCCCGGGCCCTGGCCCGGGAGCCGCGCATCCTCATCCTCGACGACGCCCTGGCCAGCGTCGACACCTCCACCGAGGAGGGGATCCTGGACAACCTGCGGGAGGTGATGCGGCAGCGGACGACGATCCTGATCGCCCATCGCCTGTCCAGCGTGCGCGACGCCGACCGCATCGTCGTCCTCGACGAGGGCCGCATCGCCGAGGAGGGCACCCACGAGGAGCTGGTGGCGCGGGGCGGGCTCTACGCCGGCATGCACCGGCGCCAGAGCCTGGCCCGGGAGCTGACCGAGCTGTGATGATGCGCGGCGGCCCCGCCCTGCCGACGGCGGCGCCCTTCAGGGACGAGGAGACGGCCCGCCGCCTGGAGACCCGCCTGATCCTCCGACTCATGGGCTGGCTGCGGCCCTACGTCTTCTGGGGGCTCGCGGGCCTGGCCGCCATCCTCGCCGGCGCCGGCGTCCGCCAGGCGGGACCCTACCTGACCAAGATCGGCGTCGACGACTACCTGCTGCCCGGCGACGCCGAAGGGTTCGGCTCCATCGTCCTGCTCTACGCGGCCCTGCTGGGGCTGCAGTTCCTCCTCGGGTACGGCCAGGGCTGGATGACGAACATGATCGGCCAGTGGGCGATGCGCGACCTGCGCGGGGCGATCTTCAACCGTCTGCAGTGGCTGCCCCTGCGGTTCTACGACCGCACGCCCGTGGGGCGGCTCATGGCGCGCAACACCAGCGACGTGGACGCCCTCAACGAGCTGTTCACCGACGGCCTGGTCACCCTCGTGAGCGACCTCTTCACGCTGGTGGCCATCCTCGGCTTCATCTTCTACATGGACCCGGGCCTGGGACTGGTCACCAGCCTCTGCCTGCCCCTCGCCTTCCTCGCCACGGCCCTGCTGCAGCGCCGCACCTACCGCTGCTACCAGGAGGCCCGCGCGCGCTTCGGCGACTTCGCGGCGGCCCTGCAGGAGGGGATCACCGGCATGGAGGTGGTGCAGCTCTTCGGCACCGAGGACCGGCGCTCGCGCCGCTTCGAGGAGAGCAACGACGAGTACCTGCGCAGCCGCCTCACCGCCACCGTCTACCACTCGGCCTACTTCCCGATCATGGAGCTCTCGGGCGGCCTGATGCTGGCCATTGTCCTGTGGTACGGCACCGGCCAGGTCCTGTCCCGGGAGATGGAGTGGGGGGTGCTGGTGGCCATGCTTCAGTACGTGCCCCGGTTCTTCATGCCCCTGCGGTCGATCGCCGAGGGCTTCCAGGTCCTGCAGACGGCCATGGCCTCGTCGGAGCGCCTCTTCGAGCTGCTCGACACCGAAGAAGAGCCCACCGGCGCCTACCAGGGTCCGAGCCCGATGCTCGGCCGCATCGAGTTCCGCGACGTCTGGTTCGCCTACGACGGCGCGCCGGGGGAGGAGGAGTGGGTCCTGCGCGGTGTCTCCTTCACCATCGAGCCCGGCCAGAGCCTGGCCGTCGTCGGCGCCACCGGCGCCGGCAAGAGCACCCTCGTCAACCTCCTCTGCCGGTTCTACGACGTGCAGCGGGGCGAGGTCCGCGTCGACGGCGTCGACGTGAGGGACTGGGACGTGCGCGACCTGCGCCGCCGCATCGGCCTCGTGCACCAGGACGTCTTCCTCTTCGCCGGCACCCTGGCGGAGAACATCGCCGTCGGCGCCGGCAGCGAAGGGGAGGCCCTTCCGAGGGAGCGGATCGAGCAGGCCGCCCGCGACACCAACGCCGACCGCTTCATCGACCGCCTGCCCGACGGCTACGACCAGGCCGTGGGGGAGCGCGGCGTCTCCCTGTCGGCGGGGCAGCGCCAGCTCCTCTCCTTCGCCCGGGTCCTGGCCGCCGGGCCCGAGGTCCTGGTCCTCGACGAGGCCACGGCCAACATCGACACCGAGACCGAGATGTGGATCCAGGAGGCGGTGGGGCGGATGATGCGCGGCAGAACGAGCCTGGTCATCGCCCACCGGTTGTCGACGGTGCGCAAGGCCGACGCCATCCTGGTGCTGCACCGGGGGCAGGTGCGCGAGCACGGCCGCCACGAGGAGCTGCTGGCCCGCGGCGGGCTCTACCACCGGCTGCACCAACTGCAGTACGGAGCGCAGGAGCCAACGCAGGAGCGGCCCGAATGAAGAGTCCCCGTCACCAGGGGGCCCGGCTCCACCCTCTCGGGGCCCCCAAGAGGTGAGCCGTCGCCGCAAGGCGGCCATCGGTCTGGCCGCGGTCCTCTGCCTGTGGGCGCTGCTGGCCCTCGTGCCGCCGGCGCCGCGGCCGGTCCATCCCTACTTCGCCGGCCTCGAAGGCCTGCAGGTCATCGCCCACCGGGGCGGCGCCGACGTGGCCCCGGAGAGCACCCTGCCCGTGTTCCGCCAGGCCGACTCCCTGGGCGCCGACATCCTCGAGCTGGACCTGCGGCGCAGCGCCGACGGGGCTCTCGTCGTGTTCCACGACCGCCGCGTGCACCGCGTCACCGAGGACACGGGCCGCGTCGACCGGTTGACTCTCGCCCGGCTCCAGGCCCTGGACGCCGGCTACCGCTGGAGTCCGGACGGCGGCCTCACTTACCCGTACCGGGGGAAGGGACTGCGGATCCCCGCCCTCGAGGAGTTCCTCGCCGCCTTCCCCGGGCGGCGGCTGCTCGTCGAGCTGAAGAGCGGCCGCGAGGACGCGGCGCGGCGCCTGTGCGACGACCTGCGGTCCCACGGGATGCAGTCCCTGACCATCGTCGCCTCCTTCCGCCACCGGACCCTGAGCGCCTTCCGGGAGGCCTGTCCGGAGGTCGCCACCTCGGCGTCGGCCCGCGAGGTCGCCATCGACTGGGGTCTGCGCACCCTGCGCCTCGACGGCCTTGTGGAGCCGGCCTTCGACGCCTACCACGTGCCCGAGTCGGCCGGCCCCATCGACCTGGTGAACCCCCGGTTCGTCGAGGGCGCCCGCCGGCGCGGCCTGCCCGTGCAGGTGTGGACCGTCAACCGCGAGGAGGACATGGAACGCCTGATCGAGACAGGCGTCGACGGCATCATGACCGACCGCCCCGAACGCCTGATCCAGCTGCTGCGCCGGCGGGGTCTGCGATGAGCGCCGCCGTCCTCGAGGTGAGCGGCCTCACCCGCACCTACCGCAGCGGCCGCCGCGAGCTGACGGTCTTGCGCGAGGTCACGTTCTCGGTCGCGGCGGGCACCACCTGCGCCGTCGTCGGGCCCTCGGGCAGCGGCAAGACCACCCTCCTCGGTCTGTGCGCCGGCCTCGACCGGCCCACGGCGGGAAGCGTCGTTCTCGACGGCGAGCCCCTCGCCGGCCTCGACGAGGACGCCCGCGCGCGTTTGCGGAGGGACCGCGTCGGCTTCGTGTTCCAGACCTTTCAGCTGATTCCGACCCTGAGCGCCGTGGAGAACGTGGCCGTGCCCCTGGAGCTGCGCGGCGAGCCCGGCGCCGGGGAGCGCGCCGCCGAGTTGCTCGACCGCGTCGGCCTCGGCGACCGCCTCGGCCACTACCCC
>CAZEHQ010000177.1:0-9962 GCA_964512165.1 uncultured Gemmatimonadaceae bacterium | reverse complement strand
CAGGTAGATCTTCAACCCGAGGTCGGCCGGGTCGATCGGGTCGCCGGAACCGACTTCCATGGCGATGAAGTCGTCGTGGGTGAGGTAGTTGTCGCCCAGTACCTCTTCCCAGTCGTCGAGGGTGCCGTCACGGATGTCGGGCAGATCCTCGGTGGGCAACTCGAAGATGGAGATCGTGCGATCCCCACCGTGGGCGGATGCGTTGTCGACGAGCCCGAGCACGAAGCACAGGGCGCCGACGAGAATGACGATCCTCTTCATGCGATTCCTCCTTGTGGCTCATCCGGGGGTGAGCCGTTGGCGACTGCCTCCCGCCGCCCGATCGGGGGCCCCCGCATCGCCCCTGCACGGTGGTCGGGACCGGGCGGCCTCCAAGTGGTCTGAATCTGGTATGTACCAGTTGCCGTCAATGTACGTGGTCCCGGGGCGTTCCACAACTTCAATCTCAGGGCTCCGCACCACGGCTCAGTAGGCGACCCCGATGACTCCGAGACGCTCCTGCCTGGCGGTGGCCGCCCGCAGTGCAGCCCGGTAGAGGTAGACCCCCGGGGGCACCCGCAGCCCCTCCGAATCGAGTCCGTCCCACGCCACCGACGACCGGCCCGCCGTCGCCGCGAACGGTCCCAGGCTGCGCACGAGCCCGCCGTCGAGGGTGCGGATCTCGACCCGGACCTCGGCCGCCTCGCGCAGCAGAAACAGCTCCAACCCGATGGCGGTCACGTCGTTGCGGCCGTCGCCGTTGGGTGTGAAGGGGTTCGGCTCGGCGGCGACGGCGAGCATGGAGGGCGGCTGCTCCATGACGACGACACCGACACCGTCGGAGGCCAGCTCCGGGCTCGCGTCACCGGGCTCCGTGGGCTGGGCCGTCCGCAGCTGGGCGGGATCGGCATCGTCCCGGACCCAGCTCCGGAACTCGGTGAACAGCCGGTACGGGGCAGTGCGGAAGTAGACCTCGATGCGCTCCCCGAGCTGGAAGGCCTGCGGAACCTGGCGGCTGGTCTTCAGGGCCAGGATCGGGCGGTCCGCCTCGTCCTCGTATACCGTGGCCGCGAACAGGCCTTCCTCCTCCAGCATCAGCGCGTCGAGCCAGGACGGACCGCCGGAGCCGTCGGCGGCGGCGCGAGTCCAGGTCAGGCCGTCCACGACCACGGAGTCGACCTCGACATCGAGACTCGGCACGGCGATATCGATGCGGTTGAACCCCTCCCCGGGGCCGGAGCCGAAGGCCGGTCTGAGCACGTACCGGAACTGCACCGGCTCGCCGAGCCGGGCCCGGTCGGGGTAGATCTCGGCCAGGACCCCGTGGGCCACCAGGGGCTCGCCGAAACTCAGGCGCAGGTGATCTACGCTCACCGCGCCCTTCTCGCCCCCCCCGAAGTCCAGCCGGAACTGGATGTAGCGGGTCAGCGCCGAGACCGGGATCGCGACCCCCCCGGCCCCGTGCTCGTCGAGGAGGCCGCTGTCGAAGTCCAGCGGCGCCGACCACGGGGTCCAGCCGGCGAGGTCACCCTCCTCCCTTCGGCCCAGCCCGTTGGCCGGCAGGGCGGGAACCGGCACCCTCTCCTCGTCGCGCATGGCGAGATACGCGGCCGCGCCGATGCGCCGGCCCGTGTCGGTGAACTCCGAGTACACGCCGGGGGCCACCTCGCGCTGGTACAGGTAGGCGTCGAGAGAAGCCCCGGTCCGCACCCGCACCGCCAGCCGGGCGCCCTCGCCCTGCACCTGGCACCGCCATCCCACCGTGCCCCAGGTCACGGGCCGTCCCTCCAGGCCGGGGTCGAACTGGCGGTCCGCCGCCGCCGGGTCGATGTCCAGCAGGCGCTCGAAGGTGACCGGGCGCCCCGGATCCTCCGGGTCGAAGTACCGGCGGTAGCGGACCCGCGGCGATCCCACGTCGATGATCTCGGTGACGTAGGAGGCGTCCAGGGCGTGGCCCCGGCCGTAGAGCTCGACCTCCGCCATCTCCCAGGCGGACTCGACCAGCCCGGCGCTGAACTCCAGGTCGGCCAGCTGCGGCTCCACGGTGACGACGTAGGCTCGCCGAGGCGGGCCGAGTTCCCCGCCGTCGAGGCGGAAGTCCTTCACCGCCGGCTCCCGCTGGTCCTTCTGCTCTGGTACCAGGAACTTCTGCGGATTCAGGGTCCACTCGATGCCGCCGCGGGTATGCACCGGCAGCAGGTCTTCGTCGCCGGCGTAACGCACGCGGAAGTCGTCGACGACCCGGTCCGGGAAATCGGGTCGCGGCATCATCCGCAGACGATCGACCAGGAACAGGCCCCGCAGTTCCATGTTGAAGTCCTGCTTGTGCGCCGCCAGGATGCGCGCCGTGTGCACGTTGCCGTCCAGGGCGAAGGCGGAGCCCACGTCCCCGAGCCGGACGTTGGCGGCGTGGTAGATGCTCACGTAGCGGACGATGCTGAAGGGATCCGCCGAGCCGAGCTCGCCGGCGAGGAAGCGGTCGTCCACGAGCCGGGCGAGATTCCGCATGCTGTCCAGCCGGATCGGCCGCAACCAGTCGGAGGGGGTCAGTTCGGCCTCGACCACCGCCGCCACCACCGTGTCCCCCGGCGCGGCTGCGGCCACGTACACGCCGGCTGCCGCGTCGAACTCGAAGGCCAGGTCCCGCCGCGCCCGCGGATCGGCGACCCGGCTCCCGTCGTACGCGAACACGGGCCGCCGCCACGTGCCGCCGGGAGGCATCCCCGGCGCCCGGTCGTCTTCGTCCACCAGTCCGTCGCCGTCGTCGTCGCGGCCGTTGACGGGATCCTCGTTCACCGAGGCGTCGAGGTCGTCGTCGCCGTACTCCCCGGGCCGCTCCCGCGTGCCGTACGGCGCCGCTTCCCGGAGCCCCGGGTCGAAGATGACGCCGCCCGTCATGCGGCCGTCCTCGTTGAGCAGCCCGTCTCCGTCGTTGTCGAGCTGGCGGTCGGCCCCGTCCTCGTCGACGCGGCCGTCCCGGTCGTTGTCGACGCCGTCGGGTCCGTCCTCGTTGTAGAACCCGTCACCGTCGTCGTCGACCAGGTCGACCGGGTCCTCGTCGATGCGGCCGTCGCCGTCGTCGTCGACGACGATCTCCACGGCGTAGGGGCCGCCCCAGACGAAGTCGGGACGGAAGCGCTCACTGCTGACATCGAGCTCGGAACTGACGGGGAACAGCAGCCACGGCTGATCCACGTCGCCGACGCGCCAGGTGGCAGCCGGCGCCGGGGCGGCCAGCAGACCGGCGGCGGCCACGGTGCAGATGGACCCCATGGGTCCGATCCCGGGGCGCGTGGCGGTGCCCGAGCGTCTCACGGCAAGCCGTCCTCGGCGCGGATGGCCGGCGCCACGCAGGTCACTCTCGGCGGCTCCTCCCCGCCCCAGATCGCCTGCAGCACGAAGATCATCTGCCGGGCGATCGCCACGGGGTCGACCTGCACGCGCAGCACGGGAACGGGGTACGGCAGGTTGTAGCCCTTGTTGACGTGGGTGGCCACCATGACCTGGCCGGGCACCTCCACGCCGGCGGCGGCCAGCTCGCGCGTTCCCCCCAGGGCGTAGAAGTCGTCGATGAAGATGATGCTGTCCCACGTGGGCTCCCCCAGCAGCTCGCGCACGGCCGCCGCGCCCGCCTCTTCCGCCGGTTCGGTGGGCACAACGCAGCGCTCGGCCGACTCCAGTCCGTGGGCGCGCAGGGCGCGGCGGTACCCGGCCAGGGCCGAATAGGACGCCATGCTCCCTCCTCCGTAGTTCACCAGGACCGGGCTCTTGCGGCCAGCGCCGACCACGGCCTCGGTAGCCTGACGGATCAGGCTGTCGTAGTCGATGAAGACCAGGTATCCGTCGGCCGCGGAGTAGGCGTGCACGGTGGGCACCAGTTCCTCGATCGGCCCGAGGGGCCGCATCGTGAGGAGTCCGTCCACCCGGCCGGAGAGGGCGTCGGACCGCAGACGCTCGAAATCGGCTTCGGACGACAGCAGGTAGCGGCGGGACTCGTACTCCCGCGAGAGGGCCTCGGCGGCGATGGCGTCCGACAGGACCACGGGCCACTGGTAGCGGCTGTTGTGGTCGACGTCGGCGAAGACGCACCCGATGCAGCGGGTGGTCCGGGGGCGCACGAAGACCCCCTTGCCGTGGCGTTTCTCTATGTAGCCGGCGTGGAGCAGGGTGTCGAGGGCAACGCGCACCGTGGACCGGCTCGCCCCGGTCAGCGAGCAGAGCTCCCGCTCCGAGGGCAGGCGCATGCCGGGGGAGGCGCCGGCGTCGATGTGGCGGGAGATGACTCCGGCGATCTGCCGGTGAAGGGCATCGTCCCGGGACCGGCCCACCTGCTTCAGGGCCCTTCCGAGATCTTCCGTCACCAACCCCTACCTCGCGCCGGGAGGCGCCCTCGAACCGCCGGACCGCGCCTTGGGCCCCGGCGCCGGACGGCTTTGGTTTGAGGCTCGGTGTACAAGTGGTACATACCAGTCTCCCCAACGATAGTCCCTCATCGACCCGGCGCGCCAGCCGGGACCCGGTCGCGGCCCCCGTTGACCGGCGCCAGCGGCGGCGGCAGATTCGGCGCCGAAGTTGGTGACACAACCTCCGGAGATGATCCCATGGCCATCGCCATGACACCAGCCCAGGAGCGGGACTTCGAGGAAAAGGGATTCGTCGTCCTCGACGACTTACTCGACGGCCCCGAGGTCGACCGCCTCCTCGCCGCCGTCGACGAGGTCGCCGCCAGGGTCAGACAGTCCTCCGGACTCGGCCCCGAAGAGCCCTTCGCCGTGCGCAACGCCCTGGCCCACCACGAGGCCTTCCTCGACCTGGTCGATCACCCGAAGGCCCTGCCCCTCGTGGTCGACGCCATCGGCTGGAACATCCAGATCCGCACCTCCCACCTCGACTACCGCCCCCCCTATCCCCGACAGATGCGCGCCGGCGCCGTCGGCCTCGGCGACGGGGAGGACCAGGAAGCCTACCGCAACGTCAACTGGCACCCCGACCTGGCCGGCAACTACCTCTTCGAGGCCCCCTCCCTCGACGGGCGGCTGCCCTTCATGGAGATCAAGATCTTCTACGCCCTCTCCGATCTCAGGGAGTCGAACTGCGGCAACCTGTGGATGATCCCCGGCAGCCACCTGCGTCCGGTGCGAGAGCTGCGGGAGGGCGGCGTCGACATGGAGGCCGCCGTGGAGCTGAGGGTTCCGCCCGGCACGGCGGTGCTGTGGCGCACCGCCACCTGGCACTGCGTCGGCCCCAACCTGTCGGACCGGACCCGCAAGATCATGCACGTGGGCTACCACTACCGCTGGCTGCGCCCCACCGACTACGTGGAGCAGGACCCCGCCCTGATCGCGCGCTGCTCCCCGATCCGCCGCCAACTGCTGGGGGCCCTGGCCCCCGGGACCCATCCTCTCGGGGAGACGCCGGAGTTCCACCCCGCCTCCCAGTACTGGATCACCAACAACGGGGACGACGTCCCGCTCAAGGCCTGGGCGGAAGCGCAGGCGGGAGCGGCGGCGACGACGGATCCGATGTAGCGCCGAGCAAGCCGGCCGGTGGCGGGGCCGGCTCCAGACCGGACGAAATGGCATACGACATCCTGGAAGCCGGCCCCGGCGACGCCGCAACCCTCACCGACGTCTCGATCCGGAGCTATGAGGACGCCTTCGGCGAGCCCTTCTACATGGAGCGGGCGGCGGCGGTCCAGCGCTGGGAGCGCTACATGCGCGGGGAGCACCATCCCCGGCACGCGAAGGACCCGCGGATCGTGTACGCCGCCATGTCCGGCGGCGAGATGGCGGGGTTCATCGCCGGACACCTGACGGAGCGGTTCGGCCTGGAGGGCGAGCTGCAGTCGATCTACGTGCTTCCCGGGCATCAGCGGCAGGGGCTGGGGACGCGGCTGGCCATCGCCCTGGCGAGGTGGTTCCAGCAGTGGGATGCCCGGCAGGTCTGCGTCGACCACGCGGGCGAGAGCGAGCACTTCTACCTCGAGCTGGGAGCCCGCCCCAACGGCCGGGGATGGCTGGTGTGGGACGATTTCCTCGAGATCATCCCCGCGGGAGACGGGCCCGCCGAGGGCTGAGATACCCGTGTCCGCCACCGACTTCTCCATCTCCGGGCTGACCGCCTTCCACGTCGCCTTCAGCGACGAGCCGTCGTACTGGGAGGACTACAGGCGCGGCGTGGGGTCCGCCGCCGGCTCCCGCTTCGAGTTCCGCAGCGGCTGGCGCACGGTCTACCCGCGCCTCGTGGAGAGCGTGATCGTGCGCGTCCAGTTGGCCGACGGATCCCGCGGCTGGGGCGAGGCGAACTGCCCCATCGGCCCCGAGGTGGCGGCCCTGGTGACGGAGAGCCTGGTCCTGCCCATGGCCCGCGGTCGGGAGTTCGGCCATCCCGCCGAGCTGTGGGACTTCCTCTACGACGCCCAGCGGGGCCGCGGCTACGCCGCCGGGTACTGGCTCGACGCCATGGCCGCCGTCGACATCGCCCTGTACGACGCCATCGGCCGCCGGGAGGGCGTGCCCGTGGCCGCCCTGCTGTGCGAGGAGCCCCGGACGCAGATCCCCGTGTACCTCTCCGGCCTGCGCCGGGCCACCCCGGACGACCGCCTGGAACACCTGCGGTCCTGGCTCGACACCGGCCTGCGCGGGGTCAAGCTGTTCTTCGACGGGGACCTCGACGCCGGCACGGCCGAGTTGGCGTTCCTGCAGGCCGGGGCGGAAGTCGAGCAGTGGATGGTGGATACCTTGTGGATGGTGGCCCCCGAGCGCGCCGCCGAGGCCCGCGGGCGCTACGGCGACCTCGGCTGCCGCTGGCTGGAGTGCCCCCTGGAGCCGGAGGACCTCGACGGCCACCGCGAGCTGCTGCGGCACCCGGGGGCGCCGATCGCCCTGGGCGAGCACTTCCGCACCCACTGGCAGACGCAGGCCTGGTTCGATCCGCCCGCCCTTGAGGTCTTCCAGCCCGACGTGGGCCGCACCGGCCTCAGCGACGGCCTGCGGCAGCGGGACCAGGCGGCTGCCGCCGGCGTGCCGACGACGCCGCACATGGGCAACGGCCTCGGCCCCTTCCAGGCGGCCACCCTGCACTTCGCCGCCGCCTGCACGGGCGCCTGCCTGCAGGAGTTCCAGGCCGGCCTGGCGGAGCGCGCCTCCCTGGTGGGCACCACCGCCTGGGAGTACGCCGACGGCGGGTTCCGGCTCCCCGACGCCCCCGGCCTCGGCGTCGAGATAGACGAGGCCGCCCTGGCCCGCTACGCCGGCCGCTGACCCCTGCAACCCTTCGCGTTCGTCGCCCGCCCCGATGCGGCCTTGGGGGCGGGGCCTGAACCGCAGGGGTCTCCAGCGCCTCGCGAGCGTGCGCCGGTGCGTGCGCCGACTTCGGGGAAGCGATCCTCGACCTGGGTAAGCAATCCTCGGCGCGATCCTCGCGGACCCAGCTACAGGCTGCCCGGGGCGCGGGCTGCCCGAGGCCCGGCACCGCGGCTCCCGCCGGGGGGCCGCGACTTGGGGAGGCGTCCTCTCCGCCGCTATCTTGCCGCCCATGCCAGACCTCGACCGCGCCCTCCTGCTCGACCTCTACCGCACCCTGTGCACGATCCGCCGCTTCGAGGAGTCCTGCATCCAGCTCTACCGCCAGGGCGGGATCCGCGGCTACCTGCACCCCTACCTCGGCGAGGAGGCGATCGCCGCCGGCGTCTGCGCCGCCCTCGGCCCCGACGACTACATCGTCTCCACCCACCGGGGCCACGGCCACTGCCTGGCCCGCGGCGGCCGCCTCGACCGCATGTTCGCCGAGATCACCGGCAAGGCCACGGGCTACTGCGGCGGCCTCGGAGGATCGATGCACATCGCCGACGTGGAGGCGGGGAACCTGGGGGCCAACGGCATCGTCGGCGCCGGCATCCCCATCGGCGTAGGCGCCGCCCTCGGGGCCACCATCCGCGGCGAGAGCCGCCTGTGCGTCGTGTTCTCCTCCGACGGCGCCGCCTGCCACGGGACCTTCGGCGAGGCCCTGAACCTGGCGGCGATCTGGGACCTGCCGCTGCTGCTGGTCATCGAGAACAACCAGTTCGCCGTCTCCACCACCGTCGACAAGTCGAGCCGCCTCAGCGAGCTGCACAAGCGCGGCCTCGGCTACGGCGTCGAGGGCACCCGCGTCGACGGCAACGACGTGGCCGCCGTGTACGAGCGCGCCGCCGAGGCCCGGGAGCGCTGCCTCGCCGGCGGCGGGCCGCTCCTGCTCGAGGCGATGACCTACCGCCACGCGGGACACCACGTGAACGACCCCGGCGACTACATGCCCGAGGATCAGGTGGCGCACTACAAGTCCCGCGACCCCCTGATCCTCTGCCGCCGGCACCTGGCCGAGGCCGGGGCGCCGGAGAGCGAGGCCGACGCCGTCGAGGCCGAGGTCGAAGCCGCCATCGAGGCGGCCCTCGAGTTCGCCCGCTCCAGCCCGGAGCCGGACGTGGACGCATTCGTCCACCAGCTGCCGCCGTGACCGCAGCCGCCCCTCCGCCCACGGAGCAGGGACGGACCCTGCTATACCGGGACGCCGTCAACGAGGCCCTGCGCCAGGAGATGGCCCGCGACCCCACGGTGTTCTGCATCGGCGTCGGCATCGGCGAGCGCGGCGGCTCCTACCAGATCACCAAGGGCCTGCACGCCGAGTTCGGACCGAAGCGCGTCATCGACACCCCCATCGCCGAGCCGAGCATCGTCGGCGCCGGCGTCGGCGCCGCCATCACGGGCATGCGCCCGGTGGTGGAGGTCCTCTTCGTCGACTTCACCCTGCTCACCATGGACCAGGTCGTGAACCAGGCGGCCAAGTTCCGGCTCATGTCCGGCGGCAAGGGCTCGGTGCCCCTGGTCCTGCGCACCCAGGGCGGGGTCGGGGACTCCGTCGCCGCCCAGCACTCGCAGAGCCTGGAGGCCCTGTTCTACCACATCCCCGGCCTCAAGGTGGCCATGCCGTCGACGCCGTACGACGCCAAGGGCCTGCTCACGAGCGCCATCCGCGACGACGACCCGGTGATCTTCATCGAGCACAAGCTGCTCTACATGACCGAGGGGCCGGTACCGGAGGAGGAGTACGCCATCGACCTCGGCGTCGCCGACGTCAGGCGGGCCGGCCGCGACTGCACCCTCGTCGCCTGGTCGAACATGGTGCCCCGGTCCCTGGAGGGGGCGGAGCTGCTGGCGGCCGAGGGCATCGAGGTGGAGGTCATCGATCCCCGCAGCCTGGTCCCCCTCGACCGCCACGCGATCCTGGAGTCGGTGCGCCGCACCGAGCACGTGGTCATCGTCCAGGAGGCCGTGCGCCGCGGCGGCGTCGCCTCGGACATGGCCTCCATCATCCAGGCCGAGGCCTTCGACTACCTCGACGCCCCGGTGGAGATCGTGGCCGGGCGCAACACGCCGATCCCCTTCAGCCGCAGCCTCGAGCAGGCCTGCATCCCGCAGGTGGACGACATCCTCGCCGCCGTGCGCCGCGCCGTGTACGCATGAGGCCCGTGCTCATGCCCCAGGTGGGCGAGAACCTGACCACCGGCGTGGTGCTGGAGTGGTGCAAGGCCGAGGGCGAGGCCGTGGCGCGGGGGGACGTGATCGCCGTCGTCGAGTCGGAGAAGGCGGCCTTCGAGGTCGCGGCCGAGGAGGACGGCGTGCTGCTGCGCCAGGACGTCGCCGCCGGCGAGCAGGCCCGGGTGCTGGAGCCGATCGCCTGGATCGGCGCGCCGGGGGAGGATCCGGATCAGGCGGGTTCCGGGGTCCCGCCGTCTGAGCGGGAGGCAGCCGCCGGGACGCCATCCGCCGCGAGTCCGTCGTCCCCCGCGCGGGGATCCGCGACCGGGACAGAAGCGGCGGCGGAGTCCGCGCCCGGTCCCAGGGCGCCGGAGCGGGAAGCAGCCGGGGCTGCAGTGGACCCGCGGCCCTCGCCGGCACCGGCGGCCGCGGCGGGCCCACCGCCTCGGGTGTCGCGCACGGAGC
>CAZEHQ010000176.1:0-9968 GCA_964512165.1 uncultured Gemmatimonadaceae bacterium | reverse complement strand
CTCGCGCCTCGTGCGAATGAGCCCGGCGGCTTCCAGGATGTCCAGGTGTTGCGAGATCGCTTGCCGCGAGGAACTGATGCCGTGTCTCATGGTCAGGCGCCCACAAAGCTCGAAGAGCGATTGACCCGACCGATCCACGAGTTCATCCAGGATGGCCCGCCTGGCTCGATCCGGCGGTCGAGGCCTCCCCCTGATCGGGGGAGTTCAGCCCAGCCGACGCCTGGCGACAGCAGAGAATACGATTCCGGCGGGATGGGCCCGGCCTGCGTGCCAGGGCCCGTCCCGCCGTTGCCGTTGCGGCGGCCCGGCGCAGTCGACGCCCCCTGCCCGGAGGTGGCTCGCAGGGGCCGATGACCATCGTGTGTGGCGCTATTCCGGCAGGACGCCCTCGACTTCGCTGAACTTCTCCAGCCCCCGGTCGAAGCTCACCAGAGTCAGACCGGCCGCGGCGGCGAAGGCCGCAAGGCAGGCGTCGCTCAAGGTACACCCGAGTCCTCGGCCTCCAGGATGCGGCCGATGTCCTCGGAGCTCAGGTCCACCGACCCTGGATGCCTGGAGTGAACCAGGGGAAACCGCAGCCGGCGGCCGGGTCCCCTCCCCGCGGCGCGGCCTACCCTATCCTCGAGAGCTTCCGCGACGAACGCCTCGAGGCTCTTGCCCTCGTGGGCCGCGGCAGCCGTGCGCGACGCAAGATGTGATCAGGAACCTCGATCATGGCTGGCATCTCAGTAATGTACGACACTACCGAGAGCTGCCGTCGACAAGCCGGCAGCCCTTGAGTTCCGATCCGGACCACGAGGAGACATGACGGAAACGAAGAGCATCTGCGTGTACTGCGGCTCGAAGGCCGGACTCGACGAGACCTACCTCCGCGAGGCCGACGCCTTGGGCGAGGCCATCGCCCGGCGCGGGATGGGGCTGGTCTACGGCGGCGGCAACGTCGGCCTCATGGGGGCCGTCGCCGGGGCCGTCCTGGCGGCCGGAGGCAGCGTCGTCGGCGTCATCCCCCGCACCCTCGAGGAGAGGGAGCTGGCCCAACGCGAGGTGCACGAGCTGATCGTGACCGACGACATGCACGAGCGCAAGGCGATCATGGCCCGGCGCTCCGATGCCTTCCTGGCCCTGCCGGGCGGGTACGGCACAATGGAGGAGTTGTTCGAAGCCCTGGCGTGGTCGCAGCTCGGCTTCCACGCCAAGCCGGTGGGGCTGCTCAACACGGCCGGCTACTTCGACCCCCTGGTGCGATTCCTCGACCAGGCGGTGGAACGCGGGTTCCTGCGGCCGAAGGACCGGGCCCTGCTGAAGATGGAGGCGGAGGCCGAACCCCTCGTGCAAGCCCTGGCCGAGCGGGTTGGTGCGTGACCGGCTTCAGAGATAGCTGTTGACGACGTTCTCCAGCCACTCCTCGCGGCCGCTGGTCCTGGCGGCCTCGCCGTGCTCGTGGACGTACGCCTCCATGTCGGCCAGGGTCGCCTCGCCCTTCAGGATCCTGCGCCCGATCCCGCGCCGCCAGCCGGCGTAGCGCCGCTTCACGAAGTCGCCCACCACGCCGTCCTCCAGGATCCGCGCGGCCGTCTTCAGCCCCCGGGCGAAGGCGTCCATGCCGCCGATGTGGGCGTGGAAGAGGTCCTCCACGTCGAAGGATCCGCGCCGCACCTTGGCGTCGAAGTTGACGCCCCCCGTCCGCAGCCCGCCCTGCCGCAGGATGACCATCATCGCGTAGGTCGTGCCGTAGAGGTCGGTGGGGAACTGGTCCGTGTCCCAGCCGAGGAGGAGGTCGCCGCGGTTGGCGTCGATGCTGCCGAGGCGGCCCTCGGCGGCGGCCACGGTGAGGTCGTGCTCGAAGGTGTGGCCCGCCAGGGTGGCGTGATTGGCCTCGAGGTTGAGCTTGAAGTCGTCGATCAGGTCGTGGGCGCGGAGGAAGCCGAGGACGGTGGCGGCGTCGTAGTCGTACTGGTGCTTGGTCGGCTCCTTCGGCTTGGGCTCGACCAGGAGCGTGCCGCGGAAGCCGATCTCCTTCTTGTAGTCGGCGGCCATGCGCAACAGCCGCGCCATCTGCTCCTGTTCCTGCTCGAGGTCGGTGTTGAGCAGGTTGGAGTAGCCCTCGCGGCCACCCCAGAACACGTAGTTGGCGCCGCCCAGGGCCTGGGTGCACTCCATGCACTTCTTGATCTGCGCCCCGGCCCAGGCGAAGACGTGGGGGTCGGGGTTGGTGCCGGCGCCGTGGGTGAAGCGCGCGTTGGAGAAGCAGTTCGACGTGCCCCACAGCAGCTTCACCCCCGTCTCCCGCTGCAGCGACGCGGCCAGCTTCACCATGCGGTCGAGGCGCTCGTTCGTCTCCTTCAGGCTCTCGCCCTCGGGGGAGATGTCGCGGTCGTGGAAGGCCCAGAAGGGCACCCCCAACTTGGTGAAGAACTCGAAGGCGGCGCGCATCGTGTCCTCGGCCGCCTCCATGGGGTCGCTGGAGGTCTCCCAGGGCCGGTCGTAGACCGGGGAGGGCCCGAAGGGGTCGATGCCGCCGCCCTTCATTGTGTGCCAGTAGACCACGGAGAAGCGCAGGTGCTGCTCCATGGTGCGGCGGCCGACCTTCTCCGCCGGGTCGTAGTGCCGGAAGGCCAGGGGGTTGTCCGTCTCCGGCCCCTCGTACTCCACCTTTCCGATGCCCTCGAAGTACTCCTTCATTGACGGGTCTCCTCCGGTTCGGGGGTCACGTACGCCGCGGTGATGCCGCCGTCCACGTTGAAGGCGGTGCCGGTGACGAAGGACGACTCGTCCGACGCCAGGTAGAGGGCCGCGTCGGCGATCTCCCCGGCCTCGCCGAAGCGGCCCATGGGGATGTGGACGAGGCGCCGCTGCCGCTTGCTCTCGGTGTCGAGGTACTTCATCAGCAGCTCCGTGCGCAGCGGCCCCGGGCACAGGGCGTTGACGCGGATGCCCTCGCGGGCGTGGACCACGGCCAGCTCGCGGGTCAGTGCGAGGACGCCTCCCTTGCTGGCGGTATAGGCCAGTTGCGGCACCGCCGCCCCCAACAGGGCGACGAAGGAGGCGGTGTTGATGATCGAGCCGCCGCCGGCGCGGCGCAGGGCCGGCACCCCGTGCTTGCAGCCGAGGAACACCCCTTTGAGGTTGACGGCCATCGTCAGGTCCCAGACGGCCTCTTCCGTGTCCACGGCGTCGGCGTCGGCGGCGTGGGAGATGCCGGCGTTGTTGAACAGCACGTGGAG
This sequence comes from uncultured Gemmatimonadaceae bacterium, assembly GCA_964512165.1. Lineage (GTDB taxonomy): Bacteria > Latescibacterota > UBA2968 > UBA8231 > UBA8231 > UBA8231. Next base: position 6,744 of record CAZEHQ010000176.1, on the reverse strand, counting down.
GGCGCCGAACTCCGCCTCCGCCCGGGCGACCATGGCGGCGCAGTCCCTGCCCCGCGACACGTCGGCCTCCACGAAGACGGCCCGGCCCCCGGCGGCGGCGACCTCTTCCACGACGGCCTCTCCGGCCGCGGCATTCACGTCGACGGCGGCGACGCACGCCCCCTCGGCGGCGAAGCGCAGGGCCGCCTGGCGCCCGATGCCGCTGCCGGCGCCCGTGACCAGGGCCACCTTGCCGCTCAGCCGGCCGGGCACGTCAGGCGCCCCGGAGGCGCATCGGCGGGAAGGTGGCCCGGCCGGGCGGCTCCATCGGAAGCTGCACAAAAGAGGGGGCCGGCTGCAGCCGCGGCTCCGCGGACCAGGCTGCCCGCCGGGACAGCTCGGCGACGACCGGGGCCACGGTCCCGCTGCAGGGCAGCTCGGGCGACAGCTGCAGGGGTGACCCGCCCCAGGGGCCCGCGGAGGCAAGGGCCTGCCTGTGGGGTCGGCTCACCGGCGGCTGCGCGAAGAAGGGGAACGGCTGCGGGTGCGCCGCCCCGGCGGAGGCCCGGTCTGGCCCCCGGGACCGGCTCACCGGCGGCTGCGCCAAGGAGAGGAACGGATGCGGGTGCGCCGCCCCGGCGGAGGCCCGCCGGCAAGGCGGTTCCATCGGCGGCTGCGCGAAGAAGGGGGACGGCTGCGGTCGCGCGGCCGGTCCGCCAGGCGGCGTGGTCCGTCCGGGATCGTTCAGAGAGGGAATGCCGCAGGTCAGGTGGGCCACGGCGAAGCAGTGTACCGGGGCGCCGGGGGGCATGCAAGCTGGCCGCGCCAAGGGCCAGGCCGTTGATTGAGCACCGCAGGCGAGGGGGCCTGCATGCCACCCGCCCCATGGGCAGCCCCGGGAGAAGCAGCCAATGCTGGGCATGACCCTGACCCGGTTCATCATCGAGCAGCAGCGCCAGTTCCCCGGCGTCTCGGGGCGCTTCACCGCCCTCCTGGAAGGGATCACCACCGCCGCCAAGATCATCGGGCGCGAGGTGAACAAGGCGGGTCTGGCCGAGACCATGGGCCTCACGGGGCGCATCAACGTCCACGGCGAGCAGGTGCAGAAGCTCGACGAGTTCGCCAACACCACCATCATCCACGCCCTCGACCACACCGGGCTGCTGGCGGCCATGGCCTCGGAGGAGATGGAGGACTTCTACCCGATCCCGGATCCCCACGCCCGGGGCCCCTACATCCTCGTCTTCGATCCCGTGGACGGCTCCTCGAACATCGACGTGAACGTCAGCATCGGCACCATCTTCTCCATCTACCGCCCCCCCGGCTCGGCCGACGCCACCGCCGAGAGCTTCCTGCGGCCGGGCCGCGAGCAGCTGTGCGCCGGGTACTTCGTCTACGGCTCGAGCACGATGCTCGTCTACACCACCGGCCGCGGCGTCCACGGCTTCACCCTGGACCCGACGATCGGCGAGTTCCTGCTCTCCCACGAGAGCATCCGCATTCCCGAGCGGGGCGCCATCTACAGCGTCAACGAGGGCAACGCCGGCGGCTGGAGCGGCGCCGTGCGCGGCTACGTGGACAGCTGCAAGGAGCGGGGCTGCTCGGCGCGCTACATCGGCTCCCTGGTCTCTGACTTCCACCGCAACCTGCTCAAGGGCGGCGTCTTCCTCTACCCGGGCGACCGCAAGTCCCCCGGGGGCAAGCTGCGCCTGCTCTACGAGGCGAGCCCCCTGGCCTTCGTCGCCGAGCAGGCCGGCGGCGGCGCCTCCGACGGCCGCGGTGCGATCCTCGACCGGGTGCCGCGGACCCTGCACGAGCGCGTGCCCCTGGCCATCGGCAGCCGCCTGGACGTGGAGGAGTTCGAGGCGGCCGTGAGCGGGGAAGCCCCCGGCGGCTCCTGAGGAGACCCATGGAACGCGACACCGCCTTCGAGATGGCCACCTCCAGCATCCGCTACGGATCCGGGGTCACGGCGGAGATCGGCATGGACCTGGCCGACATGGGCGCCCGGCGGGCGCTGCTGGTGACCGACCCGAACCTGTCGCGCCTGGAGCCGGTGGCGGTGGCCCGCCAGTCGCTGGACGACGCCGGAGTCGAGCATCAGCTCTTCGACGGCGTCCACGTGGAGCCCACGGACGCCTCCTTCCGCGAGGCCATCGGCGTCGCCACAGAGGGGGGCTTCGACGCCTACGTCGCCGTGGGCGGCGGCTCCAGCATCGACACGGCGAAGGCCGCCAACCTCTACGCCACCCATCCGCCCGACGACTTCCTCGACTACGTGAACGCCCCCATCGGCCGCGGGCTGCCGGCGCCGGGGCCGCTGAAGCCGCTCATCGCCGTGCCGACGACGGCGGGCACCGGCTCGGAGACGACGGGGGTGGCCATCTTCGACCTGGTGGAGATGAAGGCCAAGACCGGCATCGCCCACCGGCGGCTGCGGCCGGTGCTGGGCATCATCGATCCCGACAACACCCGCGGCCTGCCCCCGGCGGTGGCCGCCTCCACCGGGCTGGACGTGCTCAGCCACGCCCTGGAGTCGTACACCGCCGTTCCCTACGACCGGCGCCCGCGGCCGGAGAGGCCGGTGCTGCGGCCGGCCTACCAGGGCGCCAACCCGATCAGCGACCTGTGGGCCCTGCGGGCCCTGGAGATGATGGCCGCCTTCCTGCCGCGGGCGGTGGACGACCCCGGCGACGACGAGGCCCGCGGACAGATGCTGCTGGCCGCGGCCTTCGCCGGCATCGGCTTCGGCAACGCCGGCGTGCACCTGCCCCACGGCATGTCGTACCCGGTGGCCGGCATGGTCCGCGACTACCTGCCGGAGGGCTACGGCCTCGACTACCCCGTCGTCCCCCACGGCATCGCCGTCATCGTCAACGCCCCGGCGGTCTTCCGCTTCACGGCGACGGCCGATCCCGGGCGCCACCTCACGGCCGCCCGCATCCTCGGGGCCGACGTCAGCGGGGTGAGCGACGACGACGCCGGACGGGTGCTGGCCGACGCCATCGTCGGCCTCATGCGCCGCCTCGACATCCCCAACGGCCTGTCCGCTCTCGGCTACGGGCGCGGGGACATCCCCGCCCTGGTGGAGGGCACCCTGCCGCAGCACCGGGTCACCAAGCTGTCGCCGCGCGAGGCCGGGGCCGAAGAGCTGGCGGCGCTCTTCGAGAACGCCCTGGGCTACTGGTAGCCGGCCGGCTGCCCTCACCCCGCAGCGCTCCTGGAGGGACCATGCTCCGCATCGCCGATCAGGGCACCATCTCCCATGTCGAGGGGCGCGGCGCCTACATGCCGTGGATCACGCCCCTGGCGGACGGCACCTTCATCGCCAGCCAGCATGTCGGGTCCGAGCTTGCCTCCCCCGACAACAATGTCCTCGTCCAGCGATCCGAGGACGGCCGCCGCTTCACCGAGCTGGCCGTCGCCAGCCCCGCCGGCGACGGCTACGCCTACCGGAGCCCGCAGATCAGCATCGCCGGCGACGGTCCCCGGCTGGTCATGACCTGCAGCCGCTTCGAGAACGAGGGCGACGGACGGCTCTTCGACCCCGACACGGAGGAGCTGCAGCGGCCCGAGCTGTGCCTGTTCTGGTCCGACGACGGCGGCGCCTCCTGGTCGCAGCCGCAGGTGGTGCCCGTCGACCTGCCGCCGGAGCGCTACACCTGGAACAGCGCCGGCCAGCTGCTGCAACTGGCGCCGGACCGCTGGATGTGGCCCCTGGAGACCTGGAAGCCGAAGGGATACGAGGGCCCGCCGGATCAGCGGACGTGGGCGATCTTCTCGGCCGACGGCGGCGCCACCTGGGGCGAGCTGACCGAGGTCGCCAACGACCCCTCGGGCCGGATCCTCTACTGGGACCTGATGAACTGCCGGCTCGCGGACGGCCGCATCTACGCCCTCATCTGGACCCACCTCTACGGCACCAGCGACGACATCGAAAACCACTGGGTGGTCTCGGACGACGAAGGCCGCACGTGGTCGGAGCCGCGGCCCACGAACCTGCGCGGACAGGTCTGCACCCCCGTCCCCCTGGCCGACGGCCGCGCCGCCGCCGTCTACAACTACCGCCATGAGCCCCAGGGCGTGCGCGCCGCCCTCACCGAGGACCTCTCCACCTTCGACACCGACAACGAGGTCGTCCTCTTCGACGCCGGCGCCGAGGCCACCCTCGGCAGCCCCGACCACGACAACTTCCTCGCCGAGCACATGCTCATCGCCTTCGGCAAGCCGGGCGGCCGGCGCCTCGACGACGGCACCCTGCTGACATGGTTCTGGTGCACCTCGGGCGGCGTCACCCACACGCGCTGGGTGCGGCTCGAGGTGGACTGAATCGCGCGCCGGGCGGCCTCAGCGGCCGCCGTCGTTTCCCGTGTAGATCCGCTCGCCGCGCACCAGCACCGCCTTGCCGTCCGGCGGACCGGCCAGCTCGTCGGCGCTGCGGTAGCCGATGGTCATGCTCGTGCGCGTGCCCCGGGTGCGGTTGGGGCCGATGCGGTGGAAGATGAGGCTGTCGATGGCCAGCAGCCCGCCGGCCGGCATGGGCACCGGCACCGCCTGGCCGGTGACCCGCGCCTCCCGGATCCAGTCCTGCTCCTCCAGCCGGTGCAGCCGCGTTTCGCCGGGCAGCAGGTGGGTGCCGGGGATGACCTGCGTGCAGCCGTTGTCGAGGGTGGTCTCCTCGAGATAGTGGATCACCGTCAGCAGGCCCCGGCTCCACTGCAGGATGTCGCGGTGGAAGTAGTCGGAGCGCGCCGAGGCGACGTTCAGGGTGGCGTGGTTGTGGCGGTTGAGGACGACCTCGATGTTGGGGCCGAGGAGCGCTTCCAGCGGATCGAGGACGGCGGCATGGGCCGCTGCCTCGCGGAAGACGGGCGCCCGGCCCCACACCTGCGACAGCCGTACCACCCGGTCCTCGGAGTCGCGCGCCACGGGCTCGGCTTCGGCGCGGACGTCGGCGTCGATGGCCTGGCGCAGCCGGCTCCCCAGATCTTCCGGCAGGCGGCCGTCGAGCTTGAGAAAGCCGTTGTGCCGGAACAACCGCACCTGCTCCGCCGTCAGCGCCGGTCCGCTCATGTCAGCTCCCCGGGTATCCGTTTTCGCAGCCGTTTGCCGTCGCCCGGACGGCCCCTCAAGTTCTTCCCCCATGCCGCGCGTGCAAAATGTGAACACCACCGACCTGAGGGCCGCTCTCGAGTTGGGTAGCCGCTGCATGAGCGGCCTCTTCAACGCCGACGACCCGGAAGGCGTCGCCTTCTTCAGCTCCCGCCTGCGGCCCGATGCCCGCCTCTCCTTCAGCGTCGCCCACTCCGAGTCGCACGTGCCCGGCCGCCACCTGAACGCCCTGCTGGAGGCCGAGGACGCCGCCGGGATCGAGGTCGACGAGGAGGTGGTGCGCCGCCACCGGCACGCGGCCCTGCTCTCCTACTCGGGGGCGGCGCCGCTGGCCCTCAACCGCACGGAGATCGGCGGCCCCCTGGTCTCCTTCTGTCCCCACAACCTGCGCGAGGGCTTCCACGCCCTCTGCGCCCTGGCCGCCTTCCGCGGCGACGGCGAGGCGGCGGAGATCGCCGAGCGCAGCGTGGGATGCGTCTTCGATCTGTGGTCTCCCGAGAAGGGCTGGGACCGGCCCCGCCTGGAGGCGCTGGGGCTGGAGTACATGGCCTGCCAGGGATTCGTCCACGGCGAGGCTCGCATGCTCGGCCCCCTGGTCAAGATCCACCGGACCACCGGCTCGGCCGCCGCCCTCGAGCTGGCCCTGGTGCTGCGCGACAAGCTCCTGGCCGAGACCTTCCCCGAGGACGGGTCCTGGGACCCGGAGCGCGTCGGCACCACCCACGTGCACTCCATCACCTGCTGCCTCTCCTCCCTGGCGCAGCTGGCCGCCCACCTCGGGGACGCCCTCCTGATGCAGCGGGTGCGCGCGTTCTACGACCACGGCCTCTGGCAGCTGCGCGACGAGATCGGCTGGACCCCGGAGTCGACGGCCCAGACCGACTCGGACCACGGCGAGGCCAACAATACCGGCGACATCCTCGAGACCGCCCTGATCCTCGGCCGCCACGGCTGCGCGGCGGCCTTCGCCGACGCCGAGCGCATCCTGCGCTGCCACCTGCTGCCGAGCCAGCTCCGGGACGCCGCCTTCATCGAGGAGCCCGCCAACCCCGAGGGACTCGACGGCCTGCGGGACATGGCCGGCCGCCACCTCGGCGCCTTCGGCTTCCCGGCGCCCTACGGCCACGAGTCCGCCGGCCAGGGGCGGGCGAACCTGTCCTTCAACATGGATATCGTCGGCGGCGCCTGCGCCTCCATCGCCGCCGCCTGCCGCGAGGTGGTCCGCGCCGACGGGACAGGCGTCCACGTCGACTTGTGGTTCGACTGGGAGAGCGAGGCGGCCTCCGTCTCCTCCCCCCACGCGCACGAGGGCCGGCTCACCATCCGGATGCGGCGCCCGGGGCCGCTGTGGCTGCGCCTCCCCCCGTGGCTCGACGATCTCCCCGTGACCGGGGCACCGCCCCCGCGCCGGACGGGCGACCACCTGTTCTTCCGGGACCTGCCGGCGGGCACCGCCATCGAGGCGCGGGTCGATCTTCCCGATCGGGAGGTCGTCCTCTCCCCCCACCTGCACCGCCGGCCGATCCGGGCGCGCCTGCGCGGCGACTCCGTGGCCGCCATGGACGGCTTCGGCGCCGACCTGACCTTTTTCGATCCCCTCTGAACCGGGGCGAGCTGCGCCGCGGTGCCGGCGCCGACGACGAGATGGAGGCG
>CAZEHQ010000175.1:4759-9989 GCA_964512165.1 uncultured Gemmatimonadaceae bacterium | reverse complement strand
CCGGCGTGCGGGCCACGTTCCAGATCTGGGCGTCGTCGATCAGGGCCGCCGTGTGGTCGTTGTAGCCGCTGGCGCCGACCCAGACCGGATTGGACGTCGAGTTGATCCGCTTGCCGGCCACCGGCTCCTCGGCCGCCAGCTCGCCGTTGACGAAGACCCGCATGTGGGCACCGTCGTAGGTGGCCGCGTAGTGCACCCACTCGTGGTACGGCAGCCAGTAGCCCCGCAGCGCGGTCTGGCTGCCGTCCTCCCAGCGCAGGCGGAAGCCGCCGCGGGGCAGGTGCAGCACGTACGACCAGGTCTCGTCGACCTGCCGCCACTTGCCGATGACGGTGCCGCCGCCGCCGTCGTCGACGCGGTAGAGCCAGGCCGCCAGGGTGATCTGGCCGCGGATGTCGAGCGAGCCCGTCGGCTCCAGGTGCATGTAGCCCGGATGGCCGCGCGTCGCGGTGACCTGCGACAGCACGCCGTGCACGCCGTGTGACGGACCCGCCTCGGCCAGCATCGACTGCACCCGCTGGTTGAAGGTGCCACCCGCCGCGCGCAGCACCGACTCGAGCTCGGCGCGCTCCTGGTCCACGGCGATATCGAGGGCGGAGCGCCCGTCCCGACGCAGCTGCCGGATCGACGCCGGATCTTCGGAGAGGATCGCGCGCACCCCCTCAACATCGCCGGTCATCACCGCGGATATGAAGTCCACCTCGGCGCCGCGGTCGAGGAGCAGGCCGATGAAGTCCTCACCGCATCCCTCGTCCAGGGCGCGCTGCAGCGGCGTCCGGCCCTTGCTGTCCAGCCCGTTCACGTCGGCGCCGCGGTCCAGGAGGGCCATTGCGATTTCGGTCTCGCAGCCGTCGGCGGCGTGGTTCAGCGGCGCCCCCGTCGTCCCCTGGTCCCGGATCAGGGGCGACATCTCCTGGACGCGACGGGGATCCTCGTCGAGTTCGGCCAGCAGCCGCTCGCCGTGGCCGAGCATTACGAGGTGGGCCAGGTCGTAGGGCCCGCCGGCCTCGATCAGCATCTCGAAGGCCGGGATGTAGCTCTCCTTGTTGCGCTCCTGGGAGCCCTCCCTGGCCGTGCCGTGCATGACCTCGGCGGTGGGCTCGCCGCCGTGGGCGAGGTAGAGCTCGACCAGCCGCGGGTTGCCGAAGAACCCGGCGTAGCCCAGGGCCGTGCGGCCCTGTCCGCGCGCCTGGCCGCCCCTGGCGTTGACGTCGGCGCCGTGCTCGATCAGCAGCCGCGCGATCTCGTGCTCGGCGTCGCTGGCGTCGGTGTAGACCGTGACGACGCGATGCAGGAAGGTGCTGCCGTGGACCGGCGCATCGGGCGAGTGGATCCTGGCCGACGCCAGACTCGCATCCGCCTGGAGCAGGGCGGCCACGGCGCCGGGATCGTCGCGGTCGACGGCCATCATCATGTTCAGGCTGCCGGCCACCTGCCCGGCGGCGCGCACCGGATAGCGCTCGCCGGCGTCGATGCGGAAACCCTCCATGAAGACGTCGCGCAGGGCGATGCGCCACCAGCCGCCCGGCGGCGCCCCGGGGCGGCTGAAGTAGGCGATGAAGGGGCGCAGGGCCATGCCCCAGGCCGCCTCCCCGGTGACCAGGGTCTGGTCGTAGCCGGCGCCGGCGAAGGTGACGCCGCTGATCAGCTCGACGGGGTTGGCGTACGTGCCGGGCGCCAGCTGCACAGTGTCGCCGTAGCTCGTCGCCGCCAGCGACTGCTGGATCGTGGCGAAAGGACGCTCCGCGCTGCCGTCGCCTCCGGGGGCCGCGTCGTCGTCGACGTGGAAGCGGGTGCCCAGGTCCTGCAGGGCGGCGCTCATCTCCGAGGTCCCGCCGCCGGCGATGTCGACGCCCTCGGTGAAGGCCCGGTAGCCGTTGGTGTTCAGACGGACCGTGTACGACCCCGGGGGCAGCGGCTGGCGGGCGCGGCCCTCGGTGTTGGTGACGTCGGCCAGGAGCAGCCTGTCGCCCTGCCAGACCTCGTACCGCGCCCCCTCGAGCGGTGCGCCGCCGCCGCGGGCCTCCACCCGCAGCGTGCCCAGCGGCCCGGCCGCCAGGATGAGCCGGCCCACGTTGGGCGGCTGGTGCTTGGCGCGGTTGGGCGTCCAGGCGATCCAGGCCGAGGTGTCCCCGGGCCCGTCGTTGTCGACGGCGACCACGTCGAAGGACAGGATCCGCCCCGGCCTCAGCTCGACCGGCTCGTCGGCCGACTCGCCGAGGGCGGTGAGGGCCCACTCGTAGACGCTGACGTCGCCGCGGCGCCCGAAGACGGCCCGCGTGCCGACGCTCTCTGCCGACTTCTCGTCGTCCAGGTGCTCGTGGTAGACGGCGGGATTGCCGGCTTCGAAGTAGCCGCCGCCGGGAGGCACCAGGCTGTAGCACCAGGGCGGCGCGTGCAGGAGGCCGGCCAGGTTGATCTCGCCGGCGTCGGTGGCGCGCACGTTGCGCCGGGCCACGTGCACGCAGTCGTCCCGGTGCTCCATGGCCACGTAGATCCTCTGGGCCTCGACGCTGTAGCCGACGCGGAAGCTCGGGCTGAAATCGGCGCTGGTATCCAGATCGGTACCCGACAGATCGGTGGAGCCGTAGACGTTGGTATTCTCCCGGGGGGTGTAGACGGCCATGTCGTCGGGCCAGTCGTCGAGCTTGCCGTCGACGGTGATCCCCGACAGGGGCACGGCGAAGGCCGTCCGGCCGACGGGCGGCTCGACCCGCGCCGACGGCTCCGCCCCGGCGCCCGCAGTCCCCGGGGCCGCGAGCCCCGCCGTCAGCCCCACGGCGAAGGCCGCTGCGGCAAGCCGGCCGGGACGGCGCACCGCCCTCTCTCTCGTGAACTCCTTCGCCGATGCGTCCCGGCTCGCCGCCATGGTGCTCAACCCTCCTGTGGTTGCGTACAATCCAGCCCTCCTCCCGCCCGCCACTCCGGAGAAACTCGATGACCAACCCGCAACCGATCAACTGGGGGATCCTGAGCACCGCCCGCATCGGCGCCACCGCCTTCATCCCCTCGGCCCGGGCCACCCCCGGCGCCCGGGTCCACGCCGTGGCCAGCCGCAGCCGGGAGAAGGCCGATGCCTTCGCCCGCGAGCACGACATCCCACTGGCCCTGGGCGGCTACCAGGCCCTGGTCGAACATCCCGACGTCGACGCGATCTACATCTCGCTGCCCAACTCGCTCCACGCCGAGTGGACCATCGCCGCCGCCCGGGCCGGCAAGCACGTGTTCTGCGAGAAGCCCCTGGCCGTCACCGCCGAGGAGGGCCGGCGGATGACCGCCGCCTGCGGCGAGGCGGGGGTCCTGCTCTTCGAGGCCTTCGTCTTCATGCACCACCCCCAGAGCCGGCGCCTCCTGGAGATCCTCCGGACGGGGGAGGTCGGCACCCTGCGCCACATCGACGCGGGCATGGCCTTCGTCGTCGACGATCCCGCCAACATCCGCCTGATCAAGGCGCTGGGCGGCGGCAGCATCTACGACGGCGGGGTCTACCCCATCACCTTCGCCCGCTTCATCGCCGGCGCCGACCCCGTGAGCGTGATGGCGAACATGCGCTTCGACGCGCGCTCCGGGGTGGACGTGGCGGTATCGCTGATCCTCGAGTTCCCCGGCGGCCTCACGGCGACCCTGTACTGCGGCTTCCAGGCCCGCGGCGGCGCCCATGCCCGGATCATCGGGGACGGAGGCCGGCTGGTGGTGCCCGCCCCCTACCATCCCGGCGCCGAGAGCCGCTTCGAGGTCGTCCCGGCTTCCGGCGAGGAGCGCACCGAGACAACCCGCACGGGGACCCCGCCCTTTCAGCCGGCGATCGAGTTCTTCCAGCGGTGCATGCGCGGGAAGGAAACCCCCGCGTACATGGCCGACCACGCCGAGGGCACCCTGAGGGTGGTGGAGGCGGCCTTCGAGTCGGCCCGCGGGGGCCGGCGGGTGGACCTGGCCTGAGCTGCGCTCCCGACTCGCAAGGGGGCCCTGAGCTCTCTCGGTCGCGAGCTGACAGGGCCCCCTCGGGTCAGGGCGGGATCACTCCGCCAGGATCTTGATCTCCAGGCTCGCGGTGCCCGCGAGATAGAGGTCGACCTCCTCCTGGACGGAGGCGGTCGGCGGGGGGCCCGGATCCGGGCCGAAGAAGGGATTCCCGAAGTCCCCTGAATCGGGCGGCGGCTCCCCTTCCGTCGGCGCCTCCACCGGAAGGGGCATGATGTAGGTCACCCGCGCCTTCAGCTGCACGTTCCCGTCCGCCTCGTTCAACCGCGCAAAGGCGTCTTCGAGGCTCTCCTCGCCGCCGGCGCCCGGGCCGGGGCCGAACCCGAAGAACGGGTCGCTCCCCCCGCCCACATCCGGCAGGGACGCCGCGGAACCTGCTTCCAGCTGGTAGACCCCGGGGGGAAGGGTGTCGGGGAGGTTGAGGTCCACCTCGATCTCGCGGTCGCTCCGCCGGCCTACGCGCAGCGAAGTCGTGACCGTCAGCACGTCGCCGGGACTGACGACGGTGTCGGCGGCGACCTCCATGACCTGGGCGAACCGGGGCTCGGGGATCATCTCGACGTCGACCTCCGCCGCCTGTACACGCAGCGAATAGTCGCTTCGCGACGTGAGTTGTGCGAGGGCGTCGAAGAGGTCGAAGTCGGCGCTCGATATCAGACCGAGAAGCCGCCCGCCGGGATCGGCGTACAGGCGCGACCGGGAGAGGGTGGAATCCGTCCCCGCGAAGGAGATGTCCGTCGTGACCCGGAGGCTGTGGTTCCCCTCGTTCTCGAGCCGGTTGAACAGGGGGGAGAAGACGGCGACGGAGAGGAGACCACTGTGATTGACGCCGCGCGCGGGCATCCTGTGTACCAGCTCTTCCTCGCCTCCCGAGGGGTAGCGGTACCGGCTGGTGACCGCCAGCAGTTCCGGCCCCCCATCGAGCACACCGCGCACGGCGGGCAGGCGGTCCTCGGTAAGGGTGCCGCGAACCGTCGGGTTGAGGGTAGCGAACTTGAACGGTGCCGAGAGGTTGGACATCTCTCCGAGGACCTTGGCCTCGATGATGGGCAGGTTCACCGCGCCGGCCTGATCCATCGGATGCCCGAACCCGTACACACGATCGCCGTCGACGTAGGATATCGTACCGATGGAGCCTCCCGTGATCTCGCCGAGAATCACACCGACCGCCAGGGGGCGGCCGGCTTCGAAGCTCTCCTTCCGCTCCTGGGTCAGGGCGGCGGATACGGCCCCGCTCCATGGGAAGGAC
>CAZEHQ010000175.1:0-4749 GCA_964512165.1 uncultured Gemmatimonadaceae bacterium | reverse complement strand
CCTGTCCGCCGGCGGAGGCTGCGCGGGGTTGAGGCCCGTCACCACCAGGGGCACTTCCAGAGGGGTGATGCGGGCGCCGCCCCAGGTGGCGGCGGGCTTGCCCGCGGGTACCGTGCCGCGCTCGCCGATGACCCACTCGATGGGGGTGGCGAAGAAGTAGTAGGGCGGGCTGTCCTGGGAACTGAACCCGTAGGCGATGGCGCCCCAGGTGCCATCCTCGGAGAACAGGGGAGATCCGCTCATTCCCCGGGCGATGCCTCCGAGCTGGATCAGCACCGGGTCGGAGGCCTCCACCATGATCACCGGCATGGGCGCCAGGAAGTCGTCCACCACCGCGACGAACCTCATCTCGAGATCGGCGAGCTCGCCGTTGGCGAACTCGGTCCGCAGGTAGACCGGCATGCCCGCGGGCATGGAACGGACCGCGTCGATGGAGACGATCGCCGACAGGTCCCAGGGCAGCAGCTCGCCGCTCGGCCGCAGGACCTCGTCGCCGGCAGCCGCCAGCGAATCCGCCGCGGCTTCCATGGAACCGGCGGCGGCCACCATCGCATTCGCCGCCGCGATCATCGAGTCGGCGGCCGCTTCTCTCGGGTCGACTACCGGGGCCGTTGGTGCATCGTCGTCTCCACAGGCCCACAGGCCGAGGCAGAGCAGCGGGAGCAGCGCGGTTCGGATGGACATGCTTCCTCCTCTATCGCGGTGGCAGCGTTTCACAGGATCAGACGGTCCCCCGCCGAGTCCGGTTCCCGTCCTGACGTTTTCCGTGGACCGGGATCTTTGCCGTTTTCGGATGTTCCGGACAAATGGTGGGTTGGCCCGGGCCGGGCCAGCAGCAAAACCTACGGCTCCTCGCAGAATGTGCAACCTGGCTCCCCGGAACCGACGCCCGGGTGAATGTCCCCCAGGGAGCCTTGCCGGGCACCCCCCGGCGCCCCCCCTACTTGAGCCTCTCCCGGCGGGGCCCTTCCTTCCGGCTCGGGGAGGATTGCGGCGATGAACGAAGACCGGACCAGCGGACTGTCCCGCGGCGAGAGGGCGCCCGATTTCGTCGCCCCCCTCGACGGGACGGGTCCCGCCCGCTTCTACGGACGGGCCGGGGGAAGGCCCGCCCTGGTGATCTTCGCGGCCGGGGTGTGCGCCTCCACGAGGGCGGCCCTCGACGCCGCGGGGGATGCCGCCAGCCGTCACCTGGTCGTGCCCGACGAGGCCGAAGCGGACCCCCCCTCCGGCGTCGACCTGTTCCGCGACGACGGCAAGCTGAGGGCCGCCTTCCGCCTGCCGGAGGACGGGTCCGCCCGCGCCGTGGTCCTCGACCGCAATCTGCGCGTCCTCGGCGGCTTCGTCCTCGACGGCGAGCCTGCCGCCGGCCGTCTGGCGGGCCTGCTGCGCCAGGCCGCGTCCGAGGCCCCGGCCGCCACCGTCACCGCCCAGGCGCCGGTGCTGTTTGTCCCCCGCGTCCTGGATGCCGCTCTCTGTGATCACCTGCAGCATCTCTGGTCCGGAGCGAACGCCGACACCGGCGTCGAGCGCTCGGCCGGGGGCCGCCGCCGGGAGGTGCTCGCGGCCGAGGCCAAGCGCCGGCGGGACCACGTGGTGGAAGAGGCGGAACTCCAGCGGCTGCTGACCCGCGCCCTCGGCCGCCGCCTCCTGCCCGAGGTGCGGCGCCTCTTCGCCTTCGGCGCCGACCGCTTCGAAGGCTTCAAGATCGCCTGCTACGAGGCCGCCTCGGGCGGTTTCTTCGCCCCCCACCGCGACAACCTCAGCCCGGCCACCGCCCATCGGCGCTTCGCCCTCTCCCTCAACCTCAACGACGACTACGACGGCGGCGAGCTGCGCTTCCCCGAGTACGGGGGCTCGCTCTACCGGCCCGCCGCCGGCGAAGCCCTGGTGTTCTCCTGCGCCATGCTGCACGAGGTCGTGCCGGTGACGCGGGGCCGGCGGTTCGCCCTGCTCTCCTTCCTCTTCGGACCGCAGACGGCGCGCCCCGCGGGCGCACGAGCGGCCTCGCCATCCTCCTCGACCACACCCACCGGAGACAGCTGAATGCGCATCACCGAGATCGAGGTCATCCCCCTGCGGGTCCCCTACGAGGACCGCCTGCGCAAGCGCTACCACCATTTCCAGATGGGGGAGGAGGTAACCCTCTACAAGTTCCACACCGACTCGGGACTCGTCGGCCTCGGCGAGAACCCCGGCCCGCCGCTGGCGGCGCCGGTGGTCGACGCCTACGCCGGCACCGATCCCTTCGACCACGTCATGGGCACCGGCCCCTTCAACCTGGACATGGCCTGCTACGACCTGATGGGCAAGCACCTCGGGGTGCCGATGTGGAAGGTGATGGGGCAGCAGGTGCGCCAGTGGGTGAGCATGGGCTGGTGGATGCCGTGCATGTCCCCCGAGGACTCGGCCGAGGAGGTCCGGGTCGCCGCCGAACGCGGCTACCGCGGGCTCAAGTGCAAGGCCCGCGCCTTCTACGATGTGGTCGAGCAGTCCCGGGCGATGCAGGAGGCGGCGCCGCCCGACTTCCGCGTGGAGTTCGACTTCAACGGCTGCCTGGTCGACGTCGAGCGCGCCCTGCCGATCCTGCGGCAGCTCGAGGAGATCCCCGTGGTCAAGGGCGTGGAGGAGCCGATCTTCGCCTACGACGTGGAGGGCTGGCGGCGCCTGCACCAGGAGATCCGCATCCCCTTCTACCTGCACGGCGTGAGCACCATCTTCGACGGGCCCTCGCGGCAGCCGTCAGGTCCGTGGCTGGGCCTGCGGGCCGGGGACTTCGACGGCGCCCTGTGCAGCCACGAGAACGTGCGCAACGCCATGGCCGCCTCGTGGGCCTTCGCCGCCGCCAACACGCCGATCCTGCTGCAGTACGTGGGCACCGGGATCACCGCCGCCTTCGCCTGCCACCTGGGCGCGGTCATGCACACCGCCACCCTGCCGGGGGTGACCGCCCATCACACCCGCCACGACCTGATCGTCGAGCCCCACGTGATGCAGCGCGGCTTCATGAAGGTCCCCGAGGGCCCCGGCCTGGGGGTCGAGCTGGACGAGGACGCGGTGGCCCGCTTCCGGGAGACGCCGGCCGCCGACTGGCCCCGGCACTTCTCCGTCGTCACCCTGCCCGGCGGACTGCGGCACTGTTACCGGAACCTGCAGCAGGCCGAGCGGCTGATGAAGCAGGGCGTGGACGAGGCCTTCGCCCCGGGGGTGCGCCTCGACGAGCGCGAGGACGACGGCAGCGACGAGTTCGACCGCATCTGGAACCGCCTGCAGGAGCAGGACTGGCCGATCTGGGAGACGGAGGGAGGGTGACCCCGCCCGCGGCCGGTCGACCGAGGGCTCCCCGCCCTCAGGAGCGGTCCTGCTCGACGAACTGGATCCACAGGGGGCTCTGGCCGACGTCGCAGGTCTGGATCCGCTCCAGGGCGCCGCTGCCGGCGTCGATGCGGAAGACCGCCACCTTCCCCGTGTTCTGCCCCGCCGAATAGAGATACCTCCCCGTCGGGTCCAGGTCGAAG
The DNA here is from genome assembly GCA_964512165.1 of uncultured Gemmatimonadaceae bacterium. GTDB lineage: Bacteria > Latescibacterota > UBA2968 > UBA8231 > UBA8231 > UBA8231. The sequence continues at coordinate 1,231 of CAZEHQ010000175.1, read as the reverse complement.
AACCGGGGCGTCGCCTCTGTGGGCGTGTGCCCCTTTGGCGTGAGCCGGCCGTCGCCGGCGACCTCGAAGAGGGCGAGGCTGTCGTGGCCGCGGTTGGAGCCGTACAGGTGGCGGCCGTCGGGGGTGATGGCGATCTCCGCCGTGGAGTCGCCCTCGGCGGGGGCGCCGTGCGGCAGGGTGGGGAGCATCTGGAAGGAGGAGAGGCGGCCGCTCTCCGAGTCGAAGTGGTGGGCGGAGACGGTGCAGCCGTCCTCGTTGATGGAGTAGAGGACGTGCAGGGACGGGTGGAAGACGAAGTGGCGGGGGCCCTCGGCGGTGTCGGGCTGGATCTTCGGCGGGTCGTTGAGGGTCAGGGCCCCCGTGGCCTCGTCGAAGCGGAACTGGAAGATGGCGTTGCCCGGCACGGTGTGCGGCACGTACGCGAAGCGGTTGGAGCGGTCGGTCTGGATGCTGTGGGCGTGGGCATCGGTCTCGATCCACTGCAGCGGCTCCGGCGACAGGCTGCCGTCGGCGCCGATGCCGTGGACGGAGACGCCGCCCGCCCCGTAGTAGGTGGCCAGCAGGAACCGGTCGGTGTTGTCGGTGGCCAGGTAGGGGGCCCCCTCGGAGACGCTGGTGGCGTCGATCCTCGACAGGGCGCCGCTCCCGCGGTCGAGGTCGTAGCTGACGTACTCCCCCTGGGAGCGCAGGCAGGCGAAGAGGCGGCTGCCGTCGCGGTTGGTGGCCAGGGCTCCCGGCGAGCCCCCCAGGGCGATGTCGGCCTGCGCCTCCAGGAGGCCGCTCTCCTCGTCCATCAGAAAGTGGGACAGGAAGTCGCTGCCGGCGTTCGACACGTACACGTGGTAGGGCATGATCTCTCCTCGTCCTTCGGTTGTCCACCGCTGTCCACGGCCCCCCGGGGAGGCCGGGCCGCAGGAAGATAAGGCCCCTTCCCGGGAGCGCGAGCCCCCGGGTTTGGCGCCCCCCGCCGCGGAGTCTACCGTTGTGCAGCCATGAGAATCGGAATCCCCCAGGACTTCCGCCGCTACCTGTCCCTGCGGGGCGCCTCGGTGACGCGGGAGAGCGAGGCCGACCACCAGCCCCTGAGCGCCCGGGCCCTGGTGGTGGGCACCTTCCTCTCCTTCTTCCTCGGCGTCGGCGCCAACTACGCCGACATCGTCATCAAGGGCAGCTACATGACGATCGGAAGAGCACACGTCTGAACTCCAGTCACCCATTCGAATCTCGGTTT
>CAZEHQ010000174.1:0-9990 GCA_964512165.1 uncultured Gemmatimonadaceae bacterium | reverse complement strand
GGTGATGGCCATGCAGGACGTCTCCTTCCCCCGCCCCCTGACCCACAACCTGCTGCAGAACCTGCTGGAGAAGGTCAAGGGCAAGGTCCACCAGCTGGTGATCCACACCCTGAAGGACGAGACCTTCCACGCCTACCTGCTGATCCAGACCCAGGACGAGGTGTTCTACCTCGACTGCCGCCCGAGCGACGGCATGATCCTCACCACCCTCATGGGCATCCCCATCTACATGAGCCCCGAGGTGATGGAAGAGGCGGGCCGGCAGTTGAGCGTGCTCAACATCGACGAGCTCGAAGAGCTCTCCGGGGCGGCGCAGGCGGCCCCGGGGGAGGAGCCGGAGGAGGAGGAGCCGGCCCCGGCCTCGCAGGTCCTCGACGGCGCCGCCGCCGCTTCCCCCGCAACCGCCCCGGTGGAGGAGCCCACCGAGCTCGACAGCCTCAAGGCGCAGCTCGACCGCCTGGTGGCCGAGGAGGCCTACGAGGAGGCGGCCCGCCTCCGCGACCAGATCAGCGAGCTGGAGCAGGGCTCCCGCGACTGAGCCTCCGCCTCCGCTCCACCGGTTCGAGAGCCCCTTCCAGCTTCCTGGGAGCGGGCTTTTCTCATGGCCGCCGCCGGGCCAGCGCCCAGGCGCGGCCAGGCTCCTCGACGCGGAAGACCTCGACGTTGCCCCTGTCCTGCAGGGTGACGTAGCAGGTCCTGCCGTCGGGGCCGCCGAAGGCGAGATTGCTCGGCCTCTCCCCGGTGAGCGCCACCTCCCGCAGCAGCTCGCCCTCCGGCGAGAGTTTGGCGATGGTGCCCTTGCCGTAGCGGGTGACGTAGAGGTTCCCGGCCGCGTCGCAGCGCATGCCGTCCAGGCCGTGGTCGGCAAAACGGAGGAGGAGGCGCCGGTTGGTCAGCGTGCCGTCCTCCTCCAGGTCGAAGGCCCACACGCTGCGCTGCACCGACTCGTTCACGTACAGGGTGCGGTCCCCGGGGCCGATCTCGATGCCGTTGGTGGTGCCCATGTCCGCCAGCACCCGGGTCACCCGGCCGTCCGGGTCGACGCGCCACACCCGGCCCGTGGACCCGCGCCAGTCCGGGTCGCTGGCGTAGATCACATCGGCGGCGGTGACGGCGATGTCGTTGGGCTGGTGGAAGGCCGGCTCGTGGGCCAGGACCTCGACGGCGCGCGTCGCCATGTCGACGCGGAGCACGTTGTGGCCGGTGTAGTCGGCCACCAGCAGGCGCCCGCGGCGATCGAAGCGGAGGCCGTTGCCGGTGCTGCCCGGCGGCAGCTGCAGGAAAAGGCCCGCCTCGCCGCCGGGCGTCACCCGGCCGATGGTGCCGCGGCGGCCGTAGTTGACGGCGTAGAGGTTGCCGCGGTCGCAGACAGGCCCCTCGATGCCGCCGGTGAACACGCCGGGAGGCAGCAGGACCCGGCTCACGTAGAGTTCCTCGCTCGAGGACTCGCCGGTTTGCGCCGCGGGGCCGCACCCCTGGTTGCAGATCAGGAGGAGGGCGGGTAAGATTGCGGAACCCCAAGACCAGAGAGGAGAACGTGTCATGTCCAGGTTAGCGATCCTGTGTGCGGCCCTCTTCATCGGCGCCGCCGGCGTTTACGGCCATTGCGAGATCCCCTGCGGGATTTACGGAGACGACCTGCGTTTCGCCGCCCTCGACGAGGACATCCGCACGGTGGAGAAGTCGATGCGGCAGATCGCGGAACTCTCCGCCGATCCGGGGGCCAACGCCAACCAGATCGCCCGCTGGGTGATGAACAAGGAGGTCCACGCCGACCGCATCCGCGAGGCCGTGGCCCAGTACTTCCTCGCCCAGCGCATCAAGCTGCCCGACGAGGGCGACGCCGCGGCGGTCGAGGCCTACCGCGATCAGCTCGCGCGGCTCCACAAGCTGATCGTCCACGCCATGAAGAGCAAGCAGACCACCGACCTGGCCCACCCCGCCGCTCTCCAAGAGACGCTGAAGGCCTTCCGCGAGGCCTACGAGGGCTGACTGCCTTGGGAGCCGTGAGAGGCTCTGCCCCGGGGTGGTTCCTGCTGACGGCAGGGCTGCTCGCCTGCCGCCCCGACCCGGGCGCGCCGGGGATCCCGGCCGACGCCTGGGAGGGGCCGCGCCGGGAGATGGTGCGCGCCCAGCTGAAGGCCCGCGACATCACCGACGAGGCGGTCCTCGCGGTCATGGAGCGGGTGCCCCGGCACCTCTTCGTCCCGGAGTCGGAGCGCTTCCGCGCCTATGCCGACCACCCGCTGCCCATCGGCCTGCGGCAGACGATCTCGCAGCCCTACATCGTCGCCTGCATGACCCAGGCCCTCCAGGTCGAGGAGGGGGACCGCGTCCTCGAGATCGGCACCGGTTCCGGGTACCAGGCGGCCGTCCTCTCCCACCTCGCCGCCGAGGTCTACAGCATCGAGATCCTTCCCGCGCTTGCCGAGCAGGCCGGGGAGCGGCTCTCCGTCCTCGGGTACGACAACGTCCGGGTGCGCGCCGGGGACGGCTACTTCGGGTGGCCGGAGCACGCCCCCTTCGACGGGATCATGGTCACGGCGGCGCCCGACCACGTGCCGCCCCGGCTGGTGGAGCAGCTGGCTCCGGGGGGCCGGCTGGTGATGCCGGTGGGCGAGAGGTACCAGGAGCTGATCCGCATCACCCGCGGCGAGGGCGGGGAGACCGCCCTCGAGCGCCTGCTGCCGGTGCGTTTCGTGCCGATGACGGGGCGCGCCGAGGAGGGCCCCTGACCGCCGGCGCCTAGATCCGGCCCCTCAGGCTCAGACGGTGGATGCCGCCGAGGGCTGGCAGGGAGGAGTAGGCGTAGTCGACCCGCAGGTTGTTCATCTCCACACCGCCGCCCGTGGACAGGCCGAGGGTTTCCTCGCCCTCCTGCCGGAGGCTGTAGCCCGGGCGCAGGTAGAGGCCCCCTGCCAGCTGCAGTTCCGCCCCGAGAGTGACGTAGGGGTCGTTGTCGTTGGGCACGGTGAAGTCGACGGAGAGCATGAGGGGGATGGGGAAGTGGGCGGGGTGATGGCTGACGCCGGCGCGCATCAGGACGGGGAGGGCGTCCTCGTAGCCTTCGGTGAAGCCGCTGCGCACCGACCCGAGGTTGGAGATGGAGCCGCCGAAGGTCATCCCCGCCACCGGCCCGCGGATCAGAAAGCCGAGGTCGACGGCCCAGGCGTCGGAGGTGTAGTCGTGGATGCCGGAGTAGATCCACTTGGCGCTGCCGCCGAGGGTAAGGCGGTCCTGCCAGACCTTCTGTGCCGCGGTCACGGCGGTGGCCATGTCGAAGGCGGCGAAGGTGCCCAGGTCCTGGCCGTCCTCGTCGGTGTGCGCCATCTCGCCGTAGGTGACGTAGTTGGCGCTCAGCGCCCACATCCGCGGCCCCTCCGGCAGGCCCACGGCGAGGAACCCGGCCTGCGTGTCGATGACGTAGCGGGTGAGGGAGACCGCCGCCGAGCGCTGGCCCACGTCGTAGACGCCGGCCGGGTTCCAGGCCGCCGACTCGAGATCGCCGGGAACGGCGGTGAAGGCGCCCCCGAGGGCGGCGGCTCTCGCGCCGACGCCGATCTTGAGGAAGCTGAACCCGGCGGTGCCGGCGTTCTCGTTGATGGCCGCCGCCGGGGCGGCGAGGAGCCCCGCCACCAGGGCGAGGCGCAGGGCGGTGGAGGACATGGCGGACTCCATGGTCGTCAGGCGGCCTGCTCGAGGACCCTGGCGCCCCGCAGCAGCGTCGCCTCCTCGAAGGGGCGGGCCATCAGCTGCACGCCGATGGGCAGCCCCTCGGCCGAGGTGGCCGCGGGGACCGAGATGCCGGGCAGGCCGGCCAGGTTCAGGGACGTGGTGTAGATGTCGTTCAGGTACATCTGCAGCGGGTCTTCCAGCTGCTCGCCGAGAGCGAAGGCCGTGGTGGGAGCCACCGGCGACAGCAGCAGGTCGCAGCGGTCGAAGGCGCCCTCGAAGTCGCGCCGGATCAGGGTTCGGACCTTCTGCGCCTTGAGATAGTAGGCGTCGTAGTATCCGGCGCTGAGGACGTAGGCGCCGATCAGGATCCGCCGCTGCACCTCGGCGCCGAAGCCCCGGCTGCGGGTGCGGCGGTAGAGGTCCTGCAGGTCCTCCGGCGCCTCGGCGCGGAACCCGTAGCGCACGCCGTCGAAGCGCGACAGGTTGGCCGAGGCCTCGGCCATGGCGATCACGTAGTAGCAGCTCACGCAACAGTCCGGGTCTCCCGCCACCGACAGCGAGACGTCGACGATCTCGGCCCCCGCCCCGGCCAGCCGCTGCGCCGCGGCCTCGGCGGCGGCGCGGATCTCGGCGTCGAGCCCGGGGCCGTAGAACTCCTTCGCCCAGCCGATCCTCAAACCCTCGACCCCCGCGTCGAGTTTCGCCCGGTAGTCGGGAACCTCGCGGTCCACGGAGGTCGCGTCCTTCGGGTCGCGGCCGGAGATGACGGTCAGCAGCAGGGCGGCATCCTCCACGTCCTTGGTCACCGGGCCGACCTGGTCGAGGGAGGAGGCGTAGGCCACCAGTCCGTACCGGGAGACGCGGCCGTACGTCGGCTTGAGCCCGACGACGCCGCAGTAAGCCGCCGGCTGGCGCACCGAGCCCCCCGTGTCGGAGCCGAGGGCGAGGACGGTCTCGTGGGCGGCCACGGCGGCTGCCGAACCGCCGCTCGATCCGCCGGGCACGCGCCGCGGATCGACGGGGTTCCGCGTCGGCCCGAAGCAGGAGCTCTCGGTGGAGGAGCCCATGGAGAACTCGTCCATGTTGGTCTTGCCCACGAGGACGGCGTCGGCCTGCCGCACCCGCTCCACGGCGGTGGCGTCGTAGGGGGCCACGTAGTCGCGGAGGATCTCCGAGCCGCAGGTGGTGGGCCCGCCGCGGACGCAGAGCACGTCCTTGACGGCCAGGGGGACCCCGGCGAGGGCGCCCACGGGCTCGCCGGCCTGCCGCCGGCGGTCGACGTCGGAGGCCCGCTGCAGGGCGCCGTCGGCGTCGACGCTGATGAAGGCGTTCACCTCGGCGTCGCGGTCCTCGACCCGGTCGAGGACCTGCCGCGTCAGCTCGGTGGAGGTGAGCTCGCCGGCCTCGAGCCGGTGCAGCGCCTCGTGGGCGGTGAGCTCGGCGAGACTCAGTTGCGGGCCTCTTCCCGCGCCGGGGGGGCGCCCGGGTCGTCGGAAGGGGAAGCCTCGGCCGGGGAGGCGCCGGTCTCGCGGGCCACGGAGCCGGAAGCCGGGGTGGCGATCCGGTTGGGCGTCGCCTCCTGGCCTGCCGTCTCCACCTCGTCGCGCACGTCCTTCACGGCACCGCGGAACTCGCGGATCCCCTTGCCCAGGCCCCGGGCCATCTCCGGAATGCGCTTGGCCCCGAAGAGGAGCAGGACCACGAGGAAGATGATCAGCAATTCCCAGTGACTCGGAAACATGGTCGGTCCTCCGGAGGATTCAGTACGAGTGCTTGAAGTAGTACCAGCCGGCGAAGATCCCGAGCAGGGTGATGACGTTGAAGCTCAGGCCCAGCTCGAACTGGAAGGAGAGGATGATGAGGTCCAGGCGGTGGGGCCCGATCTCGTAGCGGAAGAAGTCCAGCAGGGCCCGCTCCACGATGCTGCTCTCACCGGCGACGAAGCGCAGGACGATGCGCAGGGACTCGCCGATGACGCTGCCGCTGACGGCGCTCACCAGCAGGATGAGGACCAGGTAACTGACCGGCTTGTCCCTGAACATCGGCCGCCTTCATCCCTTCAGGCGTGCTGCGTCACCTCGTCGCTGAACAGGCCGGCGACCCAGCGGTAGAGCCCGGAGAGCAGGTAGATCAGGGCGATGGGAAAGAAGAACTCCTTCGACGTGGCCGGATGGACGATGAGGGCCACGGCGACGACGAGAAAGACCTGCTTGCAGCGGTCCCTGAGCCCCCCGGACCGGAAGCTGGGCATGGAGTCGTACTCGACGCGGCTGACCATCAGCATGGACAGGGCAAAGGTCAGCAGCACGCCGAGGTGGGCGGCGTGGGCCGTGGCCCAGGAGTGCCCGGTGAAGACGATGTACTGGCTCAGGACGATGGCGGCGGCGGGGATCGGCATGCCCGTGAAGAGCTCTCCCTTGCCCTCGTCCTGGCTCATGACGTTGAAGCGCGCCAGGCGCAGGGCGCCGCAGACGAGGAAGACCGAGGCCAGGGCCGCCCCCCACCCGGTGGGCAAAAGTCCGTGGTAGAGCATGAAGGCGGGGACGACGCCGAAGGTGCAGACATCGGCGAGGGAGTCGAACTCGATGCCGAACCGCGAGTCGCGGCCCATGTAGCGGGCCAGGCGTCCGTCCATGTTGTCGAGGGCGCTGGCGAGGACGATCAGCCAGGCGGCGGGCACGTAGTTCCCCTCGACGATGTAGCGCAGCGCCAGGAAGCCGCAGAGCAGGTTGCCCACGGTGAACAGGTTGGGAATGAGGCCTCGGTTGATCACGCCAGGACTCCCATGACGGTTTCGCCGCCCCGTACCCGGTCGCCCACCGAGACCTCGATCCGGGCGGATTCCGGAAGGATGAGGTCGACCCTCGAGCCGAAGCGGATCAGCCCGAAGCGCTCGCCCCGGCGGACCTGCTGGCCAGGGGCCAGGTAGCAGGCGATGCGGCGGGCCAGGATGCCGACGATCTGCTTGACCACCAGCCGGTGGTCCCCGCAGCGGATGCCGATCACGCTCTGCTCGTTGTCCTCCGAGGCCTGCTCGGCGTAGGCCACGCGGTAGCGCCCGGAGCGCCGGTCCACGAAGTCGACCTCGCCCTCGTGGGGGACGCGGTTCACGTGCACGTTGAAGACCGACAGGAAGACGCTGATGCGCGTGCCCGGGCCGTCGAGGTACTCGTCATGGGCGAGGCGCTCCACGGAGACGACGCGGCCGTCGGCGGCGGAGACGACGGCGCCCGGCAACGCCGGGGCCTGCCGCCGGGGGTCCCGGAAGAAGAAGGCCATGAAGGCGGTGGCGACGGCGAAGGCCGCCGCGCCGAAGCCGAGGGCGGGGTTCCATTGGCGGGCGTACCAGCAGGCGGCGCACAGCAACAGGCCGGCGGCCACGAAGGGGACTCCCTCACGGGCCATTCAGTTCCATCTCGTCCCCTTTGGACGTTCCTGGATGGTGAACTCGATCGTCCGGGGCTCCTTCCTGCGGAGGATGTCGAGGGCGCAATTCTGGTCGACCCTCAGTCCCCCGAGCACGCTCCAGGCCTCTTTGGTGGAACGGACGGCCTCGCCGTTGATCCCGGTGATCACGTCGCCGCGGGCGAGATCGGCCTGGTGCGCGGGACTCTCCGCGGTGACCCGCATGACCACGGCGCCCTCGCGAATCTCGAGTTCGAGGTAGTTCGCCCAGCGAGGGGTCAGATCCTGGAGGTCGACGATGCCGTGCCAGGGCAGGCGAACCTGGCCGTGGACGCGCATCTCTTCCAGGAACCTGCGGGCGTCGCCGATGGGGATGGCGAAACCGATGCCGATGGAGCCGAGGCTGTACTCGCCGCCGGTGTAGATGAAGCTGTTGACGCCGACGACCTCGCCCACGGCGTTGACCAGGGGGCCGCCGCTGTTGCCCGGGTTGATGGCTGCGTCGGTCTGGATCATGTCGCGGTAGTAGTAGTCGCCCTGGGGCTCCTCGAAGTCCCGGTCGACGGCGCTGATGACGCCGATGCTGACGGTGGGACCGAGATCGAAGGGGTTGCCGATGGCGATGGCCCATTCCCCGACCAGAAGATGGTCGGATCGGGCCAGAGGCGCAACCGGCAGATCGCCGCCTTCGATCTCCAGTACGGCCAGGTCCAGGGCCACGTCGCGGCTGCCCGAACGGACCTGGAACACCCGGCCGTCGGGCAGCGAGACCTCCACCTTGCGGATGCCCCGGCGACCCAGCAGGTGGGCGTTGGTCAGGACGAAACCCTCGCTGTCGACGATGAAGCCGGACCCCTCCAGTACCCGGTCGCGATGGTCGCGGTAGTAGCGCGGACCGAAGGGAAGACCCATGAACAAGTCGAAGCGGTCCCGGTACCTGCGCAGGACCTGCTCCCGGTGGACGACGCGCACGCTGACCACGGAGGGCTGCACGCGTTCGACGGCCCGGACCACGGCGTTGCGCCGCGAGGCGGTAACCGGGTCCTCGGCGGCGGCGGCGGCGGCGGCGGCGAGCAGGAGCGGAATGAGCAGGGACCGGACTCTCATGGGGCTGCGACTAAGCTGCTAAAGAGCGCCGGGGCTCTCAAGGGGTTCGGGACCCGAGGCGCCGCCCACCTCTTCGGGGTACCGCACCCGCAGCAGGCACAGGCCGCGCGCCGGGGCGGTGGCGCCGGCGAGGGAGCGGTCGGCCCCCCCGAGCAGCTCCAGGAACCGCCGCGGGCTGCGCTGCCCCCGGCCCACCTCCACCAGGGTCCCCACGAGGGCCCGCACCATGTGCCGCAGGAAGCGGTCGGCCTCGATCTCGAAGCTCCACCGGTGCCCGCGGCGGCGCCACTCGGCGGCGTCGATCCGGCAGCTGTAGCTCTCCGGCGGGGGGTCGGCCTTGCAGAAGGCGCGGAAGTCGAGGGCGCCTCTCAGACCGGCCGCGGCTTCGGCCATGGGCTCCAGGTCCAGTTGCCGTTGCAGGGTCCACACGGCGTGCCGGCCGAGAGCGTGGCGCGCCGTGTCGATGCGGTAGCGGTAGCGCTTGCCCAGGGCGCCGTAGCGGGCGTGGAAGCCGGCCGGCACGTCCAGCACCCGGAGGACGGCCACATCCTCGGGCAGCAGGGCGTTCAGGCCCCGGAGGATGCGGTCCGCCTCCATGGACGACTCCACGTGGGCATGAGCCACCTGTCCGAGGGCGTGGGTGCCGGCGTCGGTGCGTCCCGACCCCACCGGTGCGGCCTCCTCCTGCAGCAGGGTGCGCATCGCCGACGCCACCGTCCCCTGCACGGTGCGCCCCTCGGCCTGGTCCTGCCAGCCCACGAAGCCGGAGCCGTCGTACTCCAGGTCCAGGCGCAGGGTCCGCGGACTCCCGGGGGCGCGGCTCACAGCCGGCCCGCCCACAGGATGCCGGCGGCCACTGCCGCCGAAAGCAGTGCCGCCGCGGCGTCGAGCCGGCCCAGGCGGAGTTGGCGGTAGCTGGTGCGGCCCTCGCCGCGGTAGCCGCGGGCTTCCATGGCCACCGCCAGGCGGTCGGCGCGGGCGAAGGCGGAGACGAACAGCGGCAACAGCAGCGGCACGAGCTTGCGGGCGCGGCGCACCGGTCCGCCGCCGAACTCGGCGCCGCGGGCCATCTGCGCTTTCTGCAGGCGCTCGGCCTCCTCGGCCAGGACCGGGATGAAGCGCAGGGCGATGGAGATCATCATGGCCAGCTCGTGGGACGGGACCCGCAGCCGGCGCAGGGGGCGCAGCAGCCGCTCCAGGCCGTCGGTCAGCTCCAGGGGCGAGGTGGTGAGCGTCAGCAGCGCCGCGGCGGTCACCACCGCCGCCAGCCGCAGGGTGAAGAGGGCCGCGGACTGCACTCCTTCACGCGTCGCCAGAAGTTCGAGCCAGGGCACACGCCACAGCGGCTCTCCCGGCGTGTTGAAGGCGTGGAGCAGGGCGGTGATCAGCAGCAGCCACAGGAAGGACCGCAGGTTCCGCGCCAGCAGCGCCGGCGGCAGCCGCGACAGTCCCGCGGCGAGGAGGACGAAGAGGCCGAAGGCGCCCACCGGCGCCAGGCCGCTGGAGCCGAGGGCGACGGTCATCATGACGGTAACGGCGACCAGCTTGGTGCGCGGGTCGAGGCGGTGCAGGAGGGAGTCGCCGGCGACGTACTTGCCGAGGGCGATGTTGCCGAGGAGCGGCACGGGTCAGGGGCGGATCAACGCAGCCGGTCCATCTTGGCGAGATGGGGAACGAAGTCGCAGTACCGGGAAACCGCATAACCCTCCCGCGTCGTCGTCTCCATCAGATCACCACACAGGACACGTATGCCGTCGCGGAGGACATGGTAGTACAAGACCGGGGGGGGCGTGGTTGAGGATG
>CAZEHQ010000173.1:0-10035 GCA_964512165.1 uncultured Gemmatimonadaceae bacterium | reverse complement strand
AGCGCAGCTCAGGTCGAGGACGAGGCGCTCGCGGCCGGCAACCGCGGACAGCTCCCGCAGGGCGCCGGGCCGGAAGCTCCCGCCTCGGAATACGTAGGAGGTAGCGATGACCGCGGCGGCCCCCCGGTCGAGCCAGTCGCCGGCGTTGCCGGGGTCGATGCCGCCGCCCACCTGCAGGCCGTCGGGGAAGGCGGCCAAAGCCTCGGCGGCGGCCGACTCGTTCCCGGGGCCGAGCATGATCACGTGGCCGCCGGGCAGGCCGTCGCGCCGGTAGAGGTCCGCGTAGTACGCCGGAGGCCTGCCGGCGTCGAAGTTCGTCCGCGGCGCCTCGCCGTCGCGCAGGCTGCCGCCGACGATCTGCTTCACCCGTCCTTCGTGGAGGTCGATGCAGGGGCGGAAGCGCATGGGCGGGTCCGGGGCGGCCCGGACCGGGGATCCGGGTCCGGAGCGGGGAACAGGCCTTGGGGAGGGGTCGCCCGCTTTGCTCAGCGGGTGGCGAAGATGCCGGGGGTCTCGGCCTTGGCCGAGACGACCTCGCCCGTGTGCTCGCCGAGCCACTCCCGCAGCGGCACCTCCCCGGGCTCGGGGAGCTGGAAGCCCATGGGGCCGGAGCTGTCGCCGAGCAGCTGCCGGCGGATGGGGTCGCAGCGCGCCAGCAGCTCCTCGGGCTGGGCGGTGTAGTCCATGGGGCGAATCCACCGGTACCCGTAGCCGAAGAACACGCTCTTGCGCGTGACCGTCGAGTAGTTGTTGCCCACGGCGTGGAGGGTGCGGTTCTCGAAGAGCACGGCGTCGCCGGGGCGGGCGCGGATCTCGAGGTGCTCGCCGTCGGTGTCGCCGTCGGGCTTGGGCACCGAGGTGTCGTTGCTGCCGGCCAGCAGGCGGATCGCTCCCCGTCCGGGCTCCGACAGGTCGGAGAGCCAGTAGGCGATCTTGATGAACATGCGCGGCTGCGCCAGGCCCAGGTCCCTCGGCGAGGTGCCGCCGTCACGGTGCCAGTCCGAGACCTTGCGGTTGTCCCCGGGACCGTCCGTGTTCGGCGGGCGCACCACGAGGTGCGAGGTGATGAGCTGCACGTTGTGGGTGAGGAGCTGAACCACCAGGGGGACCGTGGCCGCGCAGTCGAGCAGCTCGAGGAAGGCGTCGTCCCGGGGCAGGCAGTTGCGCATCTGCCAGAAGCCGCGGTCGTTCAGGCCCTCGGCGGCCAGGCCCTCGGCGTAGAGGCGGTCGCAGGCGGCCTCGAGGCGCGTCCGCAGGTCGTCGGACAGGGCATCCGGCACGACGAGGAAGCCGTCCCGGTCGAAGCTCTGCCGTTGTTCGTCGGTAAGGGGGGTGTAGTCCATGGCGACTAGGATAGCTCCGTCATGGAGGTGGTCAAGAGGGCGGGGCGGTACTCGCTCAGCCCGGTGGTCCCGTGACGGCGCGCGTCGACCCGGCGCAGCCCCTCCGGCGACTCGGGCAGGTCGAGGCCCTTCGGGTGCTGCACGAGCAGCAGGCCGTCCTCGGCGAGAATCCCCGAACGCCCGGCGGCGGCCAGCAGGACCTGGCTCAGGGGGCGGCCGTTGTGCAGCGCCCGGTACGGCGGGTCGAGGTAGATGACGTCGAAGCGCCGGCCCTCCGCGGCGAGCTTCCTGAGCGCGGTCTGGGCGCGGCCGCCGAGCAGCTCCAGGTGGTTGACGCCCCAGCTCTCCATGAGCCGGCGCAGGACCTCGCGCCGGCGGCGGTCGGGCTCCACCGCCGTCACCCGGGCGCCGCGGCTGTAGGCCTCCAGGGCCATCTGCCCGGAGCCGGCGCACAGGTCGAGGAAGGCGATCCCCTCCAGCGCCGGGCCGAGGCGGCCGAAGACGGCCTCTTTCAGCCGGCCGGGGGTGACGCCGATGTCCCCTTGGCGGCTGGAGCTGACGGGGATCCTGCGGCCGCGCAGGCTGCCGGTGACGATGCGCAAGGGACCTCCGCGGACGGGTGCTGGGGAGGGAATTCCGGGAATGAACGCCTTATCCGGGTTGCCGGCAACGGCGGGCTGGTGGACGAAGCCGAGGCCGGTCAGGCAGCCAGGATCTTTCCTCTTGCGTCAAGCCGGCTCGAGCCGTAGGCTAAGGTTTAGCCTTGACTAAATTCGTTTTGAGACAAGACTAATATCTCTTCGGGGAAGGTTTGCATGACGACCGCGATGCATTGGCCCTGCCTCGCGGGTTTGCTCGGGCTGGGCTTGATGGGATGCGACGCGATGATGACGCGGCTCCCTACGGCGGGCGACGACTTCGAGTCGCCGCTGGAGGGTTTGTCCCGCGATCTGAACGCCGTCTTCGTCGAAGGGGACGGAAACTTCGAGAGAGCGTTTTCCGTCGCCGAGGGCCTGGGCCCGATCTTCAACAATGTGTCCTGCGAGGGGTGCCATCCCGGGGATGGCCGGGGCACGCCGGACCGGGGGTTTACCCGCTTCAGTCGCGGGACCGACCCGGCGGTGGACATCGGCGGACCCCAGCACCAGGACAAGGCCATCGCGGGCATTCCCCCCGAGCGGGTTCCCGAAGGGGTCGAGGTTTCCTTCCGCATGCCGCCCCCGGTATTCGGGGCAGGGCTCATCGAGGCGATTCCCGTGGCGACGATCCTGGACCACGCCGACCCGGACGACGAGGACGGAGACGGCATCTCGGGGCGCCCGAACTGGGTAACTCCCCCCGGCTTCGTTCCCTCCCACCACGTCGGGGGAGGCGACGGGCCCCAGCTGGGCCGCTTTTCGCGCAAGGCCCAGGTCTCTTCCCTGATCGAACAGGTTGCACTGGCCTATCACCAGGACATGGGCATCACCAGCGACTTCATTCCGCGCGAGAATCAGCACCCCCAGGCCGGCGGGGGGATGGCCCTGGGTGATGGGGTGGCCGATCCGGAAATCCCCGCCGCCACGGTTCTGCAGACGACCATGTACGTGCGGTTGCTCAAGCCACCGGCGCGGGGCCGGCAGACGGCCGAAGTGCTGCGCGGCGAGGAACTGTTCGGCCAGACAGGCTGTGCGAGCTGCCACGTGCCCGCCATGCGGACCGGGCCCGGTCCCATACCCGAGCTCAGCGCGGTCGATGTCCACCTCTATTCGGACCTGCTCCTGCACGACATGGGAGCAGACCTGGCCGACTACCGGCCGGATGGAGATGCCACGGGCCGCGAGTGGCGCACGGCCCCCCTGTGGGGAACGCGCCTGGTCGGCGATTTTCTCGATGGCGAGGAGTTCTACCTGCACGACGGCCGCGCCCGCTCGGTAGATGAGGCGATTCGTCTGCACGGCGGAGAGGCCGAAGGGCCCAGGGAGCGCTATGAGGCGCTCGAATCTGGTGCCCAGCAAGCCCTGGTGGCCTTTGTGAGGTCGCTGTGATGGATCGCCGACAGGCGCTCGGCCATCTGGGCACGGGCCTGTTGGGCCTGTGCGGCTGTGCGGGTCTGCCCACCTATCTGGCGACTCTCGAAGACGGCGCAATCGAACTGGGTCGGGACGAGGTCGAAAGCAGCTTCGGGGAAGGGAAGGAGGTGCGGATACGGGCTTCCGGCCTGGCTGAGGAGATCGCGCTCCTGCGCCTTGAGGACGGTTCGCTGCGGGCCCTGGGTACGACGTGTACCCACCTGGGCTGTCAGGTGCGGCCGGGGGGCGAATTCCTGGTCTGCCCCTGCCACGGCTCGACCTTTGATCGACAGGGGGAAGTGGTGCGAGGGCCGGCGCAGAAACCGCTGACCAGATACCGCGTAGCCGTCTCGGAAGATCGCATAGCAATCCATCCCCCGGTGAGATAGAGGAATATGCGCGATTGCCACAAAGTGCTGACCCGTTGTCTGGCCTGCGCGACCCTGTGGTGGACCGACGGCGCGGCAGCGCAGGAGCGGCCTCTGGTCGAGGGGGGGATAGGTGACAAACCCTTCATGAGTGCCCGGCCGGGCCGGACCCGCATCGGCGGCTACTCCGAGGTCCACTTCCGCTACGGGCGGGAGGACGGGATAACCGAGGAGATCTCCTTTGTTGCCAAGCGCTTCAACCTGTTCTCCTACACGCCGGTATCCGAGCGGTTGCGGGTGGCCTCGGAGCTCGAGTTCGAAGAGGGCGGGGAGGAGATCAAACTCGAGATCGCGGTCCTCGACTTTGAGCTCCATCCGGCCCTGACCTTCCGAGGCGGCATCATTCTCTCCCCCCTGGGGCGTTTCAATCTCTCACATGACAGCCCGGCCAACGATCTGACGGACCGGCCCCTGGTCAGCACCGAGATCATCCCCACGGCCTTGTCGGAGGCGGGGATGGGCGTCTATGGTGCGTGTTACCCGACGGCCTCGTCCCGGATCACCTACGAGCTCTACGCTGTAAACGGATTCGACGAAGGTGTGATAGAAGCCAGCGGTGACGGCACGAGGATCCCGGAAGGCAGGGGCAATCTCACCGACAACAACAATCGCCCTTCCCTGGTGGGGCGCCTCGCCGTCAGTCCGCAGACGACCTGGGAGCTGGGAGTATCCCTGCATACAGGCCCCTACAACGAGTGGGAGGCCGATGGTCTGGCCATCGACGCAGAGCGCGGGCTGACGATCTGGGCCCTGGACTGGGATGTATCCTGGCGCGGCCTTGAACTGCTGGGCGAGTACGCCGGGGCCGCGATCGAGGTCCCGGCGGAGATGGGTTTGTTGCAACAGAACCAGGCCGGAGTCTACCTACAGGCCAACGCCCACTTTGCCCGGGGAATCTTCTCCGCTCTTCCCCAGTCGGTGTGTACCGGGGTGCTCCGCTACGGAGGGATCGACTTCGACGTCGACGCCACGGGGGACAGCCGGCGCCGCTTGACGTACGGGTTGAATTTCCGCCCCGATCAGGACTCGGTCTTCAAGCTGGATTACCAGCGCGAAAGCATGCGGGATCCCTTGAACAACAAGGTGCAGAGGGCGGCCCTGCTCTTCAGCGCCGCTACCTACTTCTAGACCGGGTCAGCCCGCCGCGTTGCGCGGCCTTCGCACCCCGGTTACCCTATCCCGCTCCGCGTGCCCCGCGCGGGTCTTCTCCCTCCACGTCCATCAGGAGCCCCGCGTGAGCCCGGAAGCCAACGTCCGCACCGCCTCCCGCCCCTCGAGCCTGAAGATCACCGACCTGCGCGTCGCCCGCCTCAGGGGGACGCCGTTCCACTCCACCCTCATCCGCATCGACACCGACCAGGGGATCTCCGGGTACGGCGAGGTCCGCGACGGCGGCAGCCCCACGTACGCCCTCATGCTGAAGAGCCGCCTCCTCGGGCAGAACCCCTGCGACGTGGACCGCCTCTTCCGGCGGATCAAGCAGTTCGGCCACCACGCCCGCCAGGCCGGCGGGGTATGCGCCGTGGAGATGGCCCTCATGGACCTGGCGGGACGGGCCTACGGCGTTCCCGCGTACCAGTTGGCGGGGGGCCGCTTCCGCGACCGGGTCCTGTGCTACTGCGACACCACAAGCGTCGCCGACGGCCGGGAGATGGGGCGGCGCCTGCGGCAGCGCATGGAGGAGGGCTTCGCCTTCCTGAAGATGGACATCGGCCTGGGCGTCCTTCGCGGCCGCTCCGATTGCGTCATCGCGCCTCCGGGCATGCTGGAGTCGTCCACCGTCATGCACCCCTTCACCGGCATCCAGATCACCGAGCGGGGGATCGGCCTGTTGTGCGAGTACGTCGCCGCCGTGCGCGGCGAGATCGGCTACGAGGTGCCCCTGGCGGCCGACCACTTCGGCCACCTCGGCCTGGAGTCGTGCATCCGCCTGGGCCGCGCCCTGGACCAGTTCAGCCTCGCCTGGTACGAGGACATGATCCCGTGGCAGCTGGCCGACCAGTACCAGCGGCTCTCGGAGTCGGTGGAGACCCCGGTCTGCACGGGCGAGGACATCTATCTGAAGGAGGGTTTCGCCGACCTCTTCGGCCGGCGGGCCATCGCCGTGGCCCACCCGGACCTGGCCTCGTCGGGCGGCATCCTTGAGACCAAGAAGATCGGCGACGCCGCCCAGGAGGCCGGGATCGCCATGGCCCTGCACATGGCCATGAGCCCGGTGGCGGCCATGGCCTCGGTGCACGCGGCGGCGGCGACGGAGAACTTCCTCGTGCTGGAGAACCACTCGGTGGACGATCTGGAGCGCTGGAGCAGCCTGGTGACGGGACTGCCCGTGCCTCTCATCGCGGAAGGCCACATCGCCGTGCCCGAGACGCCGGGTCTCGGCTTCGAGGGGCTGAACGAGGAGGTGCTGCGCGAGTTCGCCGACCCCGAGGCGGGGGAGCCCTTCGGACCCAGCGACGGCTGGGACTCCGAGACCTCCAGCGACCGGCTCTGGAGCTGAGGTGGCCGCCTACGACATCGCCGTCCTGCCGGGGGACGGCATCGCCCCGGAGGTGGTGGCCGAGGCGCGGCGCGTGCTCGACGCGGCGGGAGGGCCGGAGTTGAGGTACGCCGAGCATCCCTGCGGCGCCGGCTGCTACCTGGACCAGGGGGACCCTCTGCCGGAGTCCACGGTGGAGGCCTGCCGCCGGGCCGACGCCGTCCTCCTCGGCGCCATGGGACTGCCCGACGTGCGCTGGCCCGACGGCACCGAGATGCGGCCCCAGATCGACCTGCGCATCCTCCTCGATCTCTATGCCGGGGTGCGGCCGATCTACCTCCATGCCGCCCACCACTGTCCGCTGAAGGGCTACGGCGCCGGCGACATCGACTTCGTCATCCTCCGGGAGAACGTGGAGGGCCTTTTCGCCTCGATGAACGGCGGCGTGAGGCTGCGCGAGGAGACCGCCGTGGACACCATGGTGATCACCCGTTCCGGCTCCGAGCGCATCTCCCGCTACGCCTTCGGCCTGGCCCTGCAGCGGCGCGCCGAGCGCCTCGAAGGGCGGCGGGGGGAGCGGCCGGCGCAGGTGACCCTGGTGGACAAGGCGAACGTCTTCCGCTCCATGGCGTTCTTCCGCCAGGTCTTCGACGAGGTCGCCGCCGGCCAGGACATCGAGTCCGGCCACGCCTACGTGGACGCCATGGCCCTCTACCTCGTGCGCCAGCCGGAGAGCTGGGACGTGATGGTCACCGAGAACATGTACGGCGACATTCTCTCCGACCTGGGAGCCGGTCTCGTGGGCGGTCTCGGCATGGCCCCCTCCGGCGACATCGGCGAAGAGGCCGCCGTCTTCCAGCCCTCCCACGGCACGGCGCCGGACATCGCCGGCCAGGGGATCGCCAACCCGGTGGCCGCCATCCTCTCGGCGGCGATGATGCTGCGCTGGCTCGGGGACCGCCACGGCGACGACGAGGCCCGGGCCGCCGCTGCCCGCATCGACGCCGCCGTGGCCGCCGTGCTGGCCGAGGAGGGCACGGGCACACCCGACATCGGCGGCGCCATGACCACGGCCGAGCTGGGGAAGGCCGTGGCCCGGGCCGTCGAGACCTGAAGGAGCCTTGAAGATGAAGAACGGACTGGTGAGCGACGCCGACGTGCAGTCCTACCGCGAGCAGGGCTACCTCGTGGTGCCCGGGCTCGTGAGCCCCGAGGAGGTGGAGGTGCTGCGCGCCGATGCCCTGCGGGTGTGCCGCGGCGAGTACCCCCACCCGAACCTGGAGCCCATGCCGGCGGGGCTGACCGACGACGAGGTGCTGCGCGGGTTCCTGTGCATCCACCAGCCCCACAAGATCTCCCCTGTGATGCTCGACCGCGGCGTCCGCCACGCCGGCCTGGCCGGGGTGCTGTCGCGCCTCATCGGGCCGGACGTGAAGTGCATGCAGTCCATGCTCTTCGTCAAGCCGCCGGGCTTCCAGGGGCAGGCCTGGCACCAGGACGAGATCTTCATCCCCACCCGCGACCGGTCGCTCACCGGCGGCTGGATCGCCCTCGACGACGCCACTCTCGAGAACGGTTGCGTGTGGGTGCTCCCCGGCTCCCACCAGTGGGCCCTTTACGACCAGCGCCCCCACGACGATCCAGAGGAGTTCGACAGCGCCCCCGAGTCGTACGGCTTCGACGACTCCGGGGAGGTCCCGGTGGAGGCGAAGACAGGGGACGCGGTGTTCTTCAACGGCTACCTGCTGCACCGCTCCCGGAAGAACCGCAGCGGCGTCTTCCGCCGCGTGCTGGTGAACCACTACATGAACGCCTGGTCGCGGCTGCCGTGGCACCCGCTCGAGGGCGAGAGCCCGGCCCGGGCCGACTTCCGCGACATCGTCATGATCTGCGGCGAGGACCCCTACGCCTGGAAGGGGCTGGAGGACCGGTCCGGGGTCGGCCTGCGCCAGTGCAAGGCGATCGCCGACCAGCGCGAGGCGTGAGCCCTCCCGGTCCGCCCCTCTCGCGGCGGCGGTTCCTCGGTCTCGGGCTGACCGCCGCGGCGCTGCCGGCCGTGGCCTCTCCCGGCCTGGCTTCGTCCATCGCCCCGGCGGCGGCCCCGGCGGCACCGGCCGTGCGCCCGCGGCTGCGCGACCTCGGCGTGGTCATCGGCGAACTGCCGACCGGCGCGGCCAACGCCATCACCGACGTGCCCGGGGTTCGCGTCGGACATGCCACCCTCATCAGCGGTCACGGCCCCCTCGTCGTCGGACGTGGTCCCGTGCGCACCGGGGTCACCGCCGTCCTGCCGCGCCCGGAGCTGCCCTGGCGCCGGCCGGTCTTCGCCGCCGACCTGACGATCAACGGCAACGGCGAGCTCACCGGCCTGGGGCCGGTGCGCCGCGCCGGGGTCCTGGCCGCCCCCGTCCTGCTCACCGACACCGGCAGCGTCGGCCGCGCCTACGACGGCGCCGTGGGCTGGTCCCTGGATCAGGACCCGGCCGCCTTCGACGCTCCCTTCCGGCCGGACCCCGTGGTGGGGGAGACGTGGGCCGGCTTCCTGCACGACACCGCCGGCGGCCACCTGCGCGCCGAGCACGTGGCCCGGGCCCTGGACGGGGCCTCGGGGGGGCCGGTGGCCGAGGGCTCCGTGGGCGGCGGCACCGGCATGCGCGCCTTCCAGTTCAAGGCCGGCATCGGCACCGCCTCGCGGCGCATCGCCGCCGGCCGCGGCGGCGAAGGCGAGTACACCGTGGGCCTCCTCGTGCAGGCGAACTTCGGCCGCCGGCCGCAGCTGCGGGTGAAAGGCGTGCCCGTGGGCCGCATGCTGACCGACCGCCTCCCCGAGCGCGGAGCGCCGGCGTCGGCCGCGGCCCCCGGCAACTCGCTGCTCATGGTGGCGGCCACCGACGCGCCGCTGATCCCGGTGCAGCTGCAGCGCCTGTGCAAGCGCGCCCTCATCGGCATGGCCCGCACCGGCGGCATCTCCACCCACGGCAGCGGCGACCTGGTGATCGCCTTCTCCACCGGCAACGATCCCGCCCGTGCGCCGGGCTCGCTCCAGCTCCTGCACTACTCCCACATGAGCCGCCTCTTCGCCGGCGTCGTGGAGGCCGCCGAGGAGGCGGTCCTGAACGCCCTGACGGCGGCGGGCACCATGGTCGGCCGCGACGGCAACACCATCCACGGCCTGCCCCTGGAGGAACTCGTCGAGGTCATGGAGCGCTACGGGGAGGCCGTCGGCGAATGAGGCTGCGCGACCTCGGCCTCGCCGTCGGCCGCCTGGAGCCGGGCGCCGCCAACGCGGTCACCGACGTGGCCGGCGTCCACGTGGGCCACGCGGCGGGAGGCGGGAGCGGCGTGACCGCCCTGGTCCCCTTCGCCGGGAAGCCGCGGCGGTTCTTCGCCGGCCGCTGGTCCCTCGACGGCGGCGACGAGCTGACCGGCGGGCTGGCCATGACCGAGGACTTCGGCGCCCTCTCCACGCCGCTGGTGCTGGCGCCCCCCCAGGCCGTGGGACGGATCTACGACGGCCTGCTGGCCTACGGCTTCCAGCTCGACGCCGGCCTGCCCGAGGACGCCGGCTGGCCCCCCGGCCTGATCGCCGTGGACGGGGAGCCGGCTCCGGCGGCGTCGCTGCACGCGGCCCTGACGGAGGACACCGTGGCCGCCGCCCGGGCCGCGGCCTCCGGGGAGCCGCCGGCCGAGGGCCAGACCGGCGTCGGCCGCGGCCTGGCCGCCTTCGGGGCGCG
>CAZEHQ010000172.1:5144-10056 GCA_964512165.1 uncultured Gemmatimonadaceae bacterium | reverse complement strand
TATTCCTGAAGTTCCGCAACCCCGTGAGCCTGATCACCAAGAACCACCTGGTCACCCGCGACCTCGACATCCTTGAAAGCATGGCGGCCCTCGACCTGGTGCACGTGACCCTGTCGATCACCAGCCTCGACCGCGGGCTCACGGCGGCCATGGAGCCACGCACCTCGCGGCCGGAGCGGCGCCTGCAGGCGCTGGAGCAGCTGTCCCGGGAGGGGGTGCCGGCGGGGGTCAACGTGGCGCCCCTGATCCCGGGGCTCAACGACTCGGAGGCGCCGGCCATCCTGGAGCAGGCGGCGGCGCGGGGGGCGCGCTGGGCCAACTACATCCTGGTGCGCCTGCCCGGGGCCGTGCGGCCCCTGTTCCTGGACTGGCTCAAGCGCCACTACCCCGACCGGGCGGACAAGGTGGTCCACCGGCTCGAGGCGGTGCGGGGTGGACAGCTCTCGGACGCGCGATATGGCACCCGCATGCGGGGCGAGGAGGAGCTGGCCAAGCTGGTGGCGCGGTTCTTCGAGATCGCCAAGAGGCGGGCGGGGCTGGACGGCGGTGGGCACGAGCTGGCCGTGCACCGGTTCCGGCGCCAGGGGGAGGATCAGCTGGAGCTGTTCGGCGAGGGCTGAGGCGCGGCTGCCGGGCGGACGGCCCGGGGCCTCCACCCGGTCCTGCCGAGCGATACATGCAGCTCACGCCCCGGCACCGGGGGCACGCGCACACCAACGGACTCGCCCACCGGTCTCACGATTGCGCCGAGGTGCTGCCCGCCCTGGCTGCACGATCCGCGGGCTGTCCATCGCCGTACGGAACGCTTCCTGATGCGGCTCGGCCGACAGCCGACGGCCCAGGCCCGGCTCAGAGTCACCCGATCGGGTGACGGAAAATCACCCGATCAGGTGATGCAAATTCACCCGATCGGGTGATACCGGACCCGCTGTCCGGTTCGTTCCTTGGACAAAGGCGGAATTGGAGGGCACGTCTCGCGAAACGCTGGAGACTGAACGGTCACCTCATGGACGAAGCCCGGGACCGAGGATCTGGCAACGACAACGTCCCCCCCCCGCGTCTTTGGCGGGGTCAACTCTCCCCATCACCATTTGGAGGTGCCTCATGGCACACGGAAAGAAGATCGTCGCCGCCGGCGTGGCTCTCGGCCTAGCCGGACTGATCTCCTGGGTCGGGTGCTCAGGAGAAGACCCGGCCCCCCGGCCGACAGCCCACCTCGAGGCCGTCCCGCTGGATCTGAGCGCCAGCTACGACCCCCTGGCCGGCCTTGACCAAGCGGCCCGAGGGGCCGCCGTCGGAGGCCCGGAGGGCGCAACCGCCTACTTCCGGGTGGTCGCCACCCACATGGCCCGGGCCATGAACAACCCCGAGGTCCAGCAGATCCTGCGCGCCTCCGTGCCCACCTGGGACGTGGGCGAGGTCTCGGTGTCCCGGATCGCGCGGCAGCACCCGGTCCTGCTCGGCGCCCTGTCGGCGGGCCTGCGGGAGTCCCTCGAGGCGGAGGGCCTGCCTCACGAGCTGTCCGCCTCGGCCCTGAGGAGCTCCTCTGACGAGCGCGCCCTCCTTCAGGTCGTGGAGGCGCTGTTCGACCTGGAGGTCATTCTGGTCACGCCTCCAGGGCAGAGCTGGGAGTCGGGGGCCATCCCCGTGTTCTACGACCCGATCCACTCAGGGGCGGAGACCATCCACGGGGTGGGGCCGGATCTGAGCCCCGTGTCCCTGGCCACGGACATCCTCGAGGCGCCGCGGCCCTTCCTCGTGATCAACTTCGACGAGGACGCCTCCTGGGACCTCGTGCAGGAGGCGACATCCTCCCTGCCGCCCTCGCTGCCGCAGCCCCTGGAGAGGCTCTGGAACTTCAGCCTCGTGTCGTCGGCGTACGCGGACCGCCCCGACGGGCACTCGGAGTGCTAACGCGAGAGGATCTTCCAGCCCGTCAAGGAGATCACGATCTACGTGGACCATGATCCGGGGAAATGGAACAAGCCGGAGATCCGGGAACAGTTCAAGTGGACGGACCGCAACATAGGAGGCCACGACTTCAACCTGGAGAAGGTCGACAACGTAGGCACTACGTACGAGAGATACGACTATCTTCGCACCGACCACGGCAACTGCAACACCTACAACAACGACATCCGCATCTACGAGGAGGACGTGCTCGTCGACGATCACATGGCCACGTTCGCCGACCGGCACATCAACGGCCAGCGGACGTTCGAGAACAGCCAGGTCAAGGTCGTGGTGCGGAAAACGTCCGAGTATCGGTAGCCCCTGGGGCGGACATGACTCCCCGGACTCCATGTGTCCTCGCCATCCTCATGGCCCTGAGCTGCAGCATGGCCCAGGGCCATGCGATGGACCCCGACTCCACCTGGTGGGTCGGGGAGAACGAAGTCTGCTGGGACGCGCCGACGCCCCCTCCCGGAGTGCGGATCTCCGGATACCAGCTCGTCCGGGGAGTGGAGGTGACGCCGGCCGACGGTGGCCCCCCGGAGCTTCAGTGGGTGCCCTGGGGGCCCGTCATCCAGGACATCGGCGGCAAATTTGACGGCGGCTGCCTCCAGGTCGACACCTTCGAGATAGATGTCACGGAGTACATCGTGGACGTGCTGCACTGGCACCACACCCCCACGACCATCCGGCGCCGCACCTGGGGAGAGGTCAAGAGAACCCTTCACACTGTTGGGCCGGAAGCCGTTGAAAAGGAAGCTTCCCCCTGAAGCACAAATCCTCCCCCTCACTACCAGTCACCGCACAAGAGGCGTCGAGGTCCTCCATGGGCATCCCACGGCTGTCCGGGGCCCCCCTTGGGGCGCCGGACAGCAACTCCGAGAGACCTGGAAGATGTTTGGATAGGCCCACGCCTCCCCGCTACAAACCGGATTGATTGGTAACACTCCCCGGTATCTTGGACCGCCCCCCCAGCAGGAGGTCGGTCGATGCCGTGGATGGAGACCGCACCCGTGGAGCAGAGAGAGCGTTTCATCGCTGATCATCGATCCGGTCACTTGACGATGACGGAGCTGTGCCGACGATACGGCATCAGCCCAAAGACGGGCTACAAGTGCCTCGACGACACGCCGGGGAAATGGCGGCCCTCGATCTGGTGCACGTGACCCTGTCGATCACCAGCCTCGACCGGCGCCTGACGGCGACCATGGAGCCGCGCACCTCGCGGCCGGAGCGGCGCCTGCAGGCGCTGGAGCAGCTCTCCCGGGCCGGGGTGCCGGCGGGGGTCAACGTGGCGCCCCTGATCCCGGGGCTCAACGACTCGGAGGCGCCGGCCATCCTGGAGCAGGCGGCGGCGCGGGGGGCGCGCTGGGCCAACTACATCCTGGTGCGCCTGCCCGGGGCCGTGCGGCCCCTGTTCCTGGACTGGCTGCAGCGGAACTACCCCGACCGGGCGGAGAAGGTGGTCCACCGGCTCGAGGCGGTGCGGGGCGGCCAGCTCTCGGACGCGCGATATGGCAGCCGCATGCGCGGCGAGGGGGAGCTGGCGCGGCTGGTGGCCCGGTTCTTCGAGATCGCCAAGAGGCGGGCGGGGCTGGACCGGGGCACGCACGAGC
Organism: uncultured Gemmatimonadaceae bacterium; assembly: GCA_964512165.1. GTDB lineage: Bacteria > Latescibacterota > UBA2968 > UBA8231 > UBA8231 > UBA8231. Next base: position 6,487 of record CAZEHQ010000172.1, on the reverse strand, counting down.
TGGCCGTGCACCGGTTCCGGCGCCAGGGGCAGGACCAGCTGGAGTTGTTCGGGGAGGGCTGAGGCGCGGCGGCCGGGCGCAGGGCCCGGGGCCTCGACCCGGTCCTGCCGAGCGTCACATCCAGCTCACACCGCCCGCACCGCGGGCACAAGCGCACCAACGGACTCGACCGCCGGTCTCACGATTGCGCCGAGGTGCTGCCCGCCCTGGCTGCACGATCCGCGGGCTGTCCATCGCCGTACGGAACGCTTCCTGATGCGGCTCGGCCGACAGCCGACGGCCCAGGCCCGGCTCAGAGTCACCCGATCGGGTGACGGAAAATCACCCGATCAGGTGATGCAAATTCACCCGATCGGGTGATACCGGACCCGCTGTCCGGTTCGTTCCTTGGACAATGGCGGAAAAAGGAGGTCACGTCCCGCCAGGTTCCACGACGCCTCCGGCTCCATCCGCCTGGAGACTCCACATGAACGAAGCCCGGGACCAAGGATCTGCTGGCAACGACAGCCCCCCCACGCGTCTTCGGCGCGGCCTGGATGGCAGGGGTGCTCCTGGCCTCCCTGGTGGCGGTGGCGGCCCGGCTCGAGACCGGCTACCCACCTGGAATCACGCCCCCGCCCTTCGCCCGTCTGATCGGCCAGCCCGCCCCCGCCTTCTCCCTCGAGGGCCTCCAAGGCCCCACGGTGTCCTCGGACGATGCGCCGGCGGGGCGATCCTGGCTCCTGTTCTTCGCCGAGGCGTCCTGCCAGGCCTGTGACGCCACCTACCCCGCCCTCGCCCAGGCCTCGGAACGATACCCCGTCATCGTCGTCGGCGCGGGCGACCGAGTGATCCTCCAGGAGAAGCTGGCCCCGCACGGCCTTGTCCCGGTCGCCGGCCACGACAGCCGCTGGGAGGTGAACCAGGCCTACGGCGTGCCCGGCTATCCCTCGGTGCTGCTGATCGATCCGCAGGGCGTCGTGCGCAAGGGCGCGGTGGGCAGCCAGGGACTGGCGCAGGTGCTCGCTGCGCCGGAGAGGCAGGACTGAACATGGCGGCGCACAAACCCTCCCTCGTCGCCGGCGGCCTGCTGGCCCTCGCCCTGGCCGGGGCCCTGGTCGTCGTGGACGGTCCGCCCGGCTCCCTGCTGAACCGCCTGCCGCGGAGCCAGTGGCAGCAGTTGCCCCGCGGCACCCCCGCCCCCGACTTCCGGCTGCCCGCGGTCGCGGGGCCGGGGCTGCAACTGTCCGACCTGAAGGGCCGGTCCTCGGCCGTCGTCTTCGTCACCACCACCTGCCAATACTGCAACGAGTTGAAGGCCAACCTGCTCGACGCGGGGCTGCCCGACCTGGGGGGGCGCCTGG
>CAZEHQ010000172.1:3341-5114 GCA_964512165.1 uncultured Gemmatimonadaceae bacterium | reverse complement strand
CGAGGCGCGGATCCGAGACCTCTACCCGGTGCTGCAGGACACCACGGGAGAGACCTCGCTGGCCTACTACGCCGTCAGCGTGCCCACGGCCTACCGTCTCGACCCGGAGGGCACGGTGGCGGCGGCGGCTCGGGGCGCCGGGCCGGTCCAGGAACTGGTCGAGGAGCTGGCGCAAGACGTGGCTTCGGACGAGGACTGCCGATCATGTCGATAGGCGATCCTGTCCTCTGGGTGGAGCTGGTGATGCTGTCGGCGTTGCTGACGGCCGGCCTCTGTGCCGCCTACATGGACCTCCGGTTCCAACTGGTGCCGAACCGCTACACCCTGACGCTTCTCGGGATCGGCGTGACCGGCCAGGTGGCGATGGCGGGACTCGGCGTGGGCGGCTGGAGCCACGTCGCAGGAGTCCTGCTCCTGGGTCTGGGGGTGGCGCTCTTGATGATGCTGGCAGGGGCCTGGTCGCCAGGGGACGCCAAGATGTACTGGGCGGCCGTGGCGGCCCTGCCGCCGAGCCTGTGCCCGGTGGGAAAGTGGGTCTCCATGGAGACCCCCTCCGGCCGCGCTCATCGTCAACACCCTGGTGGCTTACGTCGCCGTGCTGCTGGCGGTGGTGACCTGGCGGCAACGGCCGTGGACGACGGTCAAGCAGAACCGCGGCCCATGGCTGCAGGCCGCCGCCGGGCTGGGAGGCTTGCTGGGGCTGTCCCTGAGCTTCGCCCAGCTCGTGCTGAACCGCCCCCTGAGCTACCTGGAAGCCTTCGCCTTCCTCGCCGTGGGATACCGACTGCTCGAGTGGGGCCTGAAGCCGGAAAGGCGCCCGGTGGTGGCGATCCCCGGACTGGCGGCTCTCGCGCTGCTGGCCGTGTCGACCGGCGGCTGGAAGGACTATGCCCTGATCTGGGGGGCGGCGTGGCTGGTCGAGCTGGCCTTTCAGCAGGTACGGCAAGGGAGCGGCTGGGCCTACGGGTACGAGATGCCTGTGGGTCGGCTTCAGCCGGGAGCGGTCCTGCGGCACCGGCTGGTCCTGGCCGGGGAAGATGGGGCGGAGGTGATCTGGGAGGGCGGGAAGAGCCTCGACCGGGAGAGGGTGAACCTGCTCAAGAAGCGGGCAGCCTCCGGCGACCTGCCCAGGACGGTGGAGCTGACCCGGGCCCTGCCCTTCGTCCCCTTCCTCGTTGCCGGCGGGCTGGCCACCGCCGTCTTCGGAGGCCACCTGGCCCCGCCCTTGAGGACGTTGATTGCATGGCTCAATGGATGAATCTCGCACCCCTGCGGCTCAGAGAGGAGGTACATGGCGCAAGCAGGGCGGAATGGAAGAGCTTCGGAGATCAACGCAGTTCACCTTCCCAAAGGGAGGAATGAGACATGTTCATGCAGATTCGCACTTTCTCGTCGGCTTCATCGCCAGCGAGGAAGGCGTCAAGAAGCAGGCGATCCTGCCCGTGGCCTGGGTCTCCGCCGTGCTGATGGCTGGGGCCGTGGTGCTGAACATGCCCGACAAGGCGCAGGCCAGCACCTATTGTTGGGCCGCTTGGTGCCCCAACACGAGCCCAGCCATCAACTGCAACGATGTGTGTGAGGACAGCAGTTGCGCCACAGCGTGGGGCACATGCCTCAACTATGGTTCATCGGGGATGAAGCGCTGCCGGTGTCAGGACGCGTCGTAGTCGTAGTTCACCTTCGTGCTGATGCGTTGCGTGTCTGACGTGCATCAGCAAGATCCTGGGAGCGGGGGCATGGCCCTCGCTCCCTCTTTCGTGGAGATGAACATCA
>CAZEHQ010000172.1:0-3241 GCA_964512165.1 uncultured Gemmatimonadaceae bacterium | reverse complement strand
CCAGCTACGACGACGTTTCCGCCGTGGCGCCGTCCTCCTGGGCGCGCATCAAGGCCGCGCTGCGGGTCCATCCCTGAGCGGTGCCTGCCGCGGCTGCGTCCACGGCTGCGTCCACGGCTACGCCGGCCCGGCCACCAGTAGCGGCACGCTGGGCCGTGTGTGGGGCGAGGGGCAGCTGGCGGAGCTGCACCAGGGGGGAGGATCAGCTGGAGTTGCGCGGGGAGGGCTGAGGGGAGAGCGGGATCCCCCGAGGGTTCGCCACCGCGGGGTGTCACCCACTACACACACCGGCGACTGCTTGAGCACACACCGGCATCGCCCCCGGTAGCGGGGAGGGGTCCGCAAGTCCTTGCCCTCCAGCCTGGTGGAGGAAAAGGGCGGCGCTGGCACGGCGTTTGTATGGATGCGGCGGCAGAGCCCTCCTCCCACCCCATCCACGGGATACGTCGCCGCCATCGCAGTTCTCCGATCAGCTCCCGCCAGGCGGTCCCCAGCCTTCGACCGTCCGCGGGCCCCGCGCCCGGTGGGGTCCCCCGGTCCGGCCGTCAGGAAGCGGCCCGAGAGGGCGGCAGACAGCCTTGCGCACGCAGGCCGCGCCCGTCCCCGCCCTTCGGCGCGGGCCATCATCGTTCTCAACGGCAACTTCGTCCCCACATCGGCGGCCGGTCCCTTCAAGTACGGAGCGGTGGGCTATGCCCTGAGGGTGGCGGAGGCCCTGCATCGCCCGGGACTGCTGGCGGGATTCCTCCTCTACCGGCGCGACGAGGGATTGGACCGCCCACGGCTGGACCCGGTGCCGCTGCTCGAGTATCCGGCCCTCGAGCTGGGCTTTCACTTCGGCATGGACCGCCAGGCCATGGGCGCCGTCCTGGAAGCCGCCCGTGCTCGCCTCGGCCGCGGACGGCTCTACTACCAGACCAACGTGCTGCTGCCCTTTCACCCGCCGGGGCGGCCCTTCGTCGTCACCCACCACGCGCCCTTCGTCGACCACGTGGTCGAGGTCATGGGCCCGCGCCTGGCGGCGGAAGCCTTCGGCGCCGGGCGCGAGAAGCTGGAGCACCTGAGGGACAACCAGCGACTCGGACTGAAGCACCTGGCCCGCAGCCGCGGTGCCGCCGTCGAGATCTCGTCGATCCAGGCGGAGTACCTGCGCGCCCACGGCGTGGAGGGCCGGTTCATCCACAGGATCCACCCTCCCCTGGCGTCCGACGCGGTGAACGGCCTCTCCGGGGAGGGGGCGCGCCTGCGCAGCTTCATCGCCCGGGGCGGCCCCCGCCTGGTCCTGTGCACGGCCTGCTCGCGGCTGGACGCCTTCAAGAACGTCGAGCTTTTCGTGAGGGCCGCCGTGGGGCTGGCCAGGTCGGGCCTCGACCTGCGCGCGCTGGTCATCGGGGGCCCTCCCGATGATGCGCAGCGGCGGCGGCTGGAGGGGTTGGTGGACGCCGCCCTGGCGCACCGGTTCCGCTTTTCCCCGAGGGTGTCGCGCGACGACCTGGCTCACCTGCTCGACGATCTGGCCGGCCGCGGCCTCTTCGTCTGTCCCTCGCGCTACGAGACTTGTGGCCTCACGCCCCTGGAGGCGGCGGCCCGGGGGGTGTGCACGCTGGTGGCGGATACACCCGACAGGGTCGAGGCGGCCCTGCTGGTCCCGCCCCGGCACCGGTTCACCCCCACGGTAGAAGGCCTCGCAGGCGCCGTGCGCCGGCTCGCGGGCGGCGGGCGGCTCCGGATAGAGGACCGAGTCCTCGACGAGGGCGCACGGGCCGGCAGCCTCGACTTCGACGCGCGGTTCATCGCCGCCTGGCAGCGTGCGACGGCGCCGCAGGGGCCCGGGTGCGCCGCGGCCGGCGACGGGCGGGAACTCTCCCGCGACCCGGCCCATCCGGCCTGAGAGTTGCCATGCCCAAGGGCCGTCCCGTCCCGCTCGATCTCTCCTGCCACTTCAACAACGGCGGCATCGCCCCGGACGGGCGGCCGGCGGAGGGCGGTCTCGACGGCCTGGGCACCGCCTTCCGCGCGCAGAGCCTGCCGGCCCCGGGTGGGACGATCCTCAGCCAGGGGACCCCCTTCCTCTTTCCGGGCCGCCGGGACTCGCAGGACAACATCGCCTGCGAGGCCCAGGTGATCCCCTTGCCGCCGGGCGCATGGGGAGCGCTCCACGTCCTGGGCATGTGCGACTGGCGGGCCTTCGAGGAGCCCCTCGGGTTCAACGCCGCCGACGGCACCTTGGCGGAGACACGCCTGGGACTGAGCGACGCTCCGCGCTACGGGGGGCTCCAGTACGGCGAGAGCGCGGCCCTCTCGTGTCCACTCATGACCCCCGACACCTCGGTCCCTCTCTCTTCTCTCATCGGTTCCTCGCCGCCCGAAGCCGGATGCGAGACGGAGGAGACGCGCATCGAGGCCGGGATCTGGCACCAGGTGATCGACCTGCCCGGCCCCCGGCCCCTCTCGGCCCTCGTGCTCCCGGACAACCCGTCCATGCACCTCTTCGCCCTCACCCTGGCCGCGGCGGACCCGGCCTCCCCGTGAGCAAGCGGATCACCGGCATCCCCTTCTGCACCAACCGGCACTACAACTGCGTCTACGTGGTGCTCGACAGTCTGCTGCGCTTCCACGGCCACGAGCCCACCGTGGCCTGCTTCTCCAACTGGGACTTCCTCTACCTCCGGGAGGAGGGACGCTTCGCCATCGACGGCCGCGCCATCCCCCTCCCAACGATGCTCGGCGCCTTCGGGATCGGACTCTTCCACCGCGCCGCCGCCGACGCCGAGGCCGCGTGGAAGGCCGTGAGATCGCGGCTCGACACCGGTACCCCGGTGGCCGTCAACGTCGACGTCTTCGCCCTCGCCCGGGCCGGCCTCTATCCCCGCCTGCGTCACGCCGACCACCAGTACATCGCCGCCGGGTACGACGACCCGGCGGGCACCGTCCACCTGATCGATCCGTCGCCCTGGCAGCCCTCGGCACGGGACATTCCCCTCGGCCTGTTCCTCGCCTCCTGGGACATGAGCGCGTTCTCCGGGGTGCGCGGCCGCTACAACTGGACCTGGCTGCGGGCGCCGGCGCACCCCCCTTCCCTGCGCCGCGGCCCCCTTCAGGCCCTCCTGCGCCGCAACCTGCGGAGCATGTCGGCCACCCGTGGACCGGGGGGCCTGGCGACGGGCCTGGAGGGGATCCGGCAGCTCGCGGTCGATGCCGGGGCCTGGGCGGGGCGGGAGGACGCCGACCTGCAGAGCCA
>CAZEHQ010000171.1:0-10159 GCA_964512165.1 uncultured Gemmatimonadaceae bacterium | reverse complement strand
GTTGGGCAGGAACAGGAACGAACCAGGGGACGGCTTCCGTTACGTGTTCCGCAGCGGGACCGGGGGCACGGGCGGACGCTTCGAGTGGTTCGAGGTGACCGAGCGGTTCGAGGGCGTGGAGCCAAGGGACATCGAATCGTTCATGCGGCTCGAGAATGGCATCGAAGTCGATGCGGAGTTCGACCCGAAAGGGTTCCTTCAGGGCTTGAATCTCGGGATTCCGTCCCCAGAGGCTCAGCGGAGTGCCGCAGACAAGGTGATCTGTGCGGTGGAGAAGAAGCTGGCGAAGTCCTCCTACGTTGGCATGTGGCATGGCTATGGATACGGCACACTGATCGTGGGGCTGCCCCTCTGGTTCGCGGCGGATCCACTGGATCCGTTGCGGGTGGAGACCGTCATCGACGACTTCATGACGCGCGTCGGGATGGGGCTCAAGCCGTATGCGCGCAAACTGAGGAAGAAGGACTGCCCCTTCTGGCGGATCGTGGTCGTCTGGAAGACCTCGGTGGAGAGCATCCGGGAGTGGACGCGCAAGGCAAGGCTGGACGTGTACGATGATCCCTCCTATCACCGGCTCTGCAGCCTCCCGCTCAAGGGCCGATGCCTGGTTCGTCTTCGAGCTGGCGGAGGAATCAACCTCCGCTCGGACGGACGGCGAGGGGTTGGGCGGCCTGACCAAGCACGTGGCCGTGGCGCGGCCCCAGAAGAAGGAGGAGAGACAGCACCTGAAGCTGCCGTCCGCGGTGGCTGAGTTGAGCCAGCATCTGGTTAGAGCCGCCGAGACCGGAGGGGAGGGCCCTTGGGCACGCGTCAGGTTGCGTGCCGGCCTGCGATCCCTCGAGGTGTTGTGCTTCGTACGAGTGCACGGAATGGTCGGCCTCGGACGCTGGATCCTCGCCCGCCTCTCGCCACGCCGCTGGGTTGCGATCCTCGAGATGCGGAGGCGTGCTCGCAGACTCTATCAAGCAAGCCGACAGCGAGACAAGAAGAGACCGTGCTCCTCCGGTGGGCGCACTGGGTAGAGCGGCGCAGGATGCGGCCGGATGTCGTGGAGGCGGAGTGGCGGCTTCGGCGCGCGACGGTCAGCGCACCAGGTAGTACCGGCTCTTCCCTCGGCGGATCACCACGCAGCGGCCGTGGAGGCGGTCGTCCCGGCCCACGCGGCGGGACTCCTCGGTGCAGCGCTCGCCGTTGAGGTAGATGGCGCCGGCGCCGATGTCCTGGCGGGCCTGCCGCCGGGAGGAGGAGACGCCGGCGTCGACGAGCAGCTCCACGAGGCCCTGCTCCTCGTCCTCCATGGTGTGGGAGGGGACCCCGTCGAAGGCCAGCTCCAGGTCCTCCTCGCGCAGCTCCCGCACCTTGCCTTGGAACAAGGCCCCCGAGATCCGTTCCGCCTGGCTCGCGGCTTCGGGCCCGTGGACGACGGCCGTGGCCTCGCGGGCCAGGGTGCGCTGCGCCTCCCGGGCGCCGGGGTCGGCGGCCACCGACTCCTCGAGCTGGGCGATCTCGTCGGGGCTCAGGAAGGTGAAGATTTTCAGGTAGGCGGCCACGTTGCGGTCGTCGGTGTTGATCCAGTACTGGTAGAACTCATACGGCGATGTCCGCTCCGCGGAGAGCCACAGGGCGCCGGCCTCGGTCTTGCCGAACTTGGTGCCGTCGGCGCTGGTCACCAGCGGGCAGGTGAGGCCGAAGGCCTTGGCGCCATCGGCGCGGCGGATCAGGTCGGAGCCGGCGGTGATGTTGCCCCACTGGTCGCTGCCGCCGGTCTGCAGCAGGCAGCCGAGGCGCCGGTGCAGCTCCAGGAAGTCGTAGGCCTGCAGCACCATGTAGCTGAACTCGGTGTACGAGATGCCGGTCTTCAGGCGCGAGGCCACCGACTCCTTGGCGAGCATGTAGGGCACGGGAAAGTGCTTGCCCACGTCGCGCATCAGCTCGATGGCGGTGACCCCGGAGAGCCAGTCGAGGTTGTTCACCAGCCGCGCCGGGTTGGTCCTCACCTCGAAGTCGAGGAAGGGTTCCACCTGGGCCCGGATCCTGTCGGTGAAGGTCTCCACCACCTCCACCGGGTTGAGGGCCCGCTCCCGCTCCTTGCCGCCGGGATCGCCGATGAGACCGGTGCCGCCGCCCACCAGGCAGATCGGGTGGTGGCCGGCCAGCTGGAAGCGGCGCAGCATCAGCAGCGGCACGAGGTTGCCGATGGTCAGGCTGTCGGCGGTGGGGTCGAAGCCGTTGTAGAGCGTGATCGGCCCCTGCGCCAGCCGCTCCGCCAGGCCGTCGAGGTCGGTGACCTGGTGCAGCAGGCCGCGGTACATCAGATCTTCGAGGACGTTCATCTTTCGCTTCCCGCAAAGAAAAACCCCCGATGACGGGATCACCGTCACCGGGGGTGTGAGGTCGAAGGGACCGTTCGCCTTAGCGCTCTGTTCCCCCGGTGCGGATGGCTTCGGCCCGGCGGTATCGGCGGTCGCTGACGGTCGTTGGTGTATGCGATTCCATGGCGGCCAATGTACGGGCCCCCGGCCGGACACGTCAATCTGACATGGCCTCTGCCCCGAAGCCCGCCCGGGGCGTCGCTGGCCCTTCGGCGCCATCTTCCCTCACGGGGCGTCGGTGGCTTGGCGGCGCTATCTTCTTCGCCACACCCCGATCCCCAGGAGAGATCCCGTGCCCCTTCCCACCCGCACCCTCGGCCGCACCGGCGAGACGGTCACCGCCCTCGGCCTGGGCGGCGTCTGCTGGAACCTCGCCGATGACGATGCCGCCGCCGTGGCCGTCGTCCACCGCGCCATCGACCTCGGCGTCACCTACCTCGACACCGCCTCCAAGTACAAGGACAGCGAACGCCGCCTCGGGCTGGCCCTGAGGGACCGCGACCGCGACGGCCTGTTCCTGGCCACCAAGTGCATGGAGCGCTCCGGCGCCGCCGTGCGGCAGGAGATCGCCGCCAGCTTCGAGCACCTCGGGGTGGAGCGGATCGACCTGATGCAGCTTCACGCCATCGACGAGGCCGGAGGCCTGGAGGAGGTGCTGCGCCCCGGCGGCGCCCTGGGCGTCATCGAGGAGTACCGCCGCGACGGCCGGATCCGCTTCGTCGGTCTCACCGGCCACACCCATCCGGCGGCCTTCGTGCGCATGATCGGCGAGTACGACTTCGACACCGTCCTCAACCCCCTGGGGGCCGCCAACCGCGTCTGGAACGACTTCTCCTCCACCACCATCCCCGCCGCCCGCGCCCGCGGCATGGGGATCATGGCCATGAAGGTGATGGCCTACGGCCAGGTGCCGGCGGAGGACCGGGGGCTGTTCCTGCGCTACGCCATGGGGCTCGACCTCGACGTGGCCGTCGTCGGCATGGACACGGTGGAGCAGGTGGAGGAGAACGTGGCCCTGGCCGAGGCTTTCACGCCGCTGACCCCGTCCGAGGAGAGCCGGCTCTTCGACATCGCCGGGCAGGTGGCGGCGGGGGACAAGGGCAAGCTGTTCTGGCTGCCCGAGACACGAGCCGCGGGCTGAGGAGGAGAGAGATGGACAAGCGCGAGTATGGAACCACGGGGGAGAGCCTTTCCATCGTCGGCCTCGGCGGCATCCTGGTGAGTGGGGTCGAGGCGGACGAGGCGAGGGGCCTGGTGGCCGAGGCCGTGGACCGGGGCGTCGACTACTTCGACGTGGCGCCCACGTACGGCAACGCCCAGGAGATGCTGGGCCCGGCCCTGGAGCCCTTCCGCAAGGGCGTCTTCCTGGCCTGCAAGACCACCGAGCGCACCGCGGCGGGAGCGCGCCGCGAGCTGGAGGAGTCCCTGCGCCTGCTGCGCACCGATCACGTCGACCTCTACCAGCTCCACGCCGTCAACACCGACGAGGACTTCGAGCAGGTGATGGGGCCGGGCGGCGCCCTGGAGCTGTTCCGCGAGGCGAGGGAGCGGGGGATGACCCGCTACCTCGGCTTCTCCTCCCACTCCTCCGAGACGGCCCTGCGCTTGATCGAGGCGGTGGACTTCGACTCGGTCCTGTTCCCCGTGAACTGGTCCACCTGGTTCGCCGCCGACTTCGGCCCCGCCGTGGTCGCCGCCGCCGAGGCCCGCGGGACGGCCCGCCTGGCGCTCAAGTCTCTGGCCCGCGGCAAGATGGCCGCCGCCGCCGAGCGCAAGTGGGCCAAGTGCTGGTACGAGCCGCTGGAGGACCGGGAGCTGGCGGACCTGGCCCTGCGCTTCACCCTGTCGCAGCCGGTCACGGCGGCGATCCCGCCGGGAGAGCCGGCGCTGTTCCGCATGGCCCTGGAGATCGCCGAGAGCTTCACGCCGGTCACGGAGGAGGAGGCGGCGCGGCTGCGGCGGGAGGCGGCCGCCAGCCGGCCGATCTTCGAGCTGGCCGCCTGAGCCGGCGGCCGCTGGTAGATATCCGGGCCCGGGGTTAGATTCGGCGCGAGGGCGATTAGCTCAGCTGGTCAGAGCGCCTGCCTTACAAGCAGGAGGTCCCCCGTTCGAGCCGGGGATCGCCCACCAGATTTCCTCCGCTGCGAACCCACCACATCCTGCGCCGCCCCTTCGGCGGCCTGTCGCTATGACGCGAGCCCCCGGGGACGGCCTTCCCGGGGGCTTCCGGGCGTCCGGCGGCGGTGGCGGCCCGCGATTTTAGCCAGTGCTTGCATTATGAATTAGCCATGACTAATTTCCAGTTTCATCTATGGCTAATTTCGAGACCGGTCCTGCCGCACCTGGTGTTCTGCCGCCGCCTGGCCGGACTCGTCGGAGCGATCTTCAACAACCTCGGTGACAAGCGGATGCCTGGGATTCCGAGAGATTGGGTTGAGCGGGCGGCCCGAGTCTACAAGAGCAACTCGGAAGCGAGCCAAGCCCTCGGGATCGCGACAGGCAGCTTCGCCCGCCTGTGCCGCAAGTACGGCATCGAGACTCCCTACGCCCGCCAGGAGAAGGAGCGCCAGGAGGCCAGGTCCCGAAGCAAGCCCAAAGGGCGGGACCGCGGCCGGTGATCGTGTCGACGCCCCGACCCCGCCCGGCGCAGCAGCAAGGCGGGCGCCCCGGGTGCGTCCGACGGTGCCGTGACGGGCGATCCTGAACCTGGGGGCCCGGCCGCCGCCGGGCGCCCGCCCATGCACGAGTTCCGCCTCGGCCGGCGGCGTCTGCTGCTGTTCCAGGAGGGGGCCGGCCGCCCCCTCCTGCTGCTTCACGGCGCGGCGGCGGAGCGCGACGAAGAGGAGTGGGACCATCAGTGGCCGGTCCTGGCCCCGGCCGGGTACCGGGTGGTCTTCCCGCTGCGCGCCGGACGCGGGGGCAGCGATCCCGACGGCCCGGTGACCCTGGCCAAGGACGCCCGCGACGCCTGGGCCCTGCTCGACCACCTGGGACTCGAAGGAGCGGTGCTGATCGGGCACAGCGCCGGCGCTGCCGTGGCGCGGCAGATGTACCTCACCCGGCCGGAAGGGGTGCGGGCGATCGTCAGCGTCGACAGTGCCGCCTTCGGCAAGTTCGACTTCCAGTCCGGGGCGCACGGCCCCGAGCGCTTCGACGAGGCAACCCGCGCCCTCCACGCCAGGCACCGCGCAGCCCTGGCCGCCATGGGCCGCGAGTGGGACTATCCGAGCGATTTCAACGTCGACCGCCTGACCCGCCTCATGCGCTGGCGGCGGGCCCGTCCCGGCCGCTGGGAGGCGTCCAGGGGCCGCCCCGATGCCGACGATCTCCCGGTCCCGGAGGGCCGCTGGTGCCGGGTGCCTCTCCTCGTCTTTGCCGCGGGGCGGGGCCGGGTGCGCCCCGGCGATCCCGAGGCCGCGGACCTGGCGCGGCGGCTGCCCGGAGGGAACGCCCGCCTGGAGGTGATCACCGCCAGCGGCCACTACATCCACCAGGAGCAGCCCGAGGTGTTCAACGCCAGGCTGCTCGACTTCCTGGCAGCCCTCGGCTGAGGGTTCGGGGACCGCGCACGACCGCAGCCCCGGCCTTCCCGCGCCAAAGACTGCTCTCAGACCGGCGGACCGGACCGGCTCGGGGGCGGCCTCCCCGCACCCGGGAGGACAGCTTCAGACTCGCCTCTCTGCGGCCCTCAGCCGGCGGGATCCAACCCGCCGGGGACCTCGCACTCGTAGACCTGGGAGAACCCGCTCCGATCGGAGGTGAAGACCACCAGCCGGCCATCGGGGGAGAAGTTCGGGTGGGGATGGGTGTGCTGCAGGGAGTCGACCCGCACCGGTCCGTCGTCGTAGGGGCAGTGGTCGGTCTCCCAGTGGGAGCCCACGTTGCTGGATCGCGAGGCGCACAGCGGCACCGGCCCCCGCTCCGGGCGGTCGGGATCGAAAAGCAGAAGCCCCCGGTCGGGGAAGGTCGTGTCGGCCACCATGAGCGAGCCGTCGCGGCGGATCATGGGGTGCCAGGCGTTGAACCGGCCGACCCGGCGCACGGCGCCGGAGTCGATGTCGACGCCGATCACGCCGCGGGGCCAGTCCGCGGCCAGCAGCTCCCGGCGGAAAGGGTGCCAGGTCTCGTGGACGATCCACTCCCGGCCGCGGCGCTCGCAGGCCAGCCGGTTCTTCGAGCCGTCGCGCTGGATCGTCCACAGGCGCTGGCGGAAGGTCCCGGCGTAGCGCAGCAGGGTCGCGTCCTGCGGGTGGAACTGGGGGTGGCCGATCGCCTCGGCCTCCAGGATCACCTCGAAGGCGGCGGCCTCCAGGTCGACCACGGCCAGGCGCGCCCGGCCGCCGGCCCGCACCGGGACCGCCCACCAGGCGTCGTCGCCGCCGAGGGCGGTGGTGCCGCCCGCCTGCCCGGGTCTGCCCGAGGACGACAGCTCGGCCCGGTCGAAGGAGAGGACCTGCTCCTCCACGCAGGACTCCGTGTGCACGCGCCAGGCGCCGCTGTCCGAGGTGAAGTAGACGAACCGGCCGTCGCGGGAAGGGGTGACGGAGTACTCGTGCAGGCCCTCGTGCTCGGTCAGCTGCAGCAGCCGCCCCGTCCCGCGCAGCTCGAGGAACAGCTCCGGCCGGCCCGTGCGGTGGGAGACGAAGACCAGGTGGCGCATGGCGTCGTCGTGGGCCGGCAGGTAGTAGAAGGGGTGGTGGTGGATCGACGGGTGGGAGGTGACCTGGCGCAGCCGGGCGCCGCCGGCCCCGTCCACCACGAACCGCGACTCGGACTCCCAGAGCCGCCCCCGCCCCATCAGGGCCTGTCGTAGACGACCGCCATCATGCCCTCCACGTCCAGGGGGTCGACCCCGTAGCGGGACCTCAGGCCCTCCCGGGTGCGCGCCTCGGACTCCGTCTCTTCCTGCAGGGGCAGGGCCACCCGCCGGCCGTCGCCGCGGGCCGACTCCTCGCATCCCGTCAGCATCATCAGCGACATGAGGGCGTCCCCGGCGTCGAACTCGCTGGCCCGGAGGCCGCGCACGGCGAGGGCGAAGTCGACGATGTGCCCCATGACGGCGGGCCCGTAGTCGGCGCGGGACTGCCGGTAGCGGGAGCACCGGAGGGGGTTGACGTACTCGATCCGTCCGGCGCTGGTCTCGGCCCGGGTGCGGGCCCAGCAGCCGTCCTCGTCCTCGCGGACCACGTCGACGATCTCGTCGGCCATGGAGCGGATGACCTCCACCCCCCGCTCGTCGTCGAGGCCGGCGTCGGAGCAGCGCCGCAGCTGCAGGCCGGAGGATGGGAACACGCCGCCGGCCGGTGCGCCCCGGGGCCGCGGGTCGGCGGCCTTGTAGACCAGGGTGCCGCGCTCGCCCTGCCACTCCGTGTACCCCGGCCGCGGGTGGCGGCCGAGGAAGCCCTTCCCGTTGGCGATCTGGTCGGCCACCATCTCGCCGCCGGGGAAGGCGAAGTAGTTGGCCCGGAAGCGCTCCCCCTGGTGGAAGCGGTGGGGCAGGGAGCGGAAGGGCGGCGTCTCCATGGCGTGCTCGATCGACTGGCAGCTCTCCGGGTGCCCGAAGAGGCGGATCCACCGCGAGTTGTTGTGATAGCCCGTGTGGTCGGCGTAGCTGAAGACGCGCCCGATCCGTCCCAGGAAGCCGCTCTCCTTCACCCTCTGGGCGAAGCGGTCGCACTCGAAGCGGAAGAAGTTCTCGGCCACCCGCACCACGACGCCGTGATCGTCGGCGGCGCGGATCATCTCCCGGCCCTGGGCCACCAGGCTGCACCACGAGGTCTCGGTCATGTTGTGGAGGCCGCGGCTCGACAGGTAGACGGAGTAGGCGTGGTGCGAGGGCACCGGCGTCAGGACGAGGGCCGCCTCGGCGATCCCGTCGCGCACCAGCTCGCGCACGTCGGCGTAGGGCCGCGCCCCCAGGGTCGAGGCCAGGGCCTGGCGGTGCTCGGCCACGGGATCGCAGCAGGCCACCACCTCGACCCAGTCGGTCAGGTCGGGCAGCAGGGGGGCATAGGTCCCGGAGGCGCGGTTGCCGGCGCCGACCAGGGCGATCCGGAGAGGGATTTCCGGCCGCGGCAGGGTCCCCGTGCCGGCGCTCACGGCGAGACCGCCACGGGCCGGGCGCGGCCGTCCCCGGGGAGCGGCGCCTCCTGCCGGCAGCTGTATCCGAGGGCCTCCAGCCGCGACCGGATCCCCTCGACCTCCGCCGGCGGCAGGTCGCGCAGGGGGCGCCGCATCTTCGCCGAGGGGAAGCGGCCCTGGAGCCAGAGGGCGCACTTCATGCGCTGGTGGGCGCCGGAGGAAGGCTCGCCGAAGGAGTAGACGATGCGGTTGAGGGGCTCCACCCTGGCCTGGGCGCGCTTCGCCCCGGCCAGGTCGCCGTCGAGGGCCCGGTGCACCAGCTCGACGATCAACTCCGGCACGAGGCCGGCGAAGCCCACGAGAGCGCCGTCGGCGGCCTCCAGCAGCGTCGGCAGCAGGAACTCGTCGTGGCAGGTCAGGATCGGCACGTCGGGGTTGACCCTCTTCAGCTCCTCGTAGTCGTAGAGCCAGCGGCTCAGGTCCCGGGTGCCCATCTTGACGCACCTCACCCGGGGGATGCGGACCATCTCCTTCATCTCCTCCAGGCTGTAGCCGGCGCGGGTCCACGCCGGGTACTGGTGCACGACGATGTCGACGCCGGCGGCGGCCACGTCCTCGACGAAGCCCACCGCCGTGCGGCTCGAGCGCCCGAAGCGAAGCCAGTGGTGGGGCGGCATGAGCAGCACCGCGTCGGCGCCCGCCTCGCGGCAGGCCCGGGCGTGATCGACCGCCTCGTGGCTGCCCTCGGCGCAGACCCCGGAGATCGTCCTGAGACCGGGGGCCTCCCGCCTCACCGTGTCGGCCACGATCCGCGTCACTCGGTGGCGCTCCGCCGGCCGCAGGGAGGTGATCTCGCCCGTGTGGCCGTTGCAGGTCAGGCCGCGGACCCCGTCGACGGCGGCCAGGCCGGCGATGTACGACGCCAGGCCCTCCTCGTCGATCGACTCGTCCGGGTGAAAGGGACACAGGGTCGCGGGGAAGACACCCGTCCAGGGATGGTCGCGCCAGTCCGAAGGGCTCATCGCTCACTCCTCCGTCAGTCCGAAATCGTCCATGAGGGCCCGCACCGGACCCCAGATCCCCGGGTCGAGACGCAGGCCCTCGGCCCGGGCCCGCTCGCGCTCCCGGTGGGCCCGCTCGCCGGGCACCAGGATCTCCTCGACCCCCGGCGCCGTCGGCAGCCCCTTGAGCCGCTGCACGTATTCCTCCACGCGGTCGAGGAACCCCTCGCGCCCGAGGAAGTGTCCGGGGTCGACGGCGAGGACGAAGAGCCCGTTGCGGTCGCTCGACTCCAGGTCGCCGGCGCTGCACCCGGCCCCGCTCAGGGCGCCGGCGAGCACGTCCACGAGCAGGCCGAGGGCGAATCCCTTGTGTCCGGCGAGCAGCCCGCCAAGGGGCAGCAGCGCCGCCCGCGGCGGCACCTCCAGGGCGGCGGCCGGGTCGCTGCAGTGCTGCCCGGTCTCGTCGATGAGCCAGCCCTCCGGCGCCTGACGCCCCTCGGCGGCCAGCATCTTCAGCCGGCCCGCGGCGGCGACGCTGGTGGAGATGTCGACGACGATCGCCGCCGCATCGCGCCGCGGGATCCCGGCGGCCAGGGGGTTGGTGCTCAGGAAGGGCTCGGTCGAGCCCCAGGGGGCCACGTTGGGATTGCCGCCGGCGTCGTTGACCAGCAGCAGGCAGACGAACCCCTCCCGCGCCGGCTCGAT
>CAZEHQ010000170.1:0-10214 GCA_964512165.1 uncultured Gemmatimonadaceae bacterium | reverse complement strand
CTCAGCACCTGCATCGTCTCCGCTTCCGCCTCGATCCGCGGCCACTCCCACAACTGCGGGATGTACTCCAGGTCCGCCCACTTCCTCGCCTGGTCGGCGTAGTGGGGGCTGCCCGGGTGGCCGGAGGCCCCCAAGGGCACGATCCAGAGGGAGCGGCTCCAGTCGGAGGGATCGTGGATGTAGCGGTTGACGGAGAGACCGGTGACGGTGAAGGGGCCCTTCGGCGGGAAGCTCCCCGCCAGGGGCGTGTCGGAATCGCCGTGGACGGCCAGGGCCGGCGGGTCGAGCCAGTCGGCGCAGTCGGGGAAAGTGTCGGACAGGGGATGCCGCGGCCGGGTGCGGTGGAGGCGGCCCCAGGTCCAGGTGGAGATCTCCTCCCCCAGCTCGGCGGATAGCGCGTCGACCGCTTTCTCCAGCGCCGGGACGACGAGGCGGCTCCAGTCCTCGACGGCGATGGGGAGAGCGGACGGGTCGTTCTGTTGCATGGCTTTATGCAGGGCCAGCACCGTCTCGCGCAGGACGGAGTCGGCACCGGCGGCGCCCGAGAGCACCTCCGCCGACGCCTCGCCGAACAACCCTTCCACGACGCGCAGGATCATCTGTTTTCTCACTTCGGCGTGGATGGTGGGCGCCACTTGGTCGCGGTCGACGCGGCCGTCCCACTCCACCAGGACCGCCGCGGCCTCGGCGGCGCGGCCTTCCAGCCCTTCGATGGAGCCCAGCACCGTGCAGAACACGCGGGCGGGGTTGGAGATCATGTCGGCGTGGATGGCCGCCATGTCGTCGATGGCGGCGCCACCGGGCCGCAGGTCGAGGAGGTGCGCCTGCACGCGGCGGGCCCGGAAGTCGTGGGAGAAGTTCAGGCCCACGTAGTAGGGATAGTCGTGGCCGGCGACGCGCTGGTTGCAGGTGACGGTGTACCCGCACTCCGGGTTGATCGCCCTGGGCAGCTCGTCGTGCGGTATGTACCCGTCCCATTCGTGGTCGCCGCTCCAGCCCGGCACCGCCCGCCAGCCGTTGGCCTCGCCCCGTACCGGGATCAAGCCTTCGTGGAGATAGCCGAAGTTCCCCTCCACGTCGGCCACGGCGTAGTTGTTGACGCGGTCGGTCCAGTTGCGGAAGGCGTGGTGCAGGCCGTCGACGCTCTCCGCCCTCATGGCGTCGCGGGCGGCGTCCAGCCAGGCGGTGCCTTCGCGCAGGCCGGGGTCGCCGATGGCGATGCCGTACCCGGCGGCCGGGTCGCCGGCGATCACGGGTCCGTGATGGGTGATGGTGATCTCCACGGGCTCGGCGGAGCCGCCGCCGACGTCGATCGACTCGCGCAGAACCTCGGCCGGCACCCACTCCCCCTTGAACTCGTAGTCGCGGCCTTCGCCCGTCTCGCGGAAGCGCTCGATGAACAGGTCCTGCGTGTCGGCGCCGCCGTGGGTCATGCCCCATGCGACGCGTTCGTTGTGGCAGAAGTGGAGGGCCCCCGGCACGCCCGGCACGGAGTGGCCGATGACGTGAATGGTGGGACAGGAGAGGTGCACCTGGTAGTAGACGGAGGGCACGTCCAGGCCGCGGTGGGAGTCGCCGGCCACGAGGGGCGCGCCCGATTCGGTCAGCTCTCCGGAGATCGACCAGCCATTGGAGCCGGCCTCGATCTCGCCCAGCCAGTTGGCCTCCCGCGCCGCCTTGTCGAGGGCCTCCAGGCCGTCGAGAACGGGGCCTTCGTACCCGGCCCCGGGAGGCACGGTGAGCAGATTGCCGCGCGGATACCCCTTCATTAGCTTGGCGAGAGGTTCCGCCAGGCCCATGGCCGCCAGCCGCGTGCGGAACAGCTTCGCCTCGAACGTCCCGAGCAGAGTGTTGCGGATCTTGTACACCGCCGCGCAGTGCCAGTCCTCCCACGGCTCCGGCTCCGCGTCCAGCAGGGCGTACTCCACCGGCAACGAGTCGGTGGCGGCGATGAAGGCGTTGACCCCTTCGGCGTACGCCCGGACCATGTCGCGCCCCTCCGGACTGCTGGCCTCGAGATCGCGGCGGGCGGCGCGCCCCATGCCGGCGGCGCGCAGCAGCCGGTCGCGCTCGAGGCCGGCGGCGCCGACGAACTCCGACCAGCGGCCGAGGGCCTGGTGGCGGTCCGCGTCCATGTGCCAGAGGCGGTCCTGGGCGGTGACGAAGCCCTGGGCGAAGAACAGGTCCCACTCGCCGGCGGCGCGGATATGGGGGATGCCCCAGGCGTCGCGGAAGACGTGCACCGGCTCCCGCAGTCCGGGCAGGGACAGGGGCGAGGTCACATCGGGCAGGGCGGCCTGCAGGTCGTGGCGGGTGATCTCTCTCGTCATCTCTTCATCTCCCGTGCCTCACGGGGAGGACGGTTGCTGATGGCTGGCATTACCCCCGAGGAGAGGTTCCAGTTCGATCTCGAAGGGTATCTCGTGGTGCCCGGCGTGCTCGACCGCCGGGAGGTGGCGCGGCTCAACGAGCTGGCCGACGAGGTCTGGGCCGGCGAGCCGGACGAGGGCGGCCTGCGGCGCACGAGCCGGGTCTCGCAGTGGGGTCCTGAGTTCCGCGACCTGATCGACCATCCCCGCATCCTTCCCTACCTCGTGGAGTGGCTGGGGCCGAAGTTCCGCATCGATCACGACTACTGCATCTTCATGCGCACCGGCACCTCCCGGGGCAGCCTGCACGGCGGGCCATCGCCCCAGTCCGCCGAAGGGGACCACTGGTACCGCTTCTACCCCGACGGTACGATCCGCAACGGCCTCACCGTCTTCACGTACAACCTGAGCGACTGCAATCCCGGCGACGGCGGCTTCGCCTGCATCCCGGGGAGCCACAAGACCAACCTGCGCTCCTCCGTGCCGCGGGAGGTGATGCGCTTCGAGCGCCCCGCCCACTACGTGCGGCAGCCGCCGGCGAAGGCGGGGGACGTCCTCATCTTCACCGAGGCCCTGATCCACGGCACCCTGCCGTGGACCGCCGCCCACGAACGCCGGGCCCTGCTCTACAAGTACAGCCCCGGCCACTCCTCCTGGAGCGACACCTACTACGATCCCGCCGATTACCCGGACGCCACGGAGCAGCAGGTCCGCATCATGGCCCCGCCCTCCGTGGGACGGCGGCCCGACTCGGTGCAGGCTTGAGGGGATTCCCCGACGGAATCGCGGATCCGCGCGACACGGATCCGGAGCGCCGCCACAAGATGCTCTGCCGGGACGGGACGGTAAAGCCCAGGCCGGGCGTCGGCCCCCGCGACGACGCACGTCTCGAGCTCCACCTGCGATCCACCCGCCGGCACTCGTTTCCCATCGGCTGAGGATTCTCCATGCCATCGCACGACCACGTCTGGGTCACCCGCGGCTTCGAGGCCTTCCGGCGGGGGACCTTCGGCAACGCCGGCCAGAACCTCTACGTCTCCCGCGCCGGCGTGCTGCAGCGCATCCATCACCTCGACCTGAACCGCGACGGCTACGTGGACCTGGTGTTCTGCAACGCCCAGGTGCACATGGAGGCGCCGCCGGCCTACGTCTATCGCGACGTCTTCGGCGAATGCCGCCTCACCGAGCTGCCCGCCGGCGGCAGCCCCACGGCGGCGGTGGCCGACATCAGCGGCGACGGCTACGCCGACCTGATCATCGGCAACGAGAAGAGCGGCAACGCCGGCCGCCTGAACGCCAACATCTACTTCGGCTCGCCCGAGGGGTTGAGCGAGCGCTACCAGACGCTGCTGCCCGCCCACAAGTGCACCTCGGTAGCCGCAGGCGACTTCGACGGCGACGGACGGGTGGACCTGGCCTTCATGACCGAGGGCCGCGTGCGCCTTTACCTGCAGACGGAGTTGGGCATCGAGGCCAAGCGGTACGTCGACACCGAGATCGAGGGGGTGCAGCTCGGGGCCGCCGACCTCGACGGCGACGGCTGCGACGAGCTGATCGTCACCGCCGACGACCGGCCGCCCCACATCTACTGGGGCGGCGAGGGCGGGATCGACCCCGGCCGCTGCACCGAGGTGCCGGCCCCGGTGGGCTGGGAGCCGCCCGGGCTGGCCGAGACCGAGCTGCTCTCCGAGGAGGAGCGGGTGGGGCCGGTGGCGCCGCTGGCGATCGCCCTCCGGATCGCCGGCGAGCGGCAGCTCTTCGTAGCCGGCGGTCCCTCCCAGTTCCTGGTGCCCGTGGGCAACGACCGCGCCTTCGGACCGCCCCTGGCCTTCGCCTGCCGCAACGCCCTCTCCGTGGCCGCCGGCGACTTCGACGGCGACGGACACCTCGACCTGGCCTTCGCCTGCCGCGACGTGGACGGCGCCGACGAGTGCAGCTGGATCTACTTCGGCGGCGATGACGGGTTCTCTGAAGAGGCCCGCCTGGCGGTGCTCAGCCACCGCGCCTGCGACGCGGTCCTGGCCGACCTGAGCGGCGACGGCGCCTGCGACCTGGTGATCTGCCAGCAGCGCACGGCCCGGCTCTTCAGCGTCGACTCCCTGGCCTTCGCCGGCGGCGCCCGCCGCCTCGGCGACCCGGTGCGCCTGCCGCCCCACGGCGCCCGGCGGGTGCTGGCGGCGCGGTTCTCCGACGATCCCCTGCCCCAGGTGGTCTTCGCCAACGCCGAGGGCCGGCGCGCCGACCAGGGCGTGGACAGCTACCTCTACTACGGGGGGCCCGACGGGTTCTCTCCCGAGCGCCGCACGGAGCTGCGCAGCCCCGGTACCGCCGGGGCCCTGGCCTGCGACATCGACGACGACGGCTGGGCGGACCTGCTGTTCATCAACAGCTGGGAGAACGCCATCCACCTCGACGCCGGCTCCTACCTCTACCGCGGCGGCCCGGAGGGCTTCCGCAACGAGCCCGACCTCGTCATCCCCACGCGCTACGGCTGGTTCGCCGCCACGGCCGACCTCGACCGCGACGGCTACCTCGACCTCGTGGTCTCCCACTTCCACAGGCCGGAGATCAACATCTACCGCGGCGCCCCCGGCGGCTTCGACCTGGAGTCGCCCGAGGTGTTCACCGTGCTGGATGGCCCCGGCGACTACATCCCGCCCCGGCGGCTGGCCCTGGCCGACTTCGACCGCGACGGCTGGCTGGACCTGGTCATCTCCGGCACCGGCCTGAACCGCCTGGTGATCCTGCGCGGCGGCCCCGACGGCTTCAGCCCCGAGCGGCGCTGGACGCTGCCCACCTCCAACATCTCCGGTTACCCCGTGGCCCACGACCTCACCGGCAACGGTTGGCCCGACCTGCTCCTCGGCGGCGGCAAGCCGACCTTCGGCCAGCCCCACGACTCCTTCAACCACATCTTCTGGAACGGTCCGGAGGGCCTGCGCGCCGACCGCCAGACACAGCTGCCCTGCAACACCGGGCACCGGGTGGCGGTGGCCGACTTCAACGGCGACGGCGTCCCCGACCTGCTGTGCTGCGGCTACACGAGCACCGTCGAGCGCGACATCGACGCCCTCATCTACTGGGGCAACCGCGAGACCGGCTTCCGCCCCGGCGACTTCACGCGGCTCCGGGCCCACTCCTCGGCCGGCTGCCTGGCGGCCGACTTCAACGGCAACGGCTACGTGGACATCGCCATCGCCAACCACAAGACCTTCGGCGATCACGTGGGCGAGTCCTTCGTCTACTGGAACGGCCCGGAGGGGTTCTCCGAGGAGCGCTGCACCCGCCTGCCCACGTCGGGCCCCCACGACCTCGCCTTCGCCCAGACCCGCAATATGACGGACAACTCCGAGCAGGAGTACTACGTCTCCGAGCCGCACCACCTGCCCGAGGGGGCGCGGGTGCGGCGCCTGGACTGGGAGGCGGAGCTGGGGCCGAAGACGTGGGTGCGGGCCCAGCTGCGCAGCGCCCCGTCGCCGGAGGGGCTGGAGGCGGCGCCGTGGACCACCGGCGGCGAGGAGGAGTGGCTGGAGCGGGGGGAGGCGGTGCCGGCTGGTGCGACTCAGGGGCGGTGGATCCAGTACCGGCTGGCCCTCGGGGCGGTCAGCGGCGGCTGCACGCCGCGGGTGACCGAAGTGCGGGTCGAGCACGGGGGCTGAGGGCCGGCCCGGGCAGGATGCCGGCGGCCTGGTGACATCCCGAGCTTGCGCGAGAGCCGGGAGCCGCTGAGGACCAGCGCGGCTCCCCGGCCGCTTCAGATCACTCCCGACAGATCCGCCACGAAGAGCTGGCGCACGCCCTCCGGGGACGCCTGGAAGCAGACCTTGCGGTAGTCGCGGCTCCAGACCGGGTGGCCGTCCAGGCGCAGGGGCCGGTGCTTCAGGGAGCGCTGGTCGATGGTCGGCAGGGCGCACAGGCCGCGCTGCTCCTGGGCGTGGAGATCGGCCAGGCGCAGCACCACCTCCTGCCCGCCGTTGCCGGCCAGGTAATCCGTGATCAGCCAGCGGCCAGAGGGCTCCACACTCGGATGCCCTCCCCCCTCCAGGGTCTCGCTCAGCAGCCGGCGGCCGGTGCCGTCGCGGTTCACCTCGCAGTAGCGGATCCCGCCCTCCTCCTCCACGTTGCGCACCAGGTGCTCGCCGTCGCCGTGCCAGTTCGGGTGCCCGCCCCCGGCGTTCCAGGGGGAATCGAAGGGCAGGAAGCGGAGGTTGCCGCCGTCGGGGTCCATGGCGAAGGTGGCCGGGTTCCGCCCCCCGGAGCCGTCCGGGAAGAGACAGCGCATGACCTGCATGATGCCGGTGCCCTGGCGGTTGAACTTGGAGTGCCAGAAGTAGAAGGTGCCGTCCTCCCGGGGCAGGGGGCGCGGCAGGCGGGCGGCGGCCTCGGCCAGGCTCAGCAGCAGGGTGCGCTCGCCGGTGGCCAAGTCGGTGCGCCAGATGCCCTCGTCCTCGGCCGCCCCCGGAGGCAGCCGCCGGGGCCGGAGGGGATCGGCGCAGGGCACGCCGTACCCCGGCTGGGTGGCGTCGAGCAGTTCCAGCGGAAAGCCGATAACGCAGGATTCGTCAGGGGATATGTGGTACATGGGGCCGGCGAAGAGGGTGCTCTGCCCGGAGGCGAGATCGATGCGCACGCAGCGGGCCTCGCCGTCGACGACGTCGTTGGTGTAGAGGTGGCGGTCGGTGGCCCCCCAGTTGAGCAGCGCCCCGGTCTGGAACCCCCAGCAACGGGTGGTGTACACGGCGCGGATCGACGATTCCTGCAGATCGATGACGCAGACCTGCGCCTCGTCGCCCAGGACCGCCACCCGGTCCTCGAAGGGCAGGCGGGTCACGGCGAGGTAGCGCTGGGAAGGGCTGAAGGGGCAGACATCGTAGTAGGTGTGGACGCAGGGAGCGTCCCTCGGCGTCACCCGCGTCACGGGGACCTCGAAGGCGCCGGGGCGGAAGGGCTCGAAGTCGAAGCGGGACTCCCCCGCCGGGCCGCCCTTCTCCAACTGACGGGTCAGGGGGTCCAGGTCCCGGCCAGCCCGGCGTACTCCCGCGCCTGGCCGGCGATGTCGACGCCCACCTCCGCCGACCAGGCATCGAGGATCTCCCGGAACACCGGGCCGGGGCGGCCGTCGCCCACGGGGCGGAAGTCGAAGCGCGTCACCGGCACCATGCAGATGGAGGTGCTCGTGAACCAGGCCTCGTCGGCGGCGCGCACGTCGTACGGCTCCAGGTCGGCCTCGATCACGGGACGGCCGAGCTTCTCCGCCAGCTCCATGCAGGCTGCCCGGGAGACGCCGCGCAGAATGTCGTGGGGATGGGGCGTCAGGATCTGCCCGTCCTTGACTATGAAGAAGTTGTTGCCCGTGCCCTCGGTGACAAAGCCGCGCTCGTCGGTGAGCAGGGCCATGGCCCCCTCCTCCATGCGGCTCACCTGCAGGTCGGCGCGCTTGTAGAAGATGCGGCTGCGGCTCTTCACCTTGGGGTCGAGGTAGCGCGCCGGCACCGACTGCTGCTGGGGGACGATGAAATGGGCCCCCGACTCGTACTTCTCGGCCATGCCGCCGATGTGGCGCACCAGGGGGATGACGTTGATCGTCACGATTGGACTCTCCCCCTCGGGCACCAGTTCGGCGTAGAGCCCGAGGACGCCGCGCGTCACGTCGTGCATGATCTGGTAGTCGTAGTCGCCGAGGGCCTCGCGGTTGCGCTCGATGGTGGCGTACGTGGCCTCCTCCATCTCGTCGATGGTCATCTCCAGGTCGATCTCGGCGTAGTCGATGGAGGCGTAGAGGCGATCGAGGTGGTCGCGCAGCCGGTAGGGCTTCTGCCCGAAGGAGCGCGTCATCTCGAAGACCATGTCCCCGTACATCAGGGCCGAGTCGAAGATGGAGATGCGGGCCTCGCTCTCGAGGACGAACTCCCCGTTGAAGTAGACCCGGCGGCTCGACATGGACATCCTCCCCTTTGCGTGGATCTCCCGGCGGGCGCCGGGACGTGGACCCGCGGTCAGCCGCGGACCCCTCTCATGAGCGTCTCCTGAACCAGCAGCTCGTGCTCGTACGGCCGGTCCGGCTCCTGGTCGCCGGCGATCGTCGCCAGGAAGGCGGCCAGCTCCTCGTCGTAGCAGCTCTGGCGGTCGCGGCCCTCGACCTCGAGGACCTGCTCGCCCTTGCGGAAACCGCCGCGGTCCTCGCCCAGGCACAGCCGCAGGGCGTGGGCCGGCTCGAAGGGCTCCACGATGATGGCGCTGCCCTTGGTGCCGTAGACCTCGAAGCGGCGCGCCATGGGCGGCGTCTCCATGGCGGCGATGTCGACGATGGCCATGGCCTTGTCGAACTCGTAGACCCCGAGGGTGTTGTCGCTGAAGGCGGGGACCTGCCCGGTGTCGTTGCGCAGGAAGGTGGTGACCCGCGTTGGCCGGCCCAGCATCCACACGATCGGGTCGAGCATGTGGCCGGCGAGGTCGTAGTGGACGCCGCCGGCGTGAGCCTCGGCGATGCGCTCGCGGGCCTCGGCGGGAACGCTGGTCGACATGTGGGCGCGCACCGAGAAGACGTCGCCGAGAAACCCCGAACGCGCCCATTCCATCACCTGGGCGAAGACCGGGTGGTAGCGCAGCATGTAGCCCATCTGCACGAGCAGGCCCTGCTCGCGGGCGCGGCCGATGACGCGCTGCCACTGCCCGTAGTCGTCCCCGGCGGGCTTGTCGTACCACACGTGCCTGCCCGCGGCGACGATCTGCTCGGTCTGGTCGAGGCTCTGAGAGTTGCGCCCCTCCGAAGCGACGGCGGCGATGGAGTTGTCGGCCAGCATCTCCTCGGCGGTTTCGTACCAGTGCAGGCCCTCGTACACGGGGTTGTCCGCGGCCCGGCGGCGCTCCTCAGCGTCGGGCTCGCAGATGCCGGCCACCTCGACCCCGGGGTTGCTCCTCATGGAGCGCATCTTGCCCGCGGCGTGGCCGTGGCCGGTGCCGATCTGCGCCATGCGCACTCTGTTCATCACCAGCTCTCCCCTTGTCGATTCCCGGGGGGGCAAGCTATCCCCGGGAGGGCGCGGCGGCAAGGTGACGGGGTTGACCATGTTCCTCGGCGGGCCATTTATAGATCCTGACTCCACAGTGACATGCGCGAGACTTCCGAACAACGCGCGCGCGCAGAGATCGACGCCAACCTGGAGGAGGCGGAGTGGCTGGTCCAGGACCAGGAGGATCTCGATCTCGCCGTGGGACGCTTCGCCGTGCGCGAGTTCGGCGAATTCTGCCGCAGGCGTCTCCGAGACTCTTCCCGTCTACCGCATCCCCCCCTGCCCTTCCTGTTCGAGGCCAAGCGCCTGGACTCATTACCTCAGAAGAAGGCGATCCTGCCCATGCGAAGACTGATACTGCTCGCTGCCATTGTCCTGTCGAGCGCCTGTGAAGGGCCTGTCGGCCCCCAAGGGCCGGCCGGACCGCCAGGCTCCCCCGGCGCCCCTGGCCCTCAAGGGCCTCCTGGACCCGGATCTCGGTCCCTCATCCTGGATGTGCCTATCGCGTATGTGCCCCTGAACGACGAGGATGCCATTATCCTCGAGGACTCCCGGGTGACGCCCGAGGGCTTTCGGGGGATCTACCTGCAGGTCAGCGACGCCAATGTCACGACCTGGTTTCCGTTCGACTACCTGATGGCCTCCTCTGCCGCCTCGACGGCCGAGGGAGAGCTGCCGGCGGTCATTCTGCTCCGTGGCGGACTGTTGATCCTGGACCCGCAGCGTTCGCTGTTGGCTTTGTCCCTGGTGCTTCAGATCATGTCCGATGGGGGGGACGTGGACCTGGCCGTCCTGCTGGGCACGACCCTGTTCCTCGCGGCGTTTCTCACCC
>CAZEHQ010000169.1:0-10291 GCA_964512165.1 uncultured Gemmatimonadaceae bacterium | reverse complement strand
GGCTGGCTGCAGCGCAAGATTCACCTCGCCGAGGAAGTCGCCCAAGCCGAGCGCGGCCCGGTGCCCACGGTGACGCTGGCGCGGCTGTACGCCAGGCAGGGGTTCCCGGAGCGCGCCCTGGAGATCTACCGGCGGGTGCTGTCCGCCGACCCCGGCAACCAGGACGCCCGGCGCGACGCCGAGGCGCTCACTGCCACCTGAGAAGGGAGAGATGGCCGACACCACCAACTTCCGCAACGGCTTCACCATGCGTCTCGACGGCGCCCTGTTCTCCATCGTCGAGTTCCAGCACGTCAAGCCGGGCAAGGGGGGCGCCTTCGTGCGCACCCGCCTGAAGAACATGAGCACGGGCGCCGTCATCGACCGCACCTTCCGCTCCGGCGACAAGGTGGAGGAGATCCGCGTGGAGAGGCGGGAGATGCAGTTCCTCTACTCCGATACCGGCACCTTCCACTTCATGGACTCCGAGACCTACGAGCAGGTCGGCCTCGACGCGGCCCTGCTCGAGGACTCGGCCGGGCTGCTCCAGGAGAACGAGTCCGCCCACGTCATGGTCGTCGAGGGGAAGCCCATCGGCGTCGAGCTGCCCAACTTCGTGCAGCTCAAGGTGGCCCACACCGAGCCGGGTGTGAAGGGGGATACCGCCACCGGGGCCGTCAAGCCGGCCACCCTCGAGACGGGGGCGGTGGTCTCGGTGCCGCTCTTCGTCAACCAGGGCGACACCCTCAAGATCGACACGCGCACCGGCAGCTACGTGGAGCGGGTGTGATGAGGGCGGCAGGGGCCGTGTTGCCCACGCACGGCGGTTGGAATACGATCATCGAACATTCGGCGAGGCGGCGCTTCGCGGTGACCCCGGTCCGCGCCGCCGTCGTCTGACCCATCCGAGAGGAGCGATCATGGCAGAGTCGGAAACCAGGGTTCCCGAGGATCTCCGCTACACCGAGCAGCACGAGTGGATCTCCCTCGAGGGGGAGCTCGGCACCATCGGCATCACCGACTACGCCCAGTCCGAGCTCGGCGACATCGTCTTCGTCGAGCTGCCCGAGGTGGGGGACACGCTGGAAAAGGGTCAGGCCTTCGGAGCGGTGGAGGCGGTCAAGACCGTGGAGGAGCTCTACTCCCCGGTGAGCTGCCAGGTCGTGGAGGTCAACGAAACCCTCGAGGAGAGTGCCGAGCAGGTGAACGCCGACCCCTACGGCGACGGCTGGCTCCTCAAGGTCCGCCTCGACGACCCCGAGGAAGCGGCCGGCCTTCTGGGGCCTTCCGAGTACGCCGAGTTCATCGAGGACGCCTGAAGCACCATCGTTCATTGTTGACGATGTGCGCGGATCCCCCTTGATTCTCCGGGATATATGGGATGATCCGCGCCATTCACCATACCGCCGCACGCAGGCAGGCCCCCGTCCTCGACGAGGCGGTCCTCGTGCTCAACCAGAACTACGAGCCCCTCAACGTCTGTTCCGTCCGCAGGGCCCTGAGCCTCGTCTTCGGCGGCAAGGCGATCAGCGTCGAACCCGCCGACCGCCAGGTGCGTTCCGTCTCCGACGCCTTCCCGGTGCCCAGCGTCGTCCGTCTCGAGCGTTACATCCGCGCCCCCCGTCGCCGCGTCGTGCTGTCCAAGCGCAACATCTTCAAGCGCGACAACTACGAGTGCCAGTACTGCGGGACCGCCGACCGCAAGATGACCATCGACCACGTCGTCCCCAGGAAGCACAGGGGCCCGGAGACCTGGGAGAACCTGGTCACCGCCTGCGCCGCCTGCAACGCCCGCAAGGGAGACCGGCCGCCCGAGCAGGCGGGTCTGCGGCTGCGCCGCAAGCCCAAGCGTCCGAACAACGTCACCTTCATCCGCAACCACGTGGGCGTCGCCGACCACCGGTGGAAACCCTACCTCTTCCTTGACTGAGCCAACCCTCCTCGAGTCCGCAGGCTCCCTCGACCCGTACGGCGTCCGGCTCGAGGTCTTCGAGGGGCCTCTCGACCTGCTCCTCTACCTCATCCGCAGGAACGAGGTGGACATCTACGACATCCCCGTGTCGACGATCACCGCCCAGTACCTCGGCCTCCTCGGGTCCGAGGTGCACCTCCTCGATCTCGAGAGGTCCGCCGACTTCGTCCTCATGGCGGCGACCCTGATGAAGATCAAGTCGCAGATGCTGCTCCCCCGCGAGGCCGGCGGCGACACCGACGACGAGGGCGGCGACGACCCGAGGGAGGAGCTGGTGCGCCGGCTGCTGGAGTATCAGCAGTTCAAGGAGATCGCCCACTGGCTCTCCGACGCGGGCCTCGAGCAGCGCCGCGTATACAGCCGCAGCGGTCAGGCCGACGAGTCCGAGGCCGGGCTGCATCCGGTCTCCCTCTTCGACCTGCTGAAGGTCTACAAGCACGTCATCGACAACGTGCCCCGCTCCCTGGTCCACCGCATCGTCGAGGAGCGGGTCACCGTCGAGGAGTGCATCGACCTCATCCTCGGCGCCCTGAACCGCCGCTCCCGCCTGCGGTTCCACGACCTGGTGGAGGGCCGCAACCGCCACGACCTGGTGGTCACCTTCATCGGTCTCCTCGAGCTGCTCAAGTCCCAGCGCGTGCGCGTGCAGCAGGCGCGGCCCTTCGGCGACATCTGGATCGAGGTCGGCCAGGGCGGGGTTGCGGCGGAACCATCGTGAGCGGATCCCTCGACCCCGGCGAGCTGCGCGGCATCGTCGAGGCGGTGCTGATGACCTCCGACGCCCCGGTCACCCCCGGCCGCCTGGAGGCCGTGGTGAAAGGGGTCAAGGGATCGCAGCTGCGCCAGGCGGTGAGGGAGCTCAACGAGAGCTACCGCGAGGGCGGCCACGCCATGACCATCGCCGAGATCGCCGGCGGCTACCAGGTGGTCACCCTCAAGGAGTTCGCTCCGTGGCTGCGCAAGTTCCACGACCGCGGCCACGTGCGCCTCTCCCAGGCGGCTCTCGAGACCCTGGCCATCGTCGCCTTCAAGCAGCCCGTCACGCGCATCGAGGTCGACAACCTGCGCGGCGTCGATTCCGCCGGTGTCGTCCGCAACCTGCTGGAGCTCGATCTCGTGCGCATCGTCGGCCGCTCCGAGGGCATCGGCCGCCCCATGCTGTTCGGCACCACCCGCCACTTCATGACCCACTTCGGTCTGCGGTCGCTGGCCGACCTGCCCAAGCCGAAGGAGCTCGAGGAGTTGCTGGCCGAGGGCGAGCGCAAGGCTCACGCCGGGGCGGGAAACGGCCAGGTGGAGAGCGGCCCCGAAGAGGGGCGGTCTCCGGAGGCGGACCCGCCGGCAGAAGGCCTGCCCGCGGTGGGCGGCCAGGCACAGGCCGGAGAGCCCGCCGAGGGGCCGGACCCGAGGCCGGAGGAATGGCCGGAGACCGACCTGCCCGAGGTGGGCGGCCGGATCGAGGGCGAAGAAGAGTTGCCGGAGGGGGGGAGTGCCGAGGACCGCCGAAGCTGAGAGCCCCCGGACGGAGGGCATGCAGCTCAACCGCTTCCTCGCCCGCGCCGGTGTGGCTTCCCGGCGGCGGTGCGCGGACCTGATCTCCGCCGGCGCCGTGCGCGTCAACGGCGTGCCCGCAGCGGGGCCGGGGGACCGGATCGATCCCGTCCGGGACCGGGTGGATCTCGAGGGCAGGGGCCGCGTGGCCCTGCCCGAGGGCTTCGAGTACGTTCTGCTCCACAAGCGCCGCGACACCCTGGTCACGAGCCGCGACGAGCGCGGCCGGACCACGGTGTACGAGGGGCTCGAGCTGAGGCCCGGGACCGTGGCCGTGGGGCGCCTCGACCGCGACACCACGGGGGCCCTGCTGCTCACCGACGACGGCGATCTGGCCTACCGTCTGACCCATCCGCGCTACGGGATCGAGAAGCGCTACGTCGCCGTCCTGCGGGGGAGGCCGGACGACGGCGCCCTGCGGCGGCTGCGGCAGGGGCTGGAGCTCGAGGACGGACCGACCGCCCCCGCCGGCGCCCGCCTCCTGGGCTACACCGGCGAAGGCCGGGGCCGGATCGAGCTGGTCCTCACCGAGGGCCGCAAGCACCAGGTCAAGCGCATGTGCCTGGCCGTCGGCCACAAGGTGACCAGCCTGCGGCGGCAGAGCTTCGCCGGCCTGGCTCTCGGCGACCTGCGCGCCGGCCAGTGGCGCCGGCTGCGCCCCGCCGAGGCGGCGCGCCTGCGCCGGCTGGTGGGCCTGGGGCCGGATCGGTGACCGCAAAGGGGTTGACGATCGCCATCGACGGAGTCATCGGCGCCGGCAAGTCCACGGCGGCACGGGGGGCCGCCGCCGCCCTCGGCTACCGCCATCTCGACACCGGCGCCATGTACCGGGCGGTGGCCCTGGCCGCCACCCGCCGCGGCGTCGAGCCCGGGGCCCCTGCCCTCGGGGCGTTCCTCGAGGGTTTGAGTCTCGAGTTCCCGGCGGGCCGGGGCGGGGGCATTCACCTCGGGGGAGAAGATGTGAGTGAGGCCATCCGCCGTCCCGAGGTCTCGCGCGCGGTGGGCGCCTTCGCCGACGATCCCGTGGTGCGCCGCGTCCTGGTGCGGCGGCAACGCGAGATCGGCCGCTGCGGCGGCGTCGTCGCCGAAGGCCGCGACATGAGCACGGTCGTCTTTCCCCATGCGGACCTGAAGGTGCGCATGGTCGCCGACCTGGAGGAAAGGGCCCGCCGCCGGCACCGCGAGTTCCTCGCCGCCGGGGTCGAGATCAGCCTGTCCCGCGTGCGCGCCGACATCCGCCGGCGCGACCGGGAGGACGCCGAGCGCGACTACGGCGTCGAGGGAGGGGCGCCGGAGGATGCGGTGGAGGTGGACACCAGCGGCCTGACGGCCGATCAGGTGGTGGACCGCATCGTGGCGCTGGCGCGCGAGCGCGGCGCCTGAAGGAGTTTCGTTTGCCGGCCCGCCACGAGGGCGAGCCGGTTCATCAACCCGGGTTCCCGGCCCTGGCCGGAGCCCACAGCCCTCCCGGCGCCGGCCTGACGGGCGGCCCCGGAGGCGAGACGGAAGAAGCCGAATGACCGCAGAGACCGCAGAGACCGCAGAGACCGCCGCGCCCGTGTACGGGCAGGCCAGCATCGAGGAGCTCGACCGGCCGGAGTACGACGAGCAGGAGTTCGAGCAGCTCGCGCAGATGTACGACGACAGCTTCTCCGGCATCAAGGAAGGCGAGATCGTCAAGGGGAAGGTGGTGAACGTCAACCCCAACGAGGTCCTCGTCGACATCGGGTTCAAGTCCGAGGGGGCGATCCCCATCCGCGAGTTCGGCGACGATCCGTCGGCCATCGACATCGGCCAGGAGATCGACGTCTTCCTGG
Source organism: uncultured Gemmatimonadaceae bacterium (assembly GCA_964512165.1). GTDB lineage: Bacteria > Latescibacterota > UBA2968 > UBA8231 > UBA8231 > UBA8231. Next base: position 4,972 of record CAZEHQ010000169.1, on the reverse strand, counting down.
AGAACGTGGAGGATCTCGAAGGGTGCGTGGTGCTGTCCAAGCAGAAGGCCGACTTCATGCGCGTCTGGGACAGCATCAAGGACGCCCACGAGGGCGGCACGACGGTGCGCGGCCGGCTGATGCGCCGGATCAAGGGCGGCATCGTCGTCGACCTCCTCGGCGTCGAGGCCTTCCTGCCCGGGTCGCAGATCGACATCCGGCAGGTGAAGAACTTCGACCAGTACCTCGGCAACGACTACGAGTTCAAGATCATCAAGCTCAACAAGGCGCGGCGGAACATCGTCGTGTCGCGGCGTTCCGTCCTCGAGGAGGAACGCGAGAAGATGCGCCAGGAGCTGGTGGCCGAGCTCGAGGACGGCCAGATCCGCGAGGGGGTGGTCAAGAACATCACCGACTTCGGCGCCTTCATCGATCTGGGCGGCCTCGACGGTCTGCTGCACATCACCGACATGTCCTGGGGGCGCGTCTCCCACCCGTCGGAGATGGTCTCCATCGGCGACCGCATCCGCGTCAAGGTCCTCAACTACGACCGCGAGCGGGAGCGCATCTCCCTGGGCCTCAAGCAGCTCACGCCCCATCCCTGGGACGACATCGGCGACCGGTTCCCGGAGGGCACCACCACCAAGGGCAAGGTGGTGAGCATCACCGACTACGGCGCCTTCGTCGAGCTCGAGGAGGGCATCGAGGGACTGGTGCACATCTCCGAGATGTCCTGGACCCAGCACGTGCGTCATCCCTCCAAGCTGGTCTCCATCGGCGACCAGGTGGAGGTGATGGTCCTCAAGCTCGACGTGGAGAACCAGAAGATCTCCCTGGGGATGAAGCAGACCGACCCCGATCCCTGGGAGACCCTGGACAACCGCTATCCGGGCGGCACCCGCCTGGAGGGCACGGTGAAGAGCCTGACCAACTTCGGCGCCTTCGTCGAGATCGAGGAAGGCATCGACGGTCTCGTGCACATCTCGGACATGTCCTGGACGCGCCGCATCCGCCAGGCCAGCGAGATGTTCAAGAAGGGCGACGTCATTCCCGTGGTGGTCACCGACATCGACAAGAAGCGGCGCCGAATCTCCCTGAGCCACAAGGTCGCCTTCGAGAACCCGTGGCCGGAGCTGGTCAGGATCTACGCCGTCGGCACCGAGTCGAAGGGCACGGTGTCGCGCATGCTCGAGCGCGGTATCGTGGTCAGCCTCGAGAACGACGTGGACGGCTTCGTGCCCCTGTCACAGCTCGCCATCGAGGGGCTGGAGACCCCCCGCCAGAGCTTCGAGGTCGGGCAGGAGCTGCCGCTGAGGGTGATCGAGTTCGACGAGGAGCAGAAGAAGATCGTCCTCAGCGTCCTCGAGTACCTGCGCGACAAGGACCAGAGCGAGGTCGACGAGTTCGCCGCCGCCCACCCCGTGCGGGAGGTCGAGGAGCCCGAGGAGCCCGAGGATCAGGACGAGGAGATGGAGAGCTGGGGCGACGCCGACTCCGGCGCCGGCGCGGAGAAGGAGAAGGAGGAGGAGACGGCCTGAGCCGCCGGTCAGCAGCATCGCTGGAGCGCGGCCGGCGCAGGGGTCCGGCCGCGCTCTTTTCGTGTTCCGGGGGGTGGTTATCTTAGCGCCCATGGCCGAATCCAAGCTGTCGCCGGCGATGGAGCAGTACATGCGCTTCAAGCGCGAGCACGACGACGCCATCCTGTTCTTCCGCATGGGCGACTTCTACGAGATGTTCTTCGAGGACGCCCGCGAGGCGGCCCGTCTCCTCGGCCTGACCCTGACCTCGCGCAACCACGGCAAGACCTCCGGCGACGTGCCCCTGGCCGGTGTCCCCCACCACGCCATGGAGGGGTACGTGGCCCGCCTCATCGGCATGGGGCGCAAGGTGGCGATCTGCGAGCAGGTGGAGGACCCGAAGAAGGCCAAGGGCCTGGTCAAGCGCGACGTGGTGGAGATCGTCTCCCCCGGGACGGCCCTGTCCGACAGCATGCTCGACGGCCAGCGCAACAACTTCATCGCCAGTCTCTGCACCCGGGGGCCGGCGGCGGGCATCGCCTGGGTCGACCTGTCCACCGGCGACTTCGCCGTGGAGGAGGTGGCCTCCTCCGACCTCGACGACGAGGTCGAACGGTCGGCACCGGCAGAGCTGGTCGTGGGGGAGGACTTCGACGGGCAGCGCCTCGAGCGCCTGAAGGGGACCCTCCCCGGCGCCGCCGTCACCCGCATCGAGGACTGGCGCTTCGAGTATCACACCGCCCGCGAGGCCCTGCTGGAGCAGCTCGGGGTCCGCTCCCTCAAGGGCTACGACTGCGAGGACCTCGATCTCGGCGTGCGCGCCGCGGGCGCCGCCGTCGCCTACCTGCGCGAGAACCAGCGTTCCACCGTGGCCCACGTGCAGCGGCTGCGCCGCCGCCGCCGGGAGAGCTGCCTGCTCCTCGACGCCACCGCCCAGCGCAACCTCGAGCTGGTGGCCAACCAGCACGACGGCGGCCGCGAGGGGTCGCTGCTGAACGTCATCGACCGCACGTGCACCCCCATGGGGGCCCGCCTGCTGCGGCAGTGGCTGCTCTCGCCCCTGCGCGACCCCGCCGCGATCGGCGAGCGCCACGACGCGGTGGAGGCCCTGGCCGGCGCGCGCCCGGAGCGCGCCCGCCTGCGCGAGCAGCTGGAGCGCGTCGGCGACGTGGAGCGCATGATGGCCCGCCTCTGCTGCCGGCGGGGCACGCCCCGCGACCTCTCCGGCCTGGCCGCCTCCCTCGAGGCCCTTCCGGACATCGCCGCCGTGGCCGCGGCCTTCGACGCCGACTTGCTGCGGCGCCTGTGCGGCCCCGACCTGCCCGACCTCGGGCCCCTCGTCGCCCTGGTGCGCAAGGGCCTGGTGGACGACCCGCCCGCCGTCGTCGGCGACGGCGGCGTCATCCGCGAGGGCTACGACGCCGGCCTCGACGAGCTGCGGGCGGTCTCCTCCGGCGGGCGCCAGTGGATCGCCCGTATGCAGGCGGAGGAGCGCCGGCGCACCGGGATCGGCAGCCTCAAGATCGGCTTCAACCAGGTCTTCGGGTACTACATCGAGGTGAGCAAGGCGAACCTCGAGCGCGTTCCGGACGACTACACGCGCAAGCAGACCCTGGCCAACGCCGAGCGCTTCGTCACCCCGGAGCTGAAGGAGCAGGAGGCCAGGGTCCTGCAGGCCGAGGAGCGCATCGGCGCCCTCGAGGCGGAGCTCTTCGCCGATCTGCGCGACCGCGCGGCGCGCTGCTCCGCCGAGGTGCAGCAGGCCGGCGCCGCGGTGGCCGCCGTCGACGTCCTCGCCGGGCTGGCGGAGGCGGCGGTGGCCGGGGACTACGTGCGCCCTGCCGTCGACGACGGTCAGGTCATCGAGATCGAGGGCGGACGCCACGCCGTCGTCGAGGGCCGGCTGCCCCAGGGCCGCTTCGTCCCCAACGACGTGAGCCTGGACTGCGACGGCGACCAGGTCCTGCTGGTGACGGGACCGAACATGGCCGGCAAGTCGACGATCATCCGCCAGGTGGGGATCATCGTCGTCCTCGCCCAGATGGGCGCCTTCGTCCCCGCCCGCGGCGCCCGCATCGGGGTGGTGGACCGCGTCTTCACCCGCGTCGGCGCCTCCGACGATCTCGCCCGCGGCGAGAGTACCTTCATGGTCGAGATGAACGAGGCCTCCACGATCCTCAACAACGCCGGTTCCCGCAGCCTGATCCTGATGGACGAGCTCGGCCGCGGCACCAGCACCTACGACGGCCTCAGCCTCGCCTGGGCGGTCGTCGAGTACCTCCACGACAACGGCCTGGCGCGCCCGCGAACGCTCTTCGCCACCCACTACCACGAGCTCACCCAGCTGGAGGACCGCCTCGACCGGGTACGCAACGTCAACGTCCAGGTGCGCGAGGAGGGCGGCCGCGTCCTCTTCCTGCACCGCCTCGCCCCCGGCCCCTGCGACCGCAGCTACGGCATCCACGTGGCCCGCATGGCGGGCATGCCCGGCGCCGTCCTGCGGCGCGCCGAGGAGATCCTCGCGGGCCTCGAGGCGGGGGACGGCGCCTCCGCCGGGAGCGGGGGGCGGGCCGTAGACCCCTCGCAGATGGACCTCTTCGGCCAGGGCCCGCCGCCGGAGGCCTCCCGCCTGCTGCAGGAGCTGCGCGACCTCGACCTGGACCGTACCACCCCGATGGAGGCCCTGGAGCTGCTGAGCCGGTGGCGGCAGCAGGCGGACTCCGATACCGGGGAGCCGGCCTGACCGTGCTCGCCGCCGCCGGCCCTCCGTCGCCTTGAGCCGTTCCGGCGGCGAGGACATCCTCTTCGGCCGGCGGCCCGTCCTCGCGGCGCTGCAGTCGGAGCGGCCGGTCCATCGCCTGCTCCTGGTGCGCGGAGGCCGCGGCGACGTGGTCGACGAGATCCGCGCACTGGCCCGCCGGCTCGGCGTGCCGCTGGACATGCGCGACCGTTCGGCTCTCGACCGGGCCGCCGCGGGCGGCAACCACCAGGGCGTGGTGGCCCTGCTGGCGGCCCGCTCCTACGCCGACTTCGAGCAGGTCCTGTCCGGGGCCCGGGAGTCCGGCTTCCTGGTCTTCCTCGACGGCATCCAGGACCCGCACAACCTCGGCGCCATCCTGCGCACCGCCCACGCCCTCGGGGCCGACGCCGCCGTCATCCCGCGACGCGGCGGCGCCGGGCTGACCTCGACGGCCGCCAAGGCCGCCGCCGGGGCCGCCGAGCAGTTCCCCCTCTGCCGGGTGGCCAACCTGCGGCAGGCCCTCACCAGGGCCCGCGGGGCCGGACTGTGGGTCACCGGCCTCGACGCCGCCGGCGGCCGGTCCTTCGACTCCCTCGACTTCAGCGGCCCCGGCGCCCTCGTCGTCGGCGCCGAGGGGCGCGGCCTGCGGCCCCTGGTCCGCCAGAGCTGCGACTTCGTCGCCCGCATCCCCATGGGCCGCGAGCAGGCCGGCTCGCTGAACGCCTCCGTCGCCGCC
>CAZEHQ010000168.1:0-10320 GCA_964512165.1 uncultured Gemmatimonadaceae bacterium | reverse complement strand
CCCCTGGTTGCGCACCGTCGCCCGCAGGGTGAAGGAGCCGCCCGCCGACGGGCTGCTGCTGCTCACCGTCGGCGACTGCACGATCAGGTCCGGGGCCGGACCGGTGCCTCCGCCTCCACCTCCACCGGTGCCGGCAGCAGAGGTTCCCCCAAGGACGACCCCGGATGGATCGACGAGTCCGTCGGCGCTGGTGAGCAGGTCTTCGACGCCCGAGCCGTCGAGATTGGCCCGCTGCACCTTGTTGGTGCCCGCGTCCGCCCAGTACATCTTCCCGCCCGGCACGTCCAGGGCCAGCCCATTGGGACTGTCCAGCCCACTCGTGACCAGGTCTTCCACACCGGTGCCGCTCAAGTTGGAACGCTGGATCTTGTCCGTGCCCCGGTCGGTCCAGTACATCTTGCCGCCGGACACGTCCAGCGCCAGACCGGTGGGACTGCCCAACCCGCTGGTCACCAGGTCCTCGACACCGGAACCGCTCAGGTTCGACCGCTGGATCTTCCGCGCCCCCGGGTTGGTCCAGTACATCTTGCCGGCCGACACGTCCAGGGCCAGACCGCCGGGGAAGGTCAGACCGCTGGTGACCAGGTCTTCGACCGCCGAGCCGTCGAGGTTGGAACGCTGGATCTTGTTCGTCTGCCGGTTCGTCCAGTACATCTTGCCGCCCGACAGGTCCAGCGCCAGTCCGTAGGGAATGCCCAGGCCGGTGACCAGGTCTTCGATCGCGCTGCGCCGCTCCACGCTGCCCCGCTGGATCTTGTTGGTGCCCGCGTCCGTCCAGTAGAGCCAGCCCCCGGCCGGATCCAGGGACAGCCCGTCCGGACCATCCACACCGCCGTCGACCACATCTTCCACATTCGAGCCGTCCAGGTCCGAACGCTGGATCTTGTCCGTACCCCAGTCCGACCAGTACAGCTTCGACGCAGCGATCCCCGTTGGCGGGGGTTGCGGTGGCTGTTGCGCAATGGCCGCCCCGATCCCGGGGGGCAGCGCCGGATCGGAGGGATTGACTATGTAGGTGGCAATGTGGTAGGCGTCGGTGAGATCCGTCCGGCCGTCCCGGTTGACGTCGCCGAGCGTGATGTCGCCGTTGTTCGGCATGACGAGGGCGGGATTGGCGCTGTACACGGCCACCAGCAGGGCGTCGAAAATGTCGACCCGGCCGTTGTTGTCGACGTCTCCGAGGATCGCAGTCGCCGCTGTCTTGGCCCGGGGATGGCTGCCGGGGGTTTCGACGACGATGTCCAGCGGAGCCATGCCGGCCTCTGCGCGGAAAGCCGGGTCCACGTAGGCGACCAGTCCCTCGGCCGAGACGGTCAGTCCATGGAGCCTGTCCGCTTCCCGGAACTCCGCCCCTGCGGCTGAACCACCGGGGACCGCAACCGCCGCTCCCGCCTGGCCGTCGATCAGCACCATGCGGCGGGTCTGGTGCCTGCCGCCCGCGCTGAGCCGGTAGAGATACACCCCGGCGGCCACGGCGCGGCCCTGCGCGTCCACGGCCTCCCAGGTCGCGGTGTGAGAGCCGGCCGGCCGCTCGCCATCCACCAGGGTGGCAACGCGCTGCCCGAGAACGTTGAAGACCTCCAGCCGCGCGTGCATCGCCGCCGGCAGTTGGTACGGGATGATCGTGGAGGGATTGAAGGGGTTGGGGTAATTCGCCCCCAGGCCGAACCGCTCGGGGACAGACCGCCCCGGATAGGCCGCGGGTGGCAGGGTGAACCTGCCGCTCTCATCCGTCATCGCCGCCACCGGCGGCGAGCGCAGGTCGGCCAGATCGAAGAGCAGCACCTGCGCCCCGGCGACCGGCTGTCCGGACTCCAGCCGCACCCAACCCTCAAGCAGGGGATCGGCCCCCAACCGCAGAGAGAGGGCGACTAGCCCCAATACACAGAATACGGGTGCCTTCATGGCATCTGCAGACCTGAGTCCTGGTACCCCGAGCCGAGGCTCACCAGCCCCGGATAGTTGCTCATCGATTGCTCGAGTACAGCCCCGCCGCGGCCTCCATCTCTTCCCCGATCTCCCGGCGCAACTCCTCCGGGGCCAGCACCTCGCACTCCGGTCCCCATGCCCGGATCCAGGACTTTATCTCCAGGACGTGGTTGACCTGAAAGGTCAGCGTGCAGCGCCCCTCCGGGTCTTCCTCCCGGTCCACCACCCCCGGCCAGTCCGACTCATTCACTCGATAGACCGCCTTTCGGGAGAACCGCAGCTTCACGTCGACCACCTCGTCTCCGCCCCGGATCCCCCAGGAGTGCCTGAGATACTCGTAGGGATCGAAGTCCGACTGCACCTCGAAGCCCGCGTCCAGCACATCGACTCTCTCCAAGCGCTCGAGCTTGAAGGAGCGGATCGCCCCGCGAAAGTGATCGAAGCCGAAGACATAGGAGGAATAGCCGACGAAGGACGGCTCGATGAAGAAGGGGTCGAAGAGTCGCTCGGTGCGTTCCCCGGAGATCGGATCCCGGTAGACAAGCTGCACCTGCCGCCGGCCCGCCCAGGCCCGGGTCAACCCTTCCATGACCTTCAGATAGGCGGGGACGAGCCTTCTCTGCGATACCGCCACGGCCGCCTTCTCGACGTGCTCGCCGATCGTCTCGGGCAGGGTTGCCGCGAGCTTGAGCAGGGATGCGACCACGTGCGGATTGTGCTTGTCGCTGTAGGCGGACAGCAGCCGGGCCGCCAGGTAGAGGGAGAGGGCCTCGTCGAGGTTCAACTGGATGCGAAGCAGGTCGATGTGCCCGCCCTCGACCAGCTTCCAGAGCCGCCCCTCCCGGTAGACCGGCAGCCGTCCGTGCTCCGACAGCTCCTTCACATAGCGCCGGGCGGTGCGTTGACTGATGCCCAGGAGCCGGGCGATCTCGCCCGTCCCTACCCCTTCGGGCCGCCGCCGGAACAGGACCTTGATCTGTTCGAGACGGTCGGTCTTGTGAATCGCATCAGATATGAGCATGGGTCCTCCTTCCCCGGGACAAAAGATGGGGGAAAGGGGGACAGGGGCTGTCCGCTGCGGCCGGCCCCCGAAAAAAACAATCCTTGGGAATTTAGGCCCCGTACGTGGCGCAAACGTGTACATTGGGGCTTCTACTGTGGCATTGCCGTGTAGACCCCTCACTATTTCACGAAGACGCCCATGAAGAAGCGCGAAGAACCCAACGTGAACGCGCGCATCCACCGCGAGGGGCCGAGGGCCCGCGCCGACCTGGAGGCTTCCGAGTTCCTGGACATGGTGAGCCACGAGCTGCGGGCCCCGCTGACATCGATCAAGGGCTCGACCGCAACGGTCCTGGCCGCCTCGCCCGAGCTGGATCGGGCCGAACTGCGCGAGTTCTTCCGCATCATCGACGAGCAGGCCGACCACATGCGGGGCCTCATCAGCGATCTCCTCGACGCCGGGCGCATCGACTCGGGGACCTTGTCGGTTGCGCCCGAGCCATCGGAGGTGACCGCCCTGGTCGACCGGGCCCGGAGCACTTTCCTCAGTGGCGGTGGGCGCCATGACCTGACCATCGAACTGCCCTCCGACCTGCCGAGGGTGATGGCCGACCCCCGGCGCATCCTGCAGGTCCTCACCAACCTGTTGTCCAACGCCGCCCGCAGCTCTCCCGAATCGCTGCCCATCCGGGTGACAGCGGTGCTCGACGGCTCGCACATCGCGGTCTCGGTTGCCGACGAAGGCCGGGGCGTGGCGCCGGAGCGTCTCCCGCACCTCTTCGACAAGCAGGCCAGGGACGACCCGGACGGTGGAGCGGTGCGCTACGGCCTGGGCCTTGCCATCTGCGGAGGGTTGGTGGAGGCCCACGGGGGCCGCATCTGGGCCGAGAGCGGCGGGCCGGGGCAGGGCGCGCGGTTCACCTTCACCCTTCCGGTGGCCGGCGAGGCCGCCGCCGGCTCGACCCGCCAGTCTCCGGGACCGCCTTCGGAAGGGCGAATGCCCACTCGCATCCTTGTCGTCGACGACGACCCGCAGAGCTCGCACTTCCTTCGAGAGGCTCTCTCCACGGCCGGTTACGCCCCGCTCGTGACGGGGGACCCCCAGAGGCTGCGGGCCCTGCTCCGGAATGAGAAGCCCGGGCTCGTCCTGCTCGATCTCATGCTGCCGGGCACCGACGGGATCGAGCTGATGCGGGGGATCCCTGAACTCGCCGAACGGCCCGTCATCTTCATCTCCGCCTACCGCAGAGACGAGACCATCGCCAGGGCGCTCGAGCTCGGAGCGGCCGACTACATCGTCAAGCCCTGTTCCCCCACGGAACTGGTGGCTCGCGTTCAGGCCGCGCTCAGGAGCCGAGCCAGGCCCGACACCCTCGTGCTCGAGGACCTGGCCATCGATTTCGACGAGCGCCGGGTGAGCCTGGCCGGTCGTCCGGTCGAGCTCACCGCCACCGAATTCGAACTCCTGCGAGCGCTCTCGCTCAACGCCGGGCGGGTGGTGACCACGGACACACTGCTGCACCAGGTGTGGGGCGGACAGGATCCCGACACGAACCGCCTCCGCACCTGTGTCAAGAGACTCCGCCGGAAACTCGGTGACGACGCGGCCAGCTCCGCGCTCATCGTCAACGAGCGCGGCGTCGGCTATCGCATGGCCTGAACGCCGCCTTCGGCTGTTCGATCAATACAGCAATTGCGTCACCGACTTCGAGATCAGCGCCACCGCCACCGCCGACATGCCCACCAGACCCATGCCGCAGGCGTAGCCGGCCAGCAGCACCGGCGCGTAACGCCGCCAGCGCGCCGTGCCGAAGCGCTTCTCCAGCCAGTAGCGGGCGATGAGGGCGCCCACCATCTCCGGAATGAGCAGGTGGGGCAGTCCCGGCAGGCCGCGCACGAAGCCGTAGATCAGGGCCACGGGCAGGCGCAGCAGCGACAGCAGGCCGAAGGTGCCGCCGGCGAAGGCGAAGCCGCCGAAGATCCACTCCGCCTTGATCGCCTCCGCGAAGAGGGAGTCGCCGCCGAGGGTGGCGGAGTACCACAGGCACTGGCGCAGGGCGATGAGGTGCCACCAGGTCTGGGCGTACTGGAAGGCGGGGGAGGGGATCGGCCCCATGCGCCAGATGAGCGACCAGAACAGGAAGCCGCAGACCAGGCTCAGGGGCAGCAGCAGCAGCTCCGCCTTGAGGATGGAGGTGAAGCGCGTGCCCGTGAGCTCGACCTCGCGGAAGAGCTGGGCGCGGCGGCCGTGGTCGGCGTAGGGGATCGGCGTGAACCAGATGTCGACCCCCCGGTAGCCGCTGAGGATGAAGGCCCCTTCGCGGATCATGGGGAAGCTGATGGGCTGCCCGGTGAGTCCGGCCATGCGCGCGTTGACGTAGGAGATGGCCGGGGTCAGCACGAAGCCGAAGAGGAGCAGGAAGGCGAGGGGGAACTCGTCGTCCTCGAGCAGCAGCAGGCACTGGCAGATCATGGCCAGGGTCGACCGGACATAGCCGCCGGCGGCCAGCCAGATGGGGAAGTCGCCCCGGCCCGGGGGCGCCGCGCCCAGGCGCCCCCTTCCGCCCTGCCCCCGGGACCGCCGCAGGGAGACGATGACGTGGCCGACGCCGATGAGGCCGACGGCGACGCCGGCGCCGATGTAGACGCTCAGCCACACGTCGACGTCGTTGGCGAAGTTGGTCAGGATCGTGTCCATGCCCGGGCGCCAGTGGGGCAGCGCCCCGAGGTGGTAGAGGACGGGGCTGCCGAGGGAGTGGACCATGGCCGCGGCGAAGGAGCCGACGACGATCCAGAAGGGCAGCACCGTGCCCACCAGCACCAGGCCCAGGTCGGTGGCCAGGCCGATGGGCGCCGCCGGCAGGAAGGACTCGGTGGTGCGGGTCAGGTCGATCCAGGGGATGGGCAGCAGGGCGATGGGGTCGCTGGCGATGAGCCCCGTCAGCGCCGGCAGCCCGAGGTAGACGGCGCCGAAGAGGAGGCCGATGCCGAGGCCCACGGAGAACACCCGCCAGCGCCAGCCGCCGCGGCCGTCGTCGGCCTCGGCCAGGGCCGTGGCCCCCTGGGCCGCCACCGGGGCCAGGGGGAAGGGCAGGCGCTCCACGTCGGAGGTGACGCGGAAGAGGATGTAGCCGAGGGTGAACCACTCGACGCGGGACAGCACGAGGGAGGCGGCCAGCACCGCCATGGGCGGGATCCAGGCGCGGTGCAGGAAGGTGCGCCCGGTGAGCGCCTCCGAGCCCGGCGGCGGCGAGACCCAGGCGGGCACCTGGTCGGCGATGCCGAAGCCGGCGGCGGCCTGGGACTGCACCAGGTACTGGTGCCAGATCAGCTGCCCGAAGGGGCCGCCGGCGAGCATGGCGCCGCCCACGGCGCCGGCCAGCCCTCCGGCGATATAGTAGATGAGGTAGATCTCCTGGCGCGTCAGGGGCGCGAAGGAGCGGCGCGCCAGCTCCGAGAACAGGATGATGGTCACCCACTCGGCGGCGGCGCCCATGGTGACGCCGGCGATGAGGCCCATGTAGATCGCCCCCGGCATCATGATGAAGCCGACGAAGAAGGCGCCGGCCACAGTGCGCAGGGTGAAGCCCTCGGCGTAGCGCTCGGGCGGCTGCATGGTGGCGGGCTCGGCCATCAGATGCGGTACCCCTCCCCCATCTCGCCCTGCCACAGGGCCACCGCCGCCCACAGCAGGCGCATGCAGACCTCGCCGAAGATCATGCCCAGAAAGAAGGGCAGGACCCGCCGGTAGGTGCGCGCGCCCCCGTAGCGCACGGCCAGCCACTTGCACAGCCAGCCGCACAGCACGGACCCCCAGACCAGCCAGCCGAAGCCGGTGCCGAAGACGAAGCCCATGGGGTGCAGGGGCCAGCGCAGGAAGTGCTGGCGCATGAGCGCCAGGAACCCGGTGAAGGCGGCGCCGGCGGCGTGGAAGCCCAGCCGCACCCAGTCGGTGGGGCCGGTGACGTTGCCGGCGTCCTTGAAGAGGTAGTTGTAGTAGCGGCCGATGCGGGCCTCGGCCCGGGCTCCCCCCTGCTCCTGCAGGGCGAAGAGGCCGTGCTCGTAGATCGTCTCCAGGGCGAAGAGGTAGCCGGCCCCCAGCCCCGCCAGCAGCCCCAGGCCCATGCCCCAGGTCAGGCGCCGCACCGACGCGCCGCTGGTCTCGGCCAGCTTCAGTCCCTCCAGCTGCAGCGCCGGCCACAGGCCGATCATGGTGAAGCCGAAGACGGCGAGGAAGGCGAAGCCCACGTAGGTGGAGTCGGCGAAGCGCCCGGCGCCGGTGCCGGCGGCGACGAAGAACAGGTAACCGGCGAGCATGGGGGTGCCGGCCACCGGCAGGCCGCCGTCGGCGCGCAGGCGCGCGAAGGCGAGGCAGACGAGCAGGATCAGCAGCAGCGCCGCGGCGCCCATCAGTGCCGGCACGCCCAGGGCCGTGGTCCACGCCCACAGGAAGGCGAAGCCCGCCGCCAGTCCCCAGGTGGCCCGGCTGCGCCAGGAGAGGGCCGCCCTCAGGGAGCGGCGCGCCGCCCACAGGCTCATGAGGCCCAGGAGGAGCAGCCCGCCGCGGGCCTGGTTCATGAAGAAGGGGAAGTGGCCGGGCCAGTCGAGCCACGGCGACCCGTGGCCGGGGATGAAGTCGCCCCGGTACTCCGACCGGCCGAGGAAGTGGCCCGCCAGCAGCTGCACCCGGGTCAGCAGGTAGAAGACCCAGGTGCTGAAGGAGACCTCCACCGGCATGAGGAAGGCGACGCCCACCAGCAGCGGCTCGAAGTCGAACCAGAAAGGCGACTCGAAGCTGGCCATCGCCTTCCAGGGATCGTCGAGGAGGAAGTTGGCCAGGTTGAGGCCGGACGGGATCTCGGGCACGTCCGGCGCGTAGTGGTTCAGCCCGTTGACCCCGAGGAGCACCACCGGCACCAGCGCCCCCCACCAGAACAGGCGCCGGCGGAAGAGGCCGCCCTCGATCAGGGCCCGGGGCATCTCCAGCAGCGGGAAGCCGAGGCGCTCGGTCTCCAGCCAGCGGCGGCGCAGCAGCCAGACCAGGCAGAAGCAGGTGAGGAAGAAGGCGCCGAAGAACGCGGTCCAGGCCGCCAGCGGCAGCAGCCACGCCCCCCAGGGCACCGCGGCTCCGCCCTCGAAGGCGCCCACCGCCGGCGCCTCGTTGGGCCCGCCGGGCACCAGCCAGCCCGGCACCACCCGCAGAAAGCGGTAGTAGGGCCCGTCGGGCCGCGCGAAGCCGCCGTAGAAGCCGGTCACCAGGGCCGGCAGGAAGCGGTGCATCATCCCCGAGGCGGTGACCGAGGCGCCCACGGCGAGACCTGCGTAGAGCACGGCCCGGTCCCCCGGGCCGAGGAGCCGCCGGAAGAGGGCCGCCGCGGCCAGCGCCGCCAGCGGCACGGCGAGGAAGACCTGACCGCCGGGCTGGCTCCCCGCCCCGGCCAGGTAGGGTCCGTTGAAGACCAGCTCGACCCGCTGAGCCAGCCAGGCCGCCGCGGCCGTGAGGGCGACGATGAGCAGGGCCAGCCTCATGTCGGCGCCGCCTCCGGCTCCGGCTCCGAGGCCCCCGCCCCCTCCCAGCGCGGCAGCTCCGCCGCGTACCGGCGGCGCTCCTCGTCGTCCAGGGTCCGCCAGACCAGGAACAGTTGTCGCACGTCGTCGAGGAAGGCGCGCACCACCCGCCGCCACGCCGAGGGATCGCCCTCCAGCAGCTCCAGGCGCATCTCCATGTCGCAGAACCGGGGGTCCTGTCCCGGGCCGATCCACAACTCGGCGCGCTGCACCACCCCCTGGTCGAAGGGCGCCAGCCAGACCCGGGCGCCCAGGCGCACCCGTTCCCCTTCGCGGCGCAGGTCGAGGGACTCCACGTAGAACCCGGCGCCGATGGACTGCTCCTGGTGCTCGGCCCAGAACCCCGCCTGGAAGGCGGCCAGACCCCGGGCCTCGCCCCGCGGCAGCGAGAACGGCAGCGGCACCTCGAGGCGGTCTCCCGCAAAGCCTGCCGGCAGGCTCCAGCGGCGCTCGATCCCCGGGGTGCAGATGCGGCCGGCCAGGATGGCGGGATAGATGGCCGAGGCGGCCACCAGCAGCACCACCGAGCCGAGGGTGAGGACCGCCGCCAGGGAGGAGTAGTTCAGCTCCAGGCCGGTGAGCCAGCCCCGGTGCCCCAGCAGCTGGGCGGCGGTCTGGCCGAGGAGGTACCCCGCCACGGCCCCGACCACGCCCAGGGCCACGGCCTCGGCCATGAACAGCCCGCTCACGTGGGCCGGCGCCAGGCCGACGGCGTTGAAGGTGCCGATCTCGCGGGTGCGCTCCCAGACGGCGCCGAGCATGGTGTTGAGGACGATGAGGGCGGCGATCAGCAGCGGCACCGCCAGCCCGGCCAGGCCCGAGACCGAGGCGGCGCCCACGGTGTTGATCAGCAGCCGCCGTCCCTCCAGGCCGGCGAAGAGGTTGAGGTCGAGGGTGACGGCCAGCTCCTCCAGGTCGCGCCGGATCTCCCCGCGGCCGCCGCCGAGGCGGAGGCTCACCGAGGTCAGGCTCGCCGCCTCCCAGCGCATGAGGGCCGCGAAGGGCAGGACCAGCGTCGAGTTGCCGGGCAGATGCGCGAAGACGAGGGGCTCGCCGCCCTCACCGCCGACCTCGGCCTCGCGGGGCTGCTGGGCCTCGGGGTCCAGCGGCGTCAGCGGCTCACCGTTGAGGTCGGGGCGGTCCAGCGCCTCCGGGGAGAGCAGGCCCGCCACGCGGAATACCTCCCCGAAGATCCGCACCCGCGCCCCTTCCAGCCCCCCGGCGCTGATCCCCAGAGAGTCGGCCAGGTTCACCGGCAGCAGGCAGGCGTCCTCCTCGCCCCGGCGCAGCCAGCGTCCGGCGGTCAGCCCCGGGCCGAGGAGCGCCTCGTCGCCGGCGGTGAGACCGGCAAAGCCCTGGACCCCCACGGCCCTCTCCTCCTCCCCCGGGCGCAGCCAACGCCCGGCAACCAGGCCCTCCCCCAGCAGCCCTTCGTCGCCGGTCGTTAGCCCGGCGAACTCCTGGACCCCCACCGGCCGGTCCTCCTCCCCATATCGCTCGACCCGGAAGGAGGCCCCCGGCGAGGACGCCGTCATCCAGGCCCGCGGCGAAACCCGCTCCTCGCCGAACCAGTCGCGCAGCAGGCGCCAGCCCTCCAGCTCCATGGTCTTCCACCCCGGCATGCGCACGAGGGCGCCGTCGTACGCGGCCCCCGGTCCGACGTCGATCCAGTTGGTGCGCAAGGAGTCGCGGATGGAGGTGAAGGAGAGGACGGAGAAGGTCAGCATCACCAGGGTGGCGCAGGTCAGGCCGGTGCGCCACGGCCGGCGCCGCATCTGCGCCAGGCCCACGGCGACCGAGGCCAGCAGCGCCCCCGGGCGC
>CAZEHQ010000167.1:6347-10326 GCA_964512165.1 uncultured Gemmatimonadaceae bacterium | reverse complement strand
CGGCGGGCGCCCGCCGGCGTAGACGGGCGCCCGTCCGGATCGCTGGCCGGGCCGAGTCAGCTCTCGGGCTGGCTGCGACAGGGCCCAGCGGCCTCCGGTCGCCCCCGGCGCTCCGGGTCCCTGGCCGCGGCCGGGGCCCGCAACATCCGCCGCCATCACGGCCGCAGCCTCACCGCCGTCTCCCTGGTGGCCTGCGCCGTCTTCGTCATCGCCGCCGTCGGCGCCCACCGGCCGACGACTGGATCAGAGAGCCGACTCCCGCCAGGGGCCGGAGGCTACGCCGTGGTCGCCGAGTCGGACCTGCCCGTGCACGGCGACCTGAACGACGCCGGCGTCCGCCGGGAGCTGGGGCTGCCCGCGGCCCTCGAGGAGAGCCTGGAGGGGGGCCGCATCCTGCAGCTGCGCTCCCTGCCCGGGGAGGACGTGAGCTGCCTGAACCTCTACCAACCCGGGCGCCCGCGGCTGCTGGGGGCGCCGCCGGGCCTGATCGAGGACAGCCGCTTCCCCTTCGCCTCCCACCTGCCCCTGGCCCCGCACATGGACGGCAACCCCTGGCGGCTGCTGGAGGAGGACCTCGGTCCGGGTGTGGTGGCCGCCGCCGCCGACGCCAACTCGGCCCAGTGGATCCTGAAGCTGGGCCTGGGGGAGGATCTGACCATCCACGACGCCGCGGGCCGGCCCGTGCGGCTGCGCCTGGCGGCCCTGCTGCGGGGGTCGATCTTCCAGAGCGAGCTGGTCATCGCGGAGTCCGCTTTCGAGCGCCTCTTCCCCGAGCGCAGCGGGTACGGCTTCTTCCTCGTGGATACGCCGGACGAGGCGCGGGTGCCGGCGCTGATCGCCGGCCTCGAGCGCGGCCTGGGCGACTTCGGCTTCGACGCCGCACCCGCCGCCGAGCGCCTGGCCCGCTTCGCCGAGATCGAGAGCACCTACCTGTCCACCTTCCAGAGCCTCGGCGGCCTGGGGCTGCTGCTGGGCACCCTCGGCCTGGGCCTGCTGCTGCTGCGCAACGCCTTCGAGCGGCGCCGCGAGCTGGCGGCTCTTCAGGCCTTCGGCTTCCGCCGCCGGCGGCTGGCGCGGCTGCTGTTCTGGGAGACGGCCCTGCTGCTGCTCGCCGGCGTCGGCCTCGGCGCCGCGGCGGCTGCCGTGGCCAGCCTGCCCCTCCTTGGGCTGCGGCTGCCCTGGGCTTCTCTCGGCTCCACCCTGGCGCTGGTGGTGGCCGCCGGATGGCTGGCCAACGCCGCGGCCGTGCGCCTGGCCCTGCGCCGAAATCTGCTGCCCGCGCTGAAGGGAGAGTGACCCCGTGGCCCTGCTGCTGCACCCGTCCGCGGAGGAGAAGCCCCGGCTGCTGGTGATCGAGCGAACCCGCCGCGAGGGGAACCCGTGGTCGGGCTCACCTTGACCGTCCCCCGCATCGCAGAGGCTCTCTCCGCCCGGGAGCCCGTGCTCCGGCCAGAGGGCGCCGAGCGCGCCACCCTGGGCCCGCTGCTTCACCCGTCCGCGGAGGAGAAGCCCCAGTTGCTGGTGATCGAGCGCCCACCGCGAGGGGAACCCGTGGTCGGGCTCACCTTGACGGCCCGCCGCATCGCGGAGGCGCCCGCGGCCCGGGAGCCCGCGCTCAACGCGGGGTGCGCCGAGGGCGCCGCCGTGGCCCTGCTGCTGCACGACCTCGGGGACCGGAAGCCTCGGCTGCTGCCCATCGAGTGCGCCCAACGGGAGGAAGACCCGTGGCCGGGCTCCTCCTGACCGTCCCCCGCATCGCGGAGGCCCTCGCCGGCCGGGAGCCCGTGCTACGGCCCGGGGCCGATGACCGCGCCGCCGTGGCCCTGCTGCTGCACCAGTCCGCGGAACAGGAGCCGCGGCTGCTGGTCATCGAGCGCGCCCGCCGCGAGGGCGATCCCTGGTCGGGCGACCTGGCCTTTCCCGGCGGCCGCATGGAGCCCGGGGATGCCGACGAGCGCGACGCCGCCGAGCGGGAGACCGCCGAGGAGGTCGGTCTCGACCTTGCCGCCGCCCGCTTCCTCGGCCGGCTCGACGACATGTCCGCCAGCCTGCTGCCGATCACCGTGGCCGCCTTCGTCTACGCAGTAGAGTCCGCGGCCCTCCCCGCCCTGTCCCTTTCGGACGAAGTCACCGAGGCCCTCTGGATCCCCCTGCCCCACCTCTTCGACCGGCGCCGCCTCCGCGAGCACCGGCTGCGGCGGGGAGCCGCCGAGCACCGCTTCCCCGCCCTCGATCTGCTCGGCCCCGGGCGGCCGCTGTTATGGGGGCTCAGCTACCGCTTCACCCGCGCCCTGGGCTCGCTGGTGGACGAGGCCCTGCCCGAGGACGCCGGGGCGTGAGCGGCCCCTTCGTGGACGGGCCCCTCGTGCGGGCCCGCTTCGTCGCCCGCCCGAACCGCTTCCTCGTGCGCTGCCGCCTCGACGGCGGGAAGCGGGTCACCGCCTTCCTGCCCAACCCCGGCCGCATGGAGGAGCTGCTCTTCCCCGATGTCGAGCTGACCCTGGTGCCGGCACCGGCGGGCGGGCTCCGCCGCACGCGCTGGACCTGCGTCGCCGTCGAGCGCGACGGCGAGACCTTGTTCCTCGACACCCACCGCACCAACGACGTGGCCCGCCACCTGCTGGAGAGCGGCCGCGTGCCCGGCCTGCGGGGCTGGCGCATCGCCGGCTCGGAGGTGACCGCCGGCCGCAGCCGCTTCGACTTCGTGCTGCAGCGGGGCAGCCGCCGGCTGTGGCTGGAGGTGAAGTCGTGCACCCTCTTCGGCAACGGCGGGGCGATGTTCCCCGACGCCGTCACCGAGCGCGGCCGGCGCCACCTGCTGGAGCTGGCGGAGATGCCGCGCCGCCGCGGGGAGAAGCCGGCGGTGATGTTCGTCGTGCACACGCCGTCGGCGCGCTGGTTCCTGCCCGACTACCACACCGACCTCGCCTTCAGCCGGACGTTCCTGGAGGTGCGCCGGCAGGTGAGGATCCTGCCCGTGGCCGTGGGCTGGAACCGCGACCTGACCCTGCGGCAGGAGACGCGCCTCCTCCCCATCCCCTGGGGCCACCTGCGGCGCGAGACCGAGGACCGCGGCGCCTACCTGCTGCTGCTGCGGCTGGCGCGGCGGCGGCGCCTGCGGGTCGGCCGCCTGGGGGAGATCACCTTCGCCGCGGGTTGGCACGTCTACGTGGGCTCGGCCATGGCCGGCCTGACGGCGCGCCTGGAGCGCCACCGGCGGAAGAGGAAGCGGTTCCACTGGCACGTGGATTACCTGCGCGACGCCGCCGCCGAGGTGGTCCCCCTGCCGGTGCGCTCGTCGCGCCGGCGGGAGTGCGCGCTGGCGGCCGGCGTGGGCGCTCTCTTCCCCGAGACCACGGCCGGCTTCGGCAGCTCCGACTGCGGCTGCGGCAGCCACCTCTTCGCCGCCGGCGGCGACCCCCGGGACCGGCGCGACTTCCACGAACTGCTGCAGCGCCACCGCATGTCGGCGCCCGGGTAGACGCCCCCGGGACGGACTGGCCCACGGGGACCGCCTTCCGTAGTCTACCCGCCGTGATCGACCTGTCCGGAAAAGTGGCGCTGGTCACCGGCGCCTCGCGGGGCATCGGCCGCGGCTGCGCCGTGGAGATGGCCCGCTGCGGCGCCGACGTGGCCGTCAACTACCGCTCCCACCCCGACGAGGCGGAGGAGGTCGCCGCCGAGGTCCGCTCCCTCGGCCGCCGGGCCGAGACCTTCGGCGCCGATGTCTCCGACCGCGGCGCCGTGGACGCCATGATCGCCGGCGCCGGCGCCGCCCTGGGGCGCCTCGACATCGTCGTCGCCAACGCCTACTACTCGAAGCGGCAGCCCTTCCTCGAGCTCGACGTGGAGGAGGCCCGCCGGACCCTGGACGTCACCCTCTGGGGCGCCTTCCACGCGGCCCAGGCCGGGGCCCGGCAGATGGTGGCCGAGGGCCACGGCGGCCACATCCTCTTCATCAGCTCCGTCCTCGGCTCCA
>CAZEHQ010000167.1:0-6337 GCA_964512165.1 uncultured Gemmatimonadaceae bacterium | reverse complement strand
CTTCCCCACCTCGGCGCCCTACAACACCGCCAAGGCGGGGATGAACCACCTGGCCGCCACCATCGCCGCCGAGCTGGCCGGGCACCGCATCCGGGTCAACGTCATCGAGCCGGGCTGGACCGACACGCCCGGTGAGAGGCAGTTCTCGACGGAGGAGGAACTGCGGGCCGGGGGCGAGGCCCTGCCCCTGAAGCGCCTGGGCCGGCCCGACGAGATCGGCAAGGCCGCCGCCTTCCTCTCCTCCGACGCCGCCGACTACATCACCGGCGCCGCCCTGCGCGTCGACGGCGGCTTCTGGCTGCCGCGCTGAGCCCGTGACCGGCACGAAGGGCCGACTGCGCAGCGCCGACTGGTTCGACGCCGAGCCCAAGACCTCCTTCATCCACCGCAGCTGGATGCGCATCGAGGGCGTGCCCGACCACGCCTTCGACGGCCGCCCCGTCATCGGCATCTGCAACACCTGGTCGGAGCTGACCCCGTGCAACGCCCACTTCCGCGACCTGGCGGAGATGGTGAAGCGCGGCGTCCTCGAGGCCGGCGGCGTGCCCTTGGAGTTCCCGGTCATGTCCCTGGGCGAGGCGATCATGCGGCCCACGACGATGCTGTTCCGCAACCTCGTCTCCATGGACGTGGAGGAGTCGATCCGGGCCAACCCCCTCGACGGGGTGGTGCTGCTGGCCGGCTGCGACAAGACCACCCCGTCGACGCTGATGGGCGCCGTCAGCTGCGACCTGCCAACGCTGGTCGTCTCCGGCGGACCGATGCTCAACGGCAAGTTCCGGGGGCGGGACATCGGCTCGGGCACCGATGTCTGGCGGTTCTCCGAGGAGCTGCGGGCCGGCCGCATGACCGAGCACGAGTTCGCCGAGGCCGAGGCCTGCATGTCGCGCTCCGCCGGCCACTGCATGACCATGGGCACGGCCTCCACCATGGCCTGCATGGTCGAGGCCCTGGGCCTGACCCTGCCCGGAGGCGCCGCGATCCCGGCGGCGGACTCGCGCCGCAAGTCGCTGGCCCAGCTCGCCGGCAACCGCATCGTGGAGATGGTGAGGGAGGACCTGCGCCTCTCGCGGATCCTCGGCCGCCCCGCCTTCGAGAACGCGATCCGCGTCAACGCCGCCATCGGCGGCTCCACCAACTTCGTCGTGCATCTGCTGGCCCTGGCCGGCCGCGCCGGGGTCGAGCTGTCGCTGGACGACTTCGACGCCCTCGGCAGCCACCTGCCCCTGCTCGTCGACCTGATGCCCTCGGGCCGCTTCCTGATGGAGGACTTCTACTACGCCGGGGGGCTGCCCGTGGTCATCCGCGAGCTGGAGCAGCTGTTGCACATGGACGCCCTCACCGTCAACGGCCGCACCCTGGCCGACAACACCGCCGGCGCCCCGTGCCACGACCGGGAGGTGATCCGGCCCTTCGGCGAGCCGGTGCAGGAGGAGGCCGGCATCGCCGTGCTGCGCGGCAACCTGGCCGAGGAGGGGGCGATCATCAAGCCCTCGGCGGCGACGCCGGAGCTGCTGCAGCACCGGGGCCGGGCCGTCGTCTTCGAGGACATCGAGGACCTGCAGGCGCGCATCGACGACCCGGACCTGGACGTGGACGAGAGCTGCGTCCTCGTCCTCAAGGGCGCCGGCCCCAAGGGCTATCCCGGGATGGCCGAGGTCGGCAACCTGCCCATGCCGAAGAAGCTGGTCGAGGCCGGGGTGCGCGACATGGTGCGCATCTCCGACGGCCGCATGTCGGGGACGGCGTACGGCACCGTGGTCCTGCACACCTCCCCCGAGTCGGCCGTGGGCGGGACCCTGGCCCTGGTGCGCAACGGCGACGAGATCGAGTTGGACGTGCGCGGCCGCGGCCTGCACCTGCGCGTCGACGACGAGGAGCTGAACCGGCGCCGCGGCGCCTGGACCCCGCCGCCGCCCCACGACACGCGGGGCTACGTGCGCCTCTACGTGGAGCACGTGCAGCAGGCGCACCTGGGGGTGGACTTCGACTTCCTGCGCGGCGCCTCGGGGGCCGTGGTCCGGCGGGAGGCCCATTGAGGAACCCTGTCGCCGTGCCCTTCACCATCACCTCGCCCCTGCCTCACGACCTGGGCCCGATTCCGATCTCGGCCCGCCTCGATCTCGGGGCGGTGAGCCGGAAGGCCGGCCGCGATGGGCTTCTGGACCCGGGATCGATCGAGGTGGTCGACCTCGCCGACGGAGCGGCGGTGCCCTGTCACCTGGCCGAGGAGTTCGCCCACGGCGACGAGGGCCGCGTCGAGTTCCCGGTGCGGGACCCGGCGCGGACCCGCTACGAGATCCGCTTCGACACCGTGCCCCCGGGGAGCCGCCGGCCCCACCTGCCCGCCCGGGGCCGGACCCCCGCCGTCGGCGTCGGCGACCTGCTGCGCGCCAACGCCGGCGAGCCCCGGCCCGTGACCCTGCACAGCTTCGGCCTGGTCGATCTCGACGGCGACGGCCGGCCGGACCTGGCCGGGACCTGGAACTACTACCACCGCCCGGGGGAGCAGCGCTCGGGCGTCGTCTGCCATCCACGGATGCCACTCGAGGGCAGCCGGCTCCACGTCGGCGACCCGGTGCGGCTGCGGTACCGCGAGCCCGGCTCGGGACAGCTGCAGCCCTTCCCCGGCACCTACCAGGACGCCGCCTTCGGCGACTTCGACGGCGACGGCGACCCCGAGCTGGTATTCTCCGCCGACGGCGGTGGCCGCCTCGAGCTCTACCGGGTCGCCGAGCGGGACGGGGGCGGCTGGCCCGTCTTCGAGCCCGCCGGCGAGGTGGCCGTCCCCGTGGAGAGGACGGAATCGCTGGCCGTGGCCGACCTCGACGGCGACGGCGTCCTCGACCTGCTCTTCAACGGCCGCTGGATCCGCAACCTCAACCCCCGCGGCTGGCCGGTGGAGCCGGCCGAGGCCGTCGATCTCGGCGCCGGCAGGCGGATCGCCTGCGTCGACGTGACCGGGGACGGGCGCCCGGATCTGGTGGGCCTGCGGGAGAATCCCCCGGCTTTCACGGACCACCCCGACGCGGAATCCGCCTGGCCGGGGTGCACCGCCTTCTGGCGCCCCCGCCTGGAGGGAGACGCCCCCGCCTTCGCCGAGCCTCGCCCCGTGCGCGGCCTGCCGTTCTCGACCACGCGGATCGCCGCCGCCATCGACGGCGGCACCTCGGGACTACTGGCGCAGCACGACCTCTGGCAGCAGCTGACCTTCTTCGAGCTGGAGGCGCTCGCCGACGGCTCGCTCCTGGCGACGGCCGCGGGACGGGCCGAGTCGCTCTCGGCGGTGCTGGCCTTGTCCGACCAGAGCTGGCCCTGCTTCTGCGACTGGGACGGCGACGGCACCGCCGACCTGCTCGTCGGGTGCGGATACGGCTGGCCGCGCATCCTGCGCAACACCGGCAGCGACGAGGATCCCGCCTGGGCCGCGCCGGAGCTGATCCTGGCCGGGGACCGGCCGGTGCGCCTGCTGCGCGACGAGATCCTGCCCGGCCGCCACTGGCACAACATGGGATACCCCTACCCCGTCTTCGCCGACTGGGACGGCGACGGGCTGCCGGACCTGATGCTGCCCAACGAGACGAACCGCATCTTCTGGCACCGCAACACCGGCACGCGGGAGGCGCCGCGCTTCGGGCCCCGGCAGCAGCTCGTCGTCGACGGCTACCCCGACTCGGAGGAGACCCGCCGGGAGGCCGGCCGCCTCGCCGCCGACCCGGACCGGCCCAACCACCCCTACCCGGCCGACCCCAGCTCGCCCTTCTTCTGGCGCACCGGCGCCGCCTTCGGCGACCTCGACGGCGACGGCGTCTGCGACCTGGTGACCCACGACGAGGAGCGGCGGCTCACCCACTTCGTGCAGTACGAGACCGCCGGCGGCGGCCGCGGCCTGCGCAAGCGGGACCGGCTGCGGCTGCGGGACGGGCGCGAGATCGACGATTCCTGCGTGGGACGGGAAAAGCACTGGACCGAGTCCTTCCGCCTCGTCGACTGGGACGGCGACGGCCGCCTCGACCTGATCTACAACACCGCCGGCAGCGGCCACGTCTACCTGCTGCTCAACGTCGGCACCCCGGAAGAGCCCCTCTTCGCCGAGCCGCGGCAGCTGCGCTGCTACGGCGAGCCCCTGGCCTTCACCATCCACGGGCCCAACGCCTGGCCCTTCGACTTCGGCAGCGGCCGCCCCGGACTCGTGGGCTGCGTGGAGTGGAGCGTCTACCCCTTCTTCGCGCACGCGGCGCTGGAGATGGACGAGCACCCGGACTGGCAACTCGGAGAGCCTTCGTGACGACCATGACCTGGACCCCGGCGGAGGGCACGCCCGGCGAGATCCGCAGCCGCTTCCCCCGCCCCCTCGATGCCCTGGCGCGGGGCGAGGTCCCCGCCCTCTTGCTGCGCGGCGCCTTTCCCGCCGATCACTGCGGCGCCCTCATGGAGCGCTTCCGCGAGCGCGGCCTCCTGTACGACCCCGGCCGCTCCGGGGAGGGCAAGGTGCCGCGCGTCGACATCGGCACCAGCTTCGGCCGCTACCGCTCCGACCCCGAGGCGTTCTTCGAGCACTCGCGGCAGACGCGGGAGCTGTTCTCCACCCTCTTCGACGGCTACGAGGACCCGGTGCGGACCATGTACCGGGCCCTGGCGGAGCTGGCTCCGGACAAGCGGGTGACGACGGCGCGCGAGCCCGACGGCCGCGAGTACGGCCCCGCCATCTTCCGCATCTACCACGCCGAGGTCGGCCACGGGCCCCACTTCGACTCGGTGGCCAAGCGCACGAAGGCGGTGGAGTACGCCGTGTCGCGCTTCGACCGCCAGTTCGCCGGCGTCCTCTGCTTCCAGAACTCCGAGGGCGGCGGCACCGGCGAGCCCTACCTCTACAACTGCGCCTGGACCCCGGAGCTGCAGCCAGTGATGGCGGAACGGCGGTTCCCCGAGCACGTGGCCGCCCACGGCATCGAGCGCGCCCAGGTGCGCCTCGATCCGGGGGACCTCTACTTCTTCTTCTCCGAGAACATCCACGAGGTGCCCCCCGTGGTCGGCGACCGGCCGCGGGCGGTGCTCGCCATCTTCTTCGCCACCTCCGACGACGAGGAGGAGATCTTCGTATGGGCGTGAAGCCGGCCGTCCCCGACCTCGTCCTGGCGCCCGAGGAGCGTCAGACGAAGCGCCGCATCCCCTGGTACCGCACCCGCCTCGACCGCCAGCTCCTGGCCGAGCTGAACCGCCGCAGCGACCTGCTGGGCCTGGCCCAAACCCTCGGCTTCCTGGGGACCCTGACCGCCACCGGCGCCGCGGCGTGGTACGCCTCCCTGCACCTGTCGTGGCCCTGGTTCGTCCTCGCCGTGTTCGTCCACGGCACGGGCTACAACTTCATCATCAACGGCTTCCACGAGCTGTGCCACAGCTCCGTCTTCCGAACGAAGTGGCTCAACCTCTTCTTCCTGCACGTGCTCAGCTTCCTCGGCTGGTACAACCCCGTGCAGTTCTGGGCCAGCCACTCGGAGCACCACAAGCACACCCTCTACCCGCCCGAGGACGGCGAGGTGGTGCTGCCCGTGTACATGACCCTGAAGGGCTATCTGCGCGGCGCCTTCGTCGACTACTGGGGCGCCTGGCACCGGATCCGCGGCGTCTTCCTCCGGGGCGCCCTCGGGCGGACCAACCCCGGGTGGGAGTCGGTCCTCTTTCCGCCGGAGGAGGTGGAGAAGCGGCGGCGCCTGTTCCGCTGGGACCGGGTGCTGCTCGCCGGCCACGCGGCGATCCTCGCCGGATCCCTCTACATGGGCTGGTGGCAGCTGCCCGTGCTGCTCACCTTCGCCTCGTTCTACGGGCGCTGGCTGTTCCTGCTGTGCAACAGCAGCCAGCACATCGGCCTCAGCGACGAGATCCCCGACTTCCGCCTGAACTCGCGCACCTTCCTGCTCAACCCGGTGGTGCGCTTCCTCTACTGGCACATGAACTACCACATCGAGCACCACATGTACGCCGCCGTGCCCTGCTACCGGCTGGGCCGGCTGCACCGCGCCATCCGCCACGACCTGCCCCCCAGCCCCCGGGGCCTGATCGCCACCTGGCGGGAGATCGCCGCCATCCAGAAGCGCCAGAAGCGGGAGCCCGGGTACCAGCACAGGCCCGAGCTGCCCGCCGGGGCGGGGGCTCCGGCGCCCTGAGGGGCGACGCCGTGACAGCCGCCTGGAGCAGAGCCGCGGCCCTGGCCCTGATGGCGCTGCCGGCAGCGGCGGCGCCGGCCGCCCCGAGAGACGCCGTGACCGCAGCCTGCATCCGAGGCGCGGCTCGGGGCCTGGTGGCGCCGGCAGTGGCGGCGCCGGCCGCCCCGAGG
>CAZEHQ010000166.1:0-10375 GCA_964512165.1 uncultured Gemmatimonadaceae bacterium | reverse complement strand
CCTACGCGTACATGGCGGGGTCGTCGATGAAGACGCGGAAGGAGTTCGCCGAGGACCGCCGGAGCCTGGTGCCGGCGCGCTACCAGGTCGCCGAGCGCCTGGCCCACGCCCGGGGCGAGCCCAGCGCCCTCGACTGGCCGGGGGCCGACTGGTCGGTCCTGCGCAACTACGTGGACGCCATCCGCTACGGCGGCATCGACCGCTTTCTGGGCAACAGCTTCCTCTACGCCCTGCTCATCACGGCGGTGCAGCTGTCCTTCAACGTCCTGGCCGCCTACGCCTTCGCCCGCATGCGCTTCCGCGGCCGGGACCTGCTCTTCGGGATGCTGCTGGCGACGATGATGGTGCCGCCCGCGGTGCTGCTGATCCCCAACTTCCTGGTCATCAGCCAGCTCGGCCTGGTGGACACCATGTGGGGCGTCGTCGTGCCTTCCTTCGCCGGCGCCTTCGGCATCTTCCTGCTGCGCCAGGCCTTCCTCAACATCCCCGCCGACCTGGAGGACGCCGCCCGCATCGACGGCTGCGGATCGTGGGGCATCCTGGTGAACGTGGTCCTGCCCCTGTCGAGGCCGGCCCTCGTCACCCTCGGGCTGTTCACCTTCATGGGCGCCTGGAACATGTTCGAGTGGCCGCTGGTGGTGCTGAGCAACGAGGACTACTATCCGCTGACCGTGGGGCTGAGCCTGTTCCGCTCGGAGACCTCGGCCGACTGGCCGCGGGTCTTCGCCGCCTCCGTCATGGGCGCGGCGCCCCTGATCCTGCTGTTCCTCGTCGCCCAGCGCTACCTCGTGGGCGGCATCAGCCTGAGCGGCATGAAGACCTGACCCATGAGCGACCGCACCGTCGATCTGCGCAGCGACACCACGACCCGCCCCACGGCGGCCATGTTCGAGGCCATGGCCCGGGCCGCGGTGGGCGACGACGCCTTCGGGGAGGACCCCACCGTCCGGCGGCTGCAGCAGAAGGCGGCGGCCATGCTGGGCAAGGAGGCCGCCCTCTACGTGCCCAGCGGCACCATGGGCAACCACTGCGCCCTGCTCGCCCACGTGGGGGAGGGCGACGCCGTGTTCTTCGAGGAGCGGGCCCACCTCTTCGGCGGCAGCCGCCGCGCCAGCTGGAGCCTGGCCGGCGCCGCGCCCCATCCGCTGCAGGCCGACCTGGGGGTGCCCGACCCGGGGCAGCTGGAGGAGGAGGTGAAGGCGGCGCGGGCGCTGGGCCAGCGGCCGGCGCTGGTCTGCATCGAGAACACCCACAACCACAGCGGCGGCTACGCCTGGGCCCCGGAAGAGGTGGAGGCGGTCTCGGCGCAGAGCCGCGGGCACGGCATGAAGGTGCACATGGACGGCGCCCGGCTGTTCAACGCCGCCGTGGCCATGGGCGTCGAGGCGGCGGAGTACGCCCGCCACGCCGACTCGGTCATGTTCTGCCTCTCCAAGGGGCTGGGCGCGCCGGTGGGCTCCATGCTCTGCGGAGACGCGGAGCTCGTCGACAAGGCCCGGGCCGTGCGCTCCTCCCTCGGCGGCACCATGCGCCAGGCCGGCGTGGTCGCCGCCGCCGGCCTGGTCGCCCTCGAGGGGATGGTCGACCGCCTGGCCGCGGACCACCGCCGTGCGCGCTCCCTGTGCGGGGCCCTGCAGGGCCTCGAAGGCCTGGCGGTCTGGCAGCCGCCGAACCCCACGAACTTCGTCATGCTCGAGTCGGCGGCCCCGGGAGAGCCGGCCCGGGGGCTGTGCGACGAGTTGAAGGCCCGGGGGGTCCTGGCCCTCGCCCGGCCTCCGGCCAAGATCCGCCTCGCCCTGCACCGCCACATCGACGACGGCGACGTCGAGTTCACCGCCGCGGCCGTTCGGGAGGCCGCCGCCTCATGACCATGCAGCTGATCCTGATCCGTCACGGCCTCACCGAGTTCAACCGCGCTCGCATCTTCCAGGGGCAGTCGGACAGCCGGCTCACCGACGAAGGCCTGAGCCAGGCCCGGCTGCTGGCCCCGCGCATCCGCGCCCTGACCACCAGCCCTCGCCTGTACACCTCCGACCTGGGCCGCTGCCGCCAGACCGCCGAGCTGATCCGCGACCCGGACCACCACGAGCTGGTCGAGGATACCGGCCTGCGGGAGCGCGGCTACGGGCTCTTCGAGGGGCTGCGCAAGGAGGAGATCCCCGGGCTCCATCCCGAGGTCTGGAGCCGCTACGAGTCGGGCGACCCGGACTACGCGGTGCCCGGGGGCGAGAGCGCCCGCGACTTCCGCAAGCGCGCCGTGGAGGCGGTGGACGCCATCGGCGGCCGGCATCCCGGGGAGCTGATCGTCGCCGTCACCCACGGCGGCGTGCTCTCGGAGTTCGTCGCCCACATCCTCGGCCTGGACTTCTTCGACGGGGCGGCGCCCTTCGAGGTCGGCAACACCAGCTTCAACCGCTTCCTCCGCGACGACAGCGGCCGCTGGACGATCCGCTGCCTCGGCGACCAGGGCCACCTCGGCGACCCTGCCGCGGCCGAGGTCGGCGAGGGTTGATCCCTTCACATTCGAAAGGAGCCATTGCATGAGCGTGCCCACCGTCGACCGCATCGAGGTCTTCACCCTCGAGCCGCCGCCCCCCGAGCACGAGGGCACCAAGCCCTGGCGGAAGCGGTGGGGAGCGCAGCAGGGGACCCCCTTCGACCGCTTCGTCGACGGCGTCCGCCGCCGCGAGCCGGGCGGCATCATCTGGGTGAAGGCCACCTCCACGGACGGCACCTTCGGCCTCGGCAGCACCGACACGGGCGACACCGCCGCCGTCCTCATCAACCACACCCTCGCCCCCGCGGTGATCGGGCAGGAGGTGGGCGCCGTCGACGCCTGCAACGACCGCATGTGGTACTCGTGCCTCTCCTTCGGCATGGAGGGCCTGGCGGCCCGCGCCGTGGCCGCCGTCGACCTGGCCTTGTGGGACCTGTGGGGCAAGACGGCGGACCAGCCCGTGTACCGCCTGGCGGGGGGCCCTCACCGGCGCTCCCTGCCCTGCTACCTCACGGGCAACGACGTCGACTGGGGCATGCACCTCGGGTTCACGAGGTTCAAGCTCGCCCGGCCCTACTCGGCCTACCACGAACAGGCCGGCATCGAGGGCACCGTCGAGCTGGTGGCCAAAACCCGCGAGACGATCGGCGCCGACGCCGAGCTCATGCTCGACTGCTGGATGTCCTACGACATCGATTACTCCGTGCGCATGTGCCAGGCCCTGCGGCCCTACCGCATCGGCTGGATGGAGGAGATGCTGCCCTACTGGAACTACGAGGGCTACCGCGAGATCCGCCGCCGGGTGCCGTGGCAGACGATGGCCACCGGCGAGCACTGGTCCACCCGGCACCCGGGGACGCGCGCCGCCCGCGAGGGCCTCGTCGACATCATGCAGGCCGACATCAAGTGGGTGGGCGGCTTCACCGAGGCCCTCAAGCTGGCCCACGCCTGCGAGCTCTCGGGGATCCCCATGTACCTGCACTGCGGCGCCAACGAGCTCTTCGGCCAGCACTGGAGCTTCGCCGCCCCCGGCTCCCGCCTCATCGAGTACATCCAGTCCACCGCGCCGGGGGTGCCCCTGGAGGAGTGCTACAAGGGCTCGCCGTCGGAGGCCGGACGCCGCGCCTACCGCGCCACGCCGGGCACCCCGATCCCCGTCAACGGCGAGGTGGGCCTGCCTCCGGGTCCGGGCTTCGGCATCCACATCCCCGACGAGTGGCTCGTGCCCTGGTCGCTGTAGGGGCTCCGTGAGCGAGCCCCTGCTGGCCGGCTTCGCCCGGGTCGACATCACCCCGGCCCTGGACGACCCGCCGAGCTTCGAGATCTTCGACCCCATCTACCTGCGGGCCCTGCACCTGCGCCAGGGGGGGCGGCGGGTGACCTTCCTCGCCGCCGATCTCTTCGTCCTCGACGAGGCCATGCTCGCCTCGGCGGCGCGGCGCCTGGCCGCCGCCGGCGTCGATGCCGGGTGGGTCCTGCCCGGCGCCAGCCACATCGGCACCGGACCGACCCTGTTCTCCAGCTACCACAACCAGCCCACGGAGGCCCTCAAGGAGTTCGGCCGCGACGAGGACTACGCCGGGGCCGCCGCCGGGGTCGTCGAGGCCGCCTGCCGCGACGCCGTGCCGGCCCGCCTCGCCCTCGGCGCCGGGACCGCCGAGCCGGACCTGCAGTACAACCGCCGCGCCCACGACGAGGAGGGCCGGCTGAGGATGGTGAGCCTCACCGAGTTCCCGACGCCGCCCGGGGACCTGCGCTACGACGCCGTGGACCGGCAGGTCGGCGTCCTGCGCGTCGACCGGGAGGGCCGCCGGCCCGCGGCCCTCGTCGCCTTCGGCTGTCACGCCCTGGCCCTGTGGGACGACCGCGGCAACATCTCCGGCGACTACCCGGGCCGCCTGTCGCGGGAGCTGGCCGCCGCCGGCATCGATTCCCTGTTCTTCCAGGGCGCCCTCGGCAACGTCCATCCCGTGCGCCGCGAGCAGGACCCGGCGGCGCGCATCGGACGCTCCCTGGCGGCCACGGTGCGGCAGGTGTGGTCGGGCCTGGAGCCGGGACCCGCCGACCTGGAGCTGCGCTCCGCAACGGTCGAGCTGGAGCCGGCGGCCACCGCCGGCGTGGAGGCGGCGAAGGCCGAGTGGGAGTCCCGCCCCTCCGAGGCGGAAGGGCTGGCGCGCTACGACTACTGGCGGGCCCGCCACTTCGAGGGGAAGGGCGCGCAGTCGGTAACCCTGAGCGCCGTCGGCATCGGCGGGGGAGTCCTGCTGCACGTGCCGGGCGAGCCCTTCGTGGAGACGGCGGAAGCGATCCGCGCCGCGGTCCCCGCCGACCCGCTGGTGGTCCTGTCCAACCCCTGTCCCGAGGTGGGCTACCTGCCCACGCCGGAGGCCCACCAGGAGGGCGGCGACGAGCCCCTCTTCGCCGCCCTCGGCGCCGGCGAGGAACCGCGGCTGCGCCGGGCCGCCATCTAGCTGCTGGCTTGAAGGACCTGCTCCAGCGCCTGGAGGAGGGGCCCGTCCTCGGCGACGGCGGTTACCTGATGGCCCTGCGCCTGCGCGGGTTCCTGGAGGCCGGCTCCATGACCCCGGAGGTGGTGGCCACCCACCCGGAGGAGGTGCGCCGGCTGACGGGCGAGTTCCGCGACGCCGGCGCCGAGGTCCTGCAGACCCTGACCTTCTTCGGCACCACCAACATGCTCGCCCGCGCCGGCTTCGGCGACCGCGCCGAGGAGATCAACCGCAGCGCCTGCCGCATCGCCCGCGAGGCCGCCGGAGACGGCGCCCTGGTGGCCGGCAACCTCAACAGTCCCAGCATCGTCGAGGGCGACTACGACCCCGCCGACGAGTCGATGCGCCGGCGCACCCGCCACTGGCTGGAGGAGCAGCTGCCCTGGATCTGCGGCGAGGGGGTCGACTTCCTGATCCTGGAGACCTTCGAGTGGCTCGACGAGGCCCTCGTGGCCCTGGAGGTGGCGCGGCGGACGGAGCACACCCTGGTCGTCACCATGAGCTTCGCCGACGAGGGCCGGCTCACCCGCGACGGCGCCGATCCGGCCGAGTGCGCCCGCCGCCTGGCCGACGCCGGCGCCCACGTGGTCGGCGTCAACTGCCTGTGGCCGCCGGACCGGCAGATGGAGTGCGCCAGGCAGATGCGGGCGGCCGTCGACGTGCCTGTCTGCTGCCAGCCGTCGGCGTGGCACTCGTGGTGGACCTCGCCCGGGGCGGCCGGCCCCGAGACCTTCGCCCGCTTCGCCGGGCGCGCCGCGGCGGCCGGGATCGGCTACCTCGGCGCCTGCTGCGGCGCCGGCCCGGAGCACATCCGCGCCATGGCGCGAGCCCTGGGCAAGGGAGGAGACAGGAGATGACAGAGGTCGGGAAGGCGGTGCAGGAGATCGACGTCTACGGCTTCACCATCCTCGAGTCGGTGCTCGTGCCCGCGGAGACGGAGGCCATGCGGCGGGCCCTCATCCGCTGCGAGCGGGAGGTCGGCACCGATCACCGCCACCGGGGCGCGGCCCGGCACGTGGCCAACCTGCCCACCCTGGACCCGGTGTTCTGGGCGGCCATCGACCACCCCCGGACCCTGCCCGTTCTCGAGCACTTCCTCGGCCCCGGCCTGGTCCTCGGCAGCCTCAACGCCCGCATCGTGCGGCCCGGGGACGGCGAGCAGGGCCTCCACAGCGACATCCCCGGCGACATGCTCAACCCGCGGGGGCCGGTCATGCTGAACACGGTGTGGATGCTCGACGACTTCACCGAGGAGATCGGCGCCACGCGGGTGATCCCGGGGACCCACCGCAGCGGCCTCGCCGAGCCGCCGCCGGGGCTGGAGCTGAAGCACGTGGTCACCGCCGCGGCCCCCGCCGGCAGCGTCCTCGTCTTCAACGGCCAGACCTGGCACGGCGGCGGCGCCAACCGCGGCGACCGCAACCGCCACGCCCTCTTCGGCCACTACCGCAAGCGCATGCTGGTCTTCCAGGTCGACCCCCACGACGGCTTCCCGCCGGAGTGGCTGGGGCGGCTGAGCGAACGCCAGAAGCAGCTGCTGCGCATGGACCGCGGCCTGGACGCGCCGCGCTCGGCCGACGCGCATCTGACCTGAGGACACGGCTGCTGCAAACCGCTGTCAGCGTGTGACGGGCGGCTTGACCTTGACCCATAGAACCATATCCTCACCCATATGAAGACGACCATCGAGCTTCCCGATGCCCTCCTGCGGGCGGCCAAAGCCATGGCGGTCCGCCGCGGCACCACTCTGAAAGCCATCATCACACACGCCCTCGAACGCGAGGTGCACGACGGCGCTTCAACGCCCGCGCTCTTCGAGGTGGACGATGACGGTTTGCCGCACCTGCCTGCCCGGGGTGCCCGCGTTACCGCCGACATCGTTGCAAGGCTGCTTGACGAGGAGGCCGAATGAACCTGCTGGACGTGAATCTCCTCGTCGCGCTCTGCGACGCCGATCACGTCCACCATGGGGCGGCGGCGCAATGGTTCCGCACGCACCGGGCGGAAGGTTGGGCAACCTGCCCACTGACCGAGAACGGATTGCTGCGGGTCATGGGTCACCCCGGGTACCCGGGAGGGCCCGGGTCGCCGGAAGAGGTCCGGCCTCTGCTCCAGCGCCTGCGCTCGGTCCCGGGGCACCTGTTCTGGGAGGACAGCATTTCCGTGGCTGACGGTCGCGCAGTGCCTTCACTGCAGGGCATCACCTCGAAGCAGCTCACCGACATCTACCTGCTTGCCCTGGCCGTTCATCGCGGCGGCGGATTCGCAACTCTCGATTCCCGCATCGATCCCTCACGAGTCCCGGGGGGCCCCGGGACACTGGTTCTGATCGAGCACTGATCCACCCGCGCCGGGGACGACCTGCTCGACGACGAGCAGCGAGTCCTTGCCCTGCCGAGAGGACTGCTGTCAGCGGGTGACGGGCGGATCCTGGCGGTTGCCGGCGATGACCCCCTCGTCCCAGAGGCGCGAGAACTTGAGCGCCCGCGGACAGTGGGGGTAGGACTCCTCCACCTCGATCAGCAGTCCCTGGAGCAGGGCGGCCTCGTCGTCGGGGTTGAAGATCTCCATCGAAATGCCCCTCGCCTTCAGCGCCTCCTCGTCCACGACCCGGGCGCGGCCGTTGACGCGCGCCGTGTAGTCGATGCCGGGGATGAAGAAGACGAGGCCCACGTTGGGGTTGGCGTCGAGGTTCTCGTAGCTCTGGAAGAGCTTGTTGCCGCGCACGTCGGGCAGCAGCAGGCGGTGGTCGTCGAGGACCTTCACGAAGCCCGGGCGCCCGCCCCGGGGGCTGGCGTCGCAGCGGCCGTCGCCGTCGGCCGTGGCCAGGACCGCGAAGGGCGCGTGGCGCACGAACTCCTGCACGTACGGGTCCATGCGGTCGGCCACCTTGAGGCGGGCGCGCTCGCTCGGCTCGCCGAAGCGTTCCTGGTAGCGGTTGGCCGCGCCGGCCCCGTCCATCGCCGACTTGCGCCGCCTTCCTCCGTCTTCGAGCCTTCCTTCCATCATCAACCCCTCCTCGGGAGTCCTCCATGATCATCGATGTCCACGCCCACGTCTTCGCCCGCCCCGTCCTGACGAAGAGCCGCACCAACGCCCTGCGCTTCATGACCGCCGAGGAGCAGGTCCGGCGCATGGACGAAAAGGGAATCGACATGGCCGTCATCCTCCCCCTCAACGGCGCCGAGGGTCCTGCCGAGCGCCAGAGCATGGGCGAGGTGCTGTCGATCTGCGAGCGCTTCCCGGGCCGCTTCATCCCCTTCTGCGAGATCGACCCGCGCCGCCACGACTGGACCACCCCCGACCACTTCCAGTGGGGGCTGGAGCAGTACAAGGAGGCCGGCTTCAAGGGCCTCGGCGAGCTGACCACCCGCCTGTGGTTCGACCACCCGAAGATGATGGCCCTCTTCGCCGCCTGCGAGAAGGTCGGCTTCCCCGTCACCTTCCACACCTCGCCGCCGGAGAAGGTGACCTACGGCGTCATCGACACCGTGGGCCTGCCCCGCTTCGAGCTGGTCCTGCGCACCTACCCGGACCTCGTCTTCTTCGGCCACAGCGCCTCCTTCTGGAGCGAGATCAGCGGCGACGTCACCGCCGATCAGAAGGAGGGCTACCCCGGCGGGCCGGTCGTCCCCGGCGGCACCGTCGTCCGGCTGCTGCGCGAGTACCCCAACCTCAACGGCGACCTGTCCGCCGGCTCGGGGTTCAACGCCATCACCCGGGACCCCGCATTCACCTGGGAGTTCCTCGACGAGTTCCAGGACCGCCTCCTCCTCGGCCTCGACCACACCGACGTGGAGCTGGACTTCCAGCAGATCGAGTGGCTCACCCAGGCGCGGGACGACGGCCACGTGAGCACAGAGATCCTCGAGAAGATTTTGTGGCGCAACGCCGACCGCCTCATCGGCCTGGGCCTGGAGGGCTAGTCCGCCAGGCCGAAGGGCCCGCTCCTCAGGCCGGGAGACGTCTTTCACCTCCGGTTTCCTTGCGTGGGACGTCCGCGCTGTCTATTGTGGTGAGCACTCAAGGAGACCCGCCACATGAGGTCCGCACCCGGTCGTGTACGTGACGCAATCCTGCAGGTTCTCGGCAACACCCCCGAGGGGCTGCCCGTGCGCCAGATAGAGGAGCGGGTGGTGCAGGCGATCGGTCCCACGCCCAGATCCTCGGTAAGGTCGTACCTGCGGCTGAACACACCTGGAACCTTCGTCCGGGAGCAGCGAGGGGTCTACAGGGTGAGCCCCGAAGTCCTCGCGGACCTTCAGGCCAACCTGGAGCTGGAGGTCGAGTCGAGGCGGCAGCCATTCGTCCTCGGTCGATCCACCCTGATCCATGCCGACTGCTTTTCCTGGCTTGAGGAGCGGGAGAGCAACAGCATACACGCCGTCGTCACGGACCCCCCCTATGGGCTGCATGAGTACACGGCGCAACAACAGTTGAAGATGCGCAACGGCAGGGGCGGCGTGTGGAGGATCCCGCCGTCATTCGATGGCCATGCGCGCTCCCCGTTGCCCCGGTTCACGACGCTGACCGACCAGCAACGTGGCCAGCTGGGGCGGTTCTTTGCGCTGTGGGGCACGCTCCTGCTTCCCAAGCTCGTGCCCGGTGCCAACGTGATCGTCGCCTCCAACCCTCTCCTCTCCCATATCCTGGCAGGGGCGCTCGAGGACGCCGGCCTTGAATGCCGCGGCAGCATCACGAGGTTGGTCATGACCATGCGAGGTGGTGACAGGCCCAAGGCCGCCCATGATGAGTTCCCCGATGTGAGCGTGATGCCCCGTTCGATGTGGGAGCCCTGGATTGCCTTCAGGAAGCCTGTCGAGGGCCGGGTGCAGGACAATCTCCGGAAATGGAAGACCGGCGGTTTCCGACGCCCGTCCGAGGACAAGCCTTTTGGGGACGTGATCAGGTCGGCGCCAACCCGGAAGGTCGAGCGATCCCTCGCACCCCATCCGAGCCTGAAGCCACAGGCTTTCCTCCGGCAAGTGGTCCGCGGAGTCCTGCCGCTGGGGGAGGGTATCGTTCTGGATCCCTTCGCCGGCTCGGGTTCAACCCTTGCGGCAGCCGAAGCCGAAGGATACCGCAGCATCGGCATCGAGAAGGATTCCCACTACTTCGACCTGGCGATACGGGCGATTCCAGCACTTCGCGACTTCGAACCGAAGGATCGCCCCTAAAGCCTGTATATCCAGTTGGCGCGCAGTTTCTTCACGCCATCTCTGTCAAGAGTGGCGGTCCTTGTTCCAAGCTCACTACGGGGATTCTTGCGAAAATCCGTGGTGAGGACGTGGCGCAAGTAGACTTCCTTGAAGGACATCGGCGCGCGCTCGACGGCAGGCTGCTTCTCCGTGTCAACCTCGTATACGAAGAC
>CAZEHQ010000165.1:0-10426 GCA_964512165.1 uncultured Gemmatimonadaceae bacterium | reverse complement strand
GCCCGGGCATCCCTTCTACCACAAGATCATCAACAACGCCTTCAACCGGGATCTCCTCTTTCTCTCCTGTCTGGACTCCCCGGGGGTGATCGAGCTGGCCGAGGCCCTCCACGGCGACGACTGCCACGTCATCGGCATGACCGCCTGGCTCACCGGTCCCGGACGCCCGGACCAGGGACTGCACGCCGACTGGCAGCCACTGACCCTGCCCGAGGACGTCATGGACGATCCCCGCGTGCAGATCCCGGTCTTCATCACCACCGCCCACTTCTACCTCGATGACGTGACCGAGGAACTCGGGCCGACGGTCTTCGTGCCGGGCAGCCACCGCGCCGGCCGCCCGCCCGACGGCGACCATGGCTGGCGCGGGATGGGCGAGCACAGCGTGCTCTGCCGCGCCGGCGACGTCGTCGTCTTCCGCTCCGAGGTCTGGCACCGGGGCACGGCCAACCGCAGCGACCGCGTCCGCTACCTGCTGCAGGTGCACTACGCCCAGCGCATGATCACCCAGAAGTACCCTCCCTACCTCAACCGCTTCCGCTTCGACCCGTCCATCCTCGAGCAGGCCACACCCCGCCAGCGCCGGCTCATGGGCGACCACCGCCCGAGCAACTACGACTGACTCGAAAGGGATCCCCATGCACTCCTCCACCCTGCGCGGCACCGACTTCGCCCTCACCCTCGAGGGGACCCCCGTCTCGCACGCCGAGTTCTTCGAGGGCTTCGTGCGCACCCGCCGCCTCGGCGTGGTCTGCCCCTCTCCGCTCGACGGCCTCGGCGCCGCGGCCCTGATCATGGCCCACGTCACCGCCTTCTACGACGACTACCGCGCCGCGGGCGGCGAGTTCTTCGCCTACCCCGACTTCTTCAGCCTCCAGCGCTCCCCCGGGACCGCCAACTACTCGATGCTCGACATCTGGCCGAATCACAAGAACGTCTCCATCGGCCCCGCGCCCGGCGACTGCGTCGACGCCGTGACCGACCGTGCCGTCGACGTGCTCCTCGTGCCCGAGGGCGGGACCCGGGAGCCGGAGCTGCAGCCGGTGCAGGAGGCGGCCCTGCGGCGGCTGGTGCGCGACTGCTACCTCTACGGCCCGGGCGGCGGCGTCGACGACCCGGACCTGACCGTCTCCTGTCCGCGGGACCCGGTGGCCGGATGGATGGAGAGCGTGCGCTCCAGCCTCGACGGCGGGAACGGCGCCGGCGAGCCCGCAGAAGAGAGCGAGTCCGCCGCCATCACCCAGTCCTACCGCCGGCTCTCCCTCGACCAGGCGCTGGCCCGCCTGTAGCCCCGGTGGCTTCCGTGCTCCACCCGCCCGAGCTGCTCGACCGCTTCCGCGCCGACGACGGGGTCCGCGCCCGCGCCGAGGCGCGGGCCGAGCCCTGGCGGCGGTACTCCCTCGACGATTTGTGGTCCCTGGTCTTCGGCCCCCGCATCACGCGCTCGTGGATGGTGTGGTCCGACGGCGACTGCCCGGCCTGCCGCCGGCCGGTGAACATGTACGCCTGGGAGACCGATCCCTTCGCCGAGCCCTGGAAGCTGCGCTGCCCCCACTGCGGGGAGCGCTTCCCGAAGAACGACTTCGCCGCCTTCCACGAGACCGGCCTCGACGAGGCGGGCCTCTTCGATCCGGACCGCGCCGACCGCGGCCTGCTGTTCAACACCGACCACCCGGACCCCGGGGACCCGCTGCGGAGCTTCGGCGTCGACGACGGCGGCGGCTTCCCCGGCGACGGCGGGCGCTGGCGGTTCGTCGGCACCTGGCTGGTCTACGGTCAGTGGAAGGGGCTCATCGTCGACGGCGTCGAGCGGCTGGCAGCGGCGCACGCGGCCACCGCCGATCCGGGTTACGCCCGCAAGGCGGGGGTGCTCCTCGACCGCGTCGCCGACGTCTATCCCGCCTTCGACTTCGGCGAGCAGGCCGTCCTCTACGAGAGGAAGGCCGACCGCGGCTACGTGTCGACCTGGCACGACGCCTGCGAGGAGGTGCAGCGGCTGGTCCTGGCGTACGACCAGGTGCGGCCGGCGCTGCTCGAGGACGAGGAGTTCGCCGCCTTCGTGGCGGACAAAGCCGGCCGCTGGCAGGTCCCCTCGCCGAAGGACTCGGGCGCCGCGATCTGCGCTCACATCGAGTCCCGCATCCTGCGCGACACCCTGGAGAACACCCACAAGATCCAGTCGAACTTCCCCACCACCGACGTGGCCGGCCTCCTGATCCG
Source organism: uncultured Gemmatimonadaceae bacterium (assembly GCA_964512165.1). Lineage (GTDB taxonomy): Bacteria > Latescibacterota > UBA2968 > UBA8231 > UBA8231 > UBA8231. The sequence continues at coordinate 8,206 of CAZEHQ010000165.1, read as the reverse complement.
CACGGTGCTGGGGGGGCGGGGCGGCCTGGAGGGGGTGTACGGTCTGCTCGACGAGGTGATCGAGAAGGCCACCCGCGTCGACGGCATGACCGGCGAGAAGGGGATGGCCGGGTACGCGGCGATCTCCCCGAGAACCCTGGCCCGGTGCCTGTCCCTCTTCGCCCGCGCCGACGACGCCTTCCTGCCCCGGCTGCTGGAGCGCCACCCGACCCTGGGCCGCCATTGGGGGTTCCACGTGGACGCGTGGGTGGGACAGCGGTTCTACCCCAACATCGGCGACAGCGGCGCCGCCGGGGGCGGCCACCCCGCCTACTGCGGCGCCCTCTTCGACCGCGGCGGCGGCGATCCCCTGGCGCCCTCCGCCTTCACCTTCTTCCAGCAGCTGTACGAGGCCACCGGAGACGCCGCCTTCTGCCAAGTGCTGCACCACGCCAACGGCGGCACCGTGGAGGGCCTGCCCCACGACCCGGGGCACCCGGACCCGGCCGGCTTCCGCCGCGCCGTGGAGCAGGTCCTCGACGACCACGGCCCGCGGCCGGAGACCGGCTCCTTCCACCGGCCCCACTGGGGACTCGCGGTCCTGCGCTCGGGGGACGACCGCCGGGCGCCGACGGTCTGGCTCGACACCGACTCCGGCGCCCCGGACAGCATCTACGGCCCGGCGAACCCCTCCGTGCGGGGGCGCGGCGCCCACGGCCACGCCGACGGCATGAACCTCGGCCTCTACTACCGCGGCGTCGATCTCATGGTCGACCTCGGCTATCCCCCCGTGAACTACGGCGGCTGGGACTCGGCCCACGCCGAGTGGTACCGGCGCACGGCGAGCCACAACACGGTCTGCGTCGACGGCCTCGACCAGGCGACGGCGGCCAGCGACATCCTCTGGTGGCTCGACGAGGAGGAAGTGCGGGGGATCTGCGCCTCCTCCCCCGGCATGGTCGACGGCGGCCGCTGCGAGCGCACCTTGGTCCTGGTCAACACCGGCGAGGAGGACGCCTACCTCGTGGACGTCCACCGGGTGCGCGCCGGCGCCGACCACGCCCGCTTCCTGCACGCCGCCTTCGGGAGCCTGACCACCGAGGGCCTGCGGACAGTGCCCGCGGAGGAGTACGGCCACGGCACCCTGATGCGGGACTTCCGCATCGACCCGAGCCCGTCCGAGGGCTGGACCGCCGAATGGCGGGTCGATGACGTGTACGGCCTCGCCCCGCCCGGCGCCGACCTGCGCCTGCGCTACACCGACGTCAGCCGCGGGCCGTCGGCGGGGACCTGCGAGGGTTTCGTTCTCGTCGGCGACTACGGCGCCCGCGACGAGCGCTGGCTCCCCCGTCTCGTGCAGCGGCACCGGGCCGCCGAGGCGCCCCTGACCTCGGTCTTCGCCGGCGTCCTGGAGCCCTGCGACGGGCCGCCCGCCGTGCGCGGCGTGCGCCGCCTCGACGGCGGCGGCGGCGCGGACGTGGACGAGCGTGTGGAGCTGGAGATCGCCCTCGAAGGCGGCGGGCTCGACCGGATCACCGTCGGCGTCGGGGACCGCGTGCAGGTCCGGCGGAGCCGCTCGTGAGCGCGGCTCCGGGCAGCGCCGCGCGGCAGGCCGCCGAGCGCCTGGCCGACGGCCTCTACCCGCACCAGGTGGAGGGCCTCGCCTTCCTCCTCGGCCGGCGGCGGTCGATCCTGGCCGACGACATGGGCCTGGGCAAGACCCGCCAGTCCGTCCTCGCCCTGGTCCACGCCGAGCCGCGGGGCCCCTGGCTGGTGGTCTGCCCCGCCTCGGTCAAGCGCAACTGGGAGCGCGAGATCCGCCTCGTCCTGCCGGACGCGGCCACCCACGTCGCCGGGCCGGCCCCGGTGCCGGAGCCCGGCTTCGGCGGCTGGGTGATCATCAACTACGACATCCTCAAGCGGACCTTCGACGACCTGCTGCGCCACGATTGGCGGGGGCTGGTCTTCGACGAGGCCCACTACCTGAAGAACCACACCTCCCAGCGCTCGAAGCTGTCGACGCGGCTCGTCGACCGCACCGCCGGCGACCCCATGGTCCACGCCCTCACCGGCACGCCGCTGACCAACCGGCCCCGGGACCTGTTCCCGCTGCTGCAGCTCGTCGACCACTCCCTGGGGCGCTCGTTCTTCGGCTTCGCCAAACGCTACTGCGCCGCCGAGAAGAACGACTACGGCCACTGGATCACCTCCGGCGCCAGCAACGTCGAGGAGCTGGCCGTGCAGCTCCACGGCATCATGCTGCGCCGCAACAAGGACGAGGTCCTCGACCTGCCCCCGAAGGTGCGGACCTGGATCGACGTGGACATTCCCGAGAAGGCCCGGGAGGCCCTCGACGAGGGGGTGCGCGCCTTCCTCGGCGAGAATGGGGAGGCGCCCCGACGCGACACCCGGGGCCGGCGCATGGGCATCGGCATGCTCGCCTCGGCGCGCAAGCACATGGCCATCGCCAAGACCCGCCACACCCTGGAGTACGTGCAGGGCGCCGTCGACCAGGGCGAGAAGGTCCTCGTCTTCACCGGCTTCACCGTCCCCGGCCGCCGGTTCGTGCGCCACTTCGGGGACCAGGCCGTGGCGGTCACCGGCAAGACCCCGGTGAGCCAGCGCCAGGATCAGATCGACCGCTTCCAGGAGGACGAGTCGGTGCGCGTCTACGTGGGGCAGATCCACGCCGGCGGCACCGGCGTCAACCTGACAGCGGCCCGGCAGGTCGTGTTCAACGACCTCGACTGGGTGCCCGCCAACCACTGGCAGGCCGAAGACCGCGCCCACCGCATCGGCCAGGCGGGCACGGTGAACGTGACCTACATGGTCGCCCGCGGCACGATCGAGGAGTTCGTGCGCACCGTGCTGGAGAACAAGGCGCGCATCGTCGACGAGCTGGTGGAGGGCCGCTCCCTCGGCGACCTCGACGCCGACGTGATGGGCGAGCTGCAGCGCATGCTGAAGAGACTGGACGTGAGCGCCGAGAGCCTGCGCGCCGGCGAGCACGGCCGCGAGCACCTGGCCGAGGTGCTGAGGGATGCCGGCGAGGAGTACATCCGCGAGCAGGGGGAGCGCCTCGGGCCGGAGACGAAGGCCGCCCTGGTGCCGGTCTCGGAGGGGGCGATCCAGGCCCTGGCCGCCGTCCTGGCCGGACCGCGGGAGCGGGTCTACCGCATCGCCAGCTCCCGCGACCCGGGGGTGCGCTACACCCTCGAGGTGATCGGCGCCGACGTCACCTGCGACTGCCGCGGCTTCCACTACCGCGGCGCCTGCACCCACGCCCGGACCCTGAAGGAGAGCCTGGTGGCCGGCGGTCCCGTGCCGCCGGCCTACGAACCGGTGGAGGCGGCCGCGGCCCCGACGGAAGCCGCCTCCCCCTCATGATCCCGCCATCCCCCACCCGCCGGCGAGACCGGCGCACGGAGATCCCATGACGACACTCGACGCCGCCGAGCTCAAGAGGCTCGACGGAGACCACTGCTGGCACCCCCTGTTTCAACACGGACCGCGCGGCTCCGACAACCCGCTCCTCGTCTTCGAGCGCGGCGAGGGCAGCACCCTCTACGACGCCGAGGGACGGGCCTATCTCGACGCCGGCGGCGGGTTGTGGAACGTCAACGTCGGCTACGGCCGCGCGGAGATCTCCGAGGCCGCCTTCGAGCAGCTGCAGCGCCTGCCGTTCTACCCGCACTCGCAGATCAACGAGCCGGCGGCGCGGCTGGGGGCGCGGCTGGCGGAGCTGCTGCCCGGAGGGCTGAACCGCACCTTCTACACCAACAGCGGCTCCGAGGCCAACGAGACCGCCTTCAAGATCGCCCGCCAGTGCCAGCGCCAGCGCCACCCCGGGCAGAACCGCTACAAGATCCTGGCCCGCTACCAGGGCTACCACGGCTTCACCCTCGGGGCCCTGTCGGCCACCGGCCAGGTCGGCCGCCGCCAGCCCTACGAGCCCCTGGTGCCCGGCTTCCACCACGTGGACCCGCCCTACTGCTACCGCTGCCCCCTGAACCTGCGCTACCCGGAGTGCGGCCTCGCCTGCGTCGACGAGTTCGACGAGCTGATCCGCCGCGAGGGGCCGGAGACGGTGGCCGCCGTGGTCGTGGAGCCCGTCATCGGCGGGGGGGGGGTGATCGTGCCGCCCGACGACTACCTGCCCCGCCTGCGCCAGATCTGCGACCGCTACGAGGTGCTGCTCATCACCGACGAGGTGATCACCGGCTGGGGGCGCACGGGGCGGCTCTTCGCCTGCCAGCACTGGGGGGTGGTCCCCGACATCATGGTGCTGGCCAAGGGCATCACCTCCGGCTACCTGCCCCTGGGGGCGACGGTGGTGACCGAGGAGATCTTCGACGCCTTCCGCGGCGAGGCCGGCGACGGCCGCGAGTTCGCCCAGGTCTGCACCTACGGCGGCCACCCGGCCTGCTGCGCAGCGGCCCTGGCCAACATCGACATCCTCACCGGCGAGCGGCTGTGGGAACGCGCCGCCGAGGTCGGGGCGAGTCTGCTGGAGGGGCTGAAGGGACTGTCGTCGCCGGTGATCGGAGATGTGCGCGGCCTCGGCCTGATGCTCGCCGTGGAGCTGGTGGACGAGAGCGGCGCCCTGCTCGACGCCGGGCGCACGGCGGCGGTGAAGGGCGCCCTGCGGGACGAGGGAGTGCTCGTAGGCCAGATGAGCCACGCCGTGCAGGGGCCCAACAGCGTCCTGACCCTGTCGCCGCCGCTGGTCCTGGGGCAGGACGAGGCGGACCGCATCGTCGCGGCCTTCGAGCGCGCCCTGCCCGGCTGAGGGCGGAGCCGCCGCCTCAGGCGTACCCCAGCGCCTCCAGCTGCTCCTCGTCGAAGCCCATGTAGTGGGCGATCTCGTGGACGAGGGTGATCTCCAGCTCCTCCTCCAGGTCGGCGAGGTCGGGGAAGTCGTACTCCAGGGCGGCCTGGTAGATGCGGATCACCGCCGGCAGGTCGCCCGAGTCCTCCACCCGGCGCTCGGGCAGCGGCGTGCCGGAGAACAGGCCGTACACGTAGGTCTCCGGGTCGCCGTACATCTCGTCCATCAGCTCCCGGTCGGGCCAGTCCTCGACGATGACGGCGAGGTTGTCCATGGCCTCCCGGAAGGGCTCGGGGATCCGGGCCAGGGCGGCCTCCACCAGCGCCTCGAAGCGCTTTCTGTTCACGGCTTCTCCGGTCCCTATCGCAGCAGGAGCATCCGCCGGCGCAGGTAGAGGCCGCCGACGAAGAGCTCGCAGTAGTAGTAGCCGCTGGCCGCCCGCAGGCCGCGCTCGTCGCGGCCGTCCCACTCGATCTGGAACACCCCCGGCGCCGCCTCCTGGTCCAGCAGGCGGCGCACGAGGCCGCCGAGGAGGGTGCGCACCTCCAGGGTCATGGGGCCGCTGCCGCCGAGGGAGGCCGGCAGGGGGGGCACGCTGAACTCGATCACCGTGGTCTCGACGAAAGGGTTGGGGTAGTTCTGGGCCAGCTCGAAACCGACGGGCTGGCGCGGGTCGGAGTTGAGGAAGGGGGTCCAGTCCACCGGGCCCGTCATCCCCGCCTCGATCTCCCCGGCCACGGCCGTGCCCCACCAGTTGCGGCGCGCGTCGATGCGGTGGGGGGTGGTGTTGACCACCAGGACCCCGGCCTCGACCACGGTGTTGAGCTGCAGGCGGAGGGGCACCGGGAAGCCCTCGGCCACCATCACCGTGTCGATCCGGGAGAAGCGGTTGCGCAGGATCCGGGGCGCCGCGTGGGTGGAGCGAACGGCCAGCCGGTAGCCGGACAGATCGTTGCCCTCCAGCAGCACGGCGTCGGTGCGGCGCAGGTGCAGACCCAGCCCCGACCCGCCGAAGCGGTTGCCGTTGATGGTGCCGCGGGCCCCGTCCCCCATCACCAGGTCGGGGCCTGCCGCGTCGGGGCCGTTCTGCCGCAGGTCCGAACCGGACAGGAAGAGGAAGCCGCCCTCGCAGACGAGCCCCTGGCCGCAGTGGCGCACGGAGAGGTCGTCGGCCTCGACGGGGGCGCCGCCGTGGAGGGCGATCCCGGCGCCGCCGGCGCCGGTGACCTCGACCCCGTGGAGGCGGACCGGGCCGTCGACGGACTCCAGCCGCAGGCCCGTTGCCGACGGGTCCCGGATCTCCACCCTCGACAGGTCCTGGTGGCGCCCCGACCCCTGGATGGTCAGGCCGTCGGTGGCGTGCTCGATGACGACCTCGTGGAGGTCCAGGCCGCCGCCGTCCAGGACCTGGATGCCGCCCCAGTCCCCGGGGGCCGGCTGCGCCGCGGCGGAGGCGAAGAGCACGGGGCCGGTGGTGGTCAGGAGGCCGGCGACGACGATCTCCCCCCGGTCGGGGTCGGTGCCGGCGCCGAGGCCGTCGGGCGCCACGAGGACGACGGTGCCGGCCTCCATGTGCAGGTCGGCGCCCGCGGGGACGCGCACGTCGCCGACGATCTCCACCGTGTCCCGCCACACCGGGTCGCGCACCAGCCCCGCCCGTCTCGGGTCCTCCACGGTCAGGTCGGCGGCGAAGCCGTCGGCCGTCCGCCGGATGCGGTTGACGTTCACCCGGTTCAGGGCCGGGTTGGTGAGCGGCGACAACTCGGTGAAGCGGACCCCGTCGTAGGGGTCGGTGGCGTCGCCCAGGTTGCCGGCGTGCCTCTCGTTGTACTCGGCGTCGAGGGACCAGAAGTCGAGGTTGTCGGCTCCCAGGGACGCCGAGGGGCGGGTGCCGAGGGGAAAGCCGGCGTCGGTGTAGCGTCCGTCGGCGCAGACCAGGTCGACGAGCTTGCGCCGCTCCAGGTCGTTGCTGCCGGCGGCCTCCTGGACGTGCCAGATGAGCACCCCGCTGGCGGGCAGGTCGCGGTCGTAGTGGCTGCCCTCGGCGCCGCGGTGCTCCACGAGCAGGTACTCGCCGTCGTCCACGGGCAGCTCGTAGACCCTGCCGCCGCGGTTCACGTCGGCCAGGGGCGCCCCGTCCAGGGAGCCGGTCACCTGCACGAGGCGCTCGTTGTCCTCGCCCAGCCATCCGAGCTGCCTCAGGCTCCAGGCGCAGAACGGGTTGGGACCGCGGTTGCTGTCGTTCCATCCCCGGGGGCCGTGGGCCATGAGGCCCCAGTAGCCGATGCCCCCGGAGTGGCGGTCCAGCTCGGATGCGGGATCGTAGCGCCTCACATCCAGATCGTAGAGATCGGGCAGGCCGAGGAGGTGACCGATCTCGTGGGCGATGATGCCGGCCGCCTCGCCGAAGCTGCGCCCCCGCTGCAGGGTCCCGCCACCATCGGCGTCGGCGCGGACGCGGATGGGGAGACCCCTCTGGCCCGTGTCCGAGGTACGGAAGGCGGTGGCAAGCCCCAGGCCGGCGACGCCGTTGGCGTCTCCGCGGATGAATCCCGTCGGCGTGGACTGCACCACGAGAAGGACGAGGTCGACGAAGCCGTCGTCGTCGCCGGAGTCCGGCAGGCCGTCCGGACCGTCGTCGTCGAAGCGGCGGAAGTCGACATCCGGGTCGGCGTCGGCGGCGGCGAGGACCTCGCGGCTGAAGTTGCCGAAGAGGCCCGCGTCCCCGGCCAGGTAGGACGAGGCGGGACCGGCGGAGGTGTAGACCTTCGGGAGGGCCTCCCCCTCCAGCCGGAACTGGCCGTGGGACATCTCGTGGAAGAAGTGGGAGAGGCTGCCCGGCAGGCCGGGGTCGAAGAGGTCCGCGGCGAAGGCCGGAGCCGCCGACGGCCCCTCCTCGCCGCGGAACCGGGCGAAGACGACCAGCGCCCGCAGGCGGCCCTTCGAGGGCAGGGAGGCGACCGCCGCCGGACGCAGAGCCGCGTCGAGGGCGTGCCCGGAGAGACCGGCCGGCGCCGGCGCCGGGGCCATGAGGCCCCACCCCGGCAGGAGCAGGGCGAGACGGACGAAGGTGCTCATGCAGCGTTGCCGGCCGGGGCCCATGGGCCTTAGACGAGCTGGGTCGAAGCGTGGTTCCGGGGGGCCTTGCCGAGCATGGGCAGCAACCCGAGGGCGACGGATCCGGCGAGCGGCGGGAGAGGCGGGGAGTCGTCCAATAAAGCCGGAGTCGCACTCGGCCGCGAGAGTTCCGCGGACTTTGACACGGAGACGATCCCCGGTTTTCCTTCGGCGATGTCTGCAAACCCCATCATCTCCAATTCTCACGGAAAGCAGGGACCATGGCCGACCTCGACACCGTGCTCAAGATGATCACCGACGGCAACCTGGAGTTCGTGGACC
>CAZEHQ010000164.1:8643-10481 GCA_964512165.1 uncultured Gemmatimonadaceae bacterium | reverse complement strand
GCGGCCGCGGCCAGCCCCGGGGTCCATCGGGGCGCCGCCAGGAGCACCACGGGCCGCCGCACCACCGCGAGCACCACCACGGAGGCCGCGGCGCCGGCCGCCCCTCGCGCTAGTCCAACCGCCGCCCTATCTTCGCAGGCGGCGGCACTCTCTCCCCGCAGGACAGCTCTCTCCCTCCCCCCGGAGGATCGGGTCCCCCCACGGCGGGCCCGACCCGCCCGGTCCATTGCCACGCCCGGCGAAGGCCCGCCCCCGCTTCCCCGGGCCGCCTGCGGAACGCGATGACGACGACGCAACCCGACCTGTTCACCCCTCCCAGGCGCAAGGCCGCCGCCAACGGCGCCAACGGCTACGACGAGAGCAAGATCAGGACGCTCTCGTCCCTCGAGCACATCCGCCTGCGGACGGGCATGTACATCGGCCGCCTCGGCGACGGCTCCGATCCCGACGACGGCATCTACGTGCTGCTCAAGGAGGTGATCGACAACGCCGTGGACGAGTTCATGATGGGCCACGGCCGCAAGGTGGAGGTCGAGATCGACGGCGGCGGGGTCCGCGTTCGCGACTACGGCTCCGGCATTCCCCTGGGCAAGCTCGTGGAGTGCGTCTCGGTGATCAACACGGGGGCCAAGTACAACGACGACGTCTACCAGTTCTCGGTGGGCCTCAACGGCGTCGGCACCAAGGCGGTGAACGCCCTCTCGCGGCGCTTCCGGGTGGTCTCCTACCGGGCCGGGAAGTACGCCGAGGCGGTCTTCGAGTCGGGGGAGCTGAAGAAGGAGACGAAGAGGGGATCGGCCGCCGGCGAGCCCGACGGCACGCTGGTGGAGTTCCGGCCCGACCCCGGGATCTTCGACAGCTACGAGTACGACCGCGAGTTCGTCGAGCGGCGGCTGTGGAACTACGCCTGCCTCAACCGCGGGCTCACCTTGGTCCTGAACGGCCGCTCTTTCACCTCGAAGAAGGGGCTCCTCGACCTGCTGCGGCGCGAGGTCGGCGCCGCCGAGGAGGGGGTGGCCTACGAGCCCGCCCACTACGCCGGCAAGCATCTCGAGTTCGCCTTCACCCACGTCGACGGCTACGGCGAGACCTACTGGTCCTTCGTCAACGGCCAGTACACATCCGACGGCGGCACCCACCAGTCGGCCTTCCGCGAGGGCCTGCTGAAAGGGGTGAACGAGTTCTACCGTAGGAGCTTCAACGGCGTCGACGTGCGCGAGGGCATCGCCGGCGTGGTCTCCGTGCGACTGAAGGAGCCGGTCTTCGAGTCGCAGACCAAGAACAAGCTGGGCAACACCGACGTGCGCGGCTGGATGGTGAGCGAGGTGAAGGAGGCGGTGGCCGACTTCCTGCACCGGAACCAGGAGTCGGCCCGGGCCCTCGAGGCGCGCATTCTCAACAACGAGAAGCTGCGCAAGGACCTGAACGCGGTGAAGAAGGAGGCCCGGGAGAACGCGCGGAAGATCTCGATCAAGAACCCGAACCTGCGCGACTGCAAGTACCACCTCGGCCACCGCAAGCACGGCGACGAGTCGACCCTGTTCATCACCGAGGGCCAGTCGGCGGCGGGCTCCATCGTCTCCTCCCGCGACCCCAACACGCAGGCGATCTTCGTCATGACGGGCAAGCCGCAGAACGCCTTCGGCCGCACCAAGGCCGCCGTCTACAAGAACGAGCTGCTCTACAACCTGATGATGGCCCTCGGGGTGGAGGACGGCATCGAAGGCCTGCGCTACAACCGCGTCGTCCTGGCCACCGACGCCGACGTGGACGGCTTCCACATCCGCAACCTGCTCCTCACCTTCTTCCTCACCTACTTCGAGGAACTGGTGATCGCC
>CAZEHQ010000164.1:0-8633 GCA_964512165.1 uncultured Gemmatimonadaceae bacterium | reverse complement strand
CGAGACGCCCCTCTTCCGGGTGCGCAACAAGAAGCAGACCCGCTACTGCTACTCCGAGAGCGAGCGGGACCGGGCGCTGCAAGAGGTGAAGGGCGCCGAGGTGACCCGCTTCAAGGGGCTGGGCGAGATCTCGCCGAAGGAGTTCGGGCGGTTCATCGGCGAGGAGATGAAGCTGGTGAAGACGAGCATCGACAAGATGTCGACGGTGCACCAGACGCTGGAGTTCTACATGGGCAAGAACACGCCCGAGCGCCGCGAGTACATCATGGAGCACATGGTCTGAGGGAATAGCGCCGTGGCCTGGATCCGGCAGATCTACGAGAAGAACTTCATCGAGTACTCCTCCTACGCCATCAAGGAGCGGGCCATCCCGCACCTGGAGGACGGGCTCAAGCCGGTGCAGCGGCGCATCCTGCACACCCTCCACGAGATCGACGACGGGCGCTTCCACAAGGTGGCCAACGTGGTGGGTCAGTGCATGCGCTACCACCCCCACGGCGAGGCATCGATCTTCTCGGCCCTCATCGTGCTGGCCAACAAGGACCTGGCCATCGACAAGCAGGGCAACTTCGGCAACATCCACACCGGCGACATGGCCTCGGCGGCGCGCTACATCGAGTGCCGTCTTACCGACATGGCGCGGCAGGTGATCTTCGATCCCAAGGTGACGGAGTACGTCGACTCGTACGACGGCCGCAACCGCGAGCCGGTGGTGCTGCCCGTGCGCATCCCTCTGCTGCTGGCCCAGGGGGCCGAGGGCATCGCCCCGACCATGACGACGAAGGTCCTGCCCCACAACCTGATCGAGCTCCTCGAGGCGCAGGTGGCGTTCATGAAGGACGAGCCCTTCCAGGTCCTTCCCGATTTTCCCACCGGCGGCCTGGTGGACGCCTCCGGGTACGACGACGGCAACGGCCGGGTCCTGGTGCGGGCCCGCCTCGACGCCTCCGACGACAAGCGCATCGTCGTCCGCGAGATCCCCTACGGGTGCACCACCGAGACCCTGATCGCCTCCATCGAGGACGCGGCGCGCAAGAGCAAGGTGAAGGTCGCCGCCATCCACGACTTCACCGCCGAGAAGGTGGAGATCGAGATCAAGCTGCCCCGCGGGGTCTACGCCGCCGACGTGGTCGACGCTCTCTACGCCTTCACCGACTGCGAGACGTCGATCTCCGTGAGCCTCCTCGTCATCGACGGCGAGCTGCCGCGGATCATGTCGGTCTCCGAGGTCCTGCGCCACAACGTCGACCGCCTCGTGGACATCCTGCGGGCGCAGCTGCGCGTCGAGGAGGGGGAGGTGGCCGACCGCCTCCACGCCCGCACCCTGGAGCGGATCTTCATCGAGCACCGGATCTACCAGGCCATCGAGGAGGAGCGCACCCAGGAGGGGGTGGAGCGGGCCGTCCTCGAGGGGCTGGCGCCGCACCGGGAGAGCATCGGCCGCGAGGTCACCCCCGAGGACGTGGAGGCCCTGCTGCGCATCCCCATCCGGCGGATCTCCCTCTACGACATGGAGCGCACCGGCCGCGAGATGCGCGAGTTGGCGGCGCGCCTGAAGCAGATCCGCCGCCACCTGAAGGAGATCGTGGCCTTCGCCATCGGCTACCTGGAGGACCTGATCGAGCGCTACCGGGAGGCCTTCCCCCGGCGCACGGAGATCACCTCCTTCGAGAGGGTCGAAGCCCGCGAGGCGGCCAGGCGCGACCTGCGCCTGTGCTACGACCGGGCCGCCGGCTACCTGGGCCACCAGGTGACGGGCGCCCACGTGGCCGACGTCTCCCTCTACGACCGCGTCCTCGTGATCCGCGGCGACGGCACCTGGTCGGTGGTCGACGCGCCGGACAAGCTCTTCGTCGGCAAGGGCATGGCCTGGGCCGGTCTCCCCGACAAGGAGCGGGTCTTCACCGCCGTCTTCCGCGACGCCAGGGGCGGCACCTGCATCAAGCGCTGCCGCATCGACTCGTACATCCTCAACCGCACCTATTCCCTGGTGCCGGAGGGGGCCAAGCTGCTCAGGTTCACCACCGCCGAGGAGGCCACGGTGGAGCTGGTCTACAAGCCGAAGCCGCGGCTGCGGGTGCTGGAGGAGAGCTTCGCCGTCGCCGACTACCCGGTGCGCGGCCAGCGGACCGCCGGCGTCCGCCTGAGCCGCAAGGAACTGAAGTCGGTGCGCCTGGCATGAACTGGGACCTCGCCAGCTACTTCCCGAGCTTCGACAGCTCCGAGAGGGACGCCTTCGAGCGCGCCCTGGCCGACGAGCTGCAGGCCCTGCTGCAGCGCGCCGCGGAGCTGCCCACCCTCGGCGCCGACAACGCCGGCGACTGGGAGTCCGTTCTCGTCGACGTGGAGGAGCTGTCCCGCCGTCTGAGCCACCTGGGCTCCTACCTCGGGTGCCTGACCGCCGCCGACGCCGCCGACGAGTCCTACAAGAAGGCGGAGGCCGCCTTCGCCCGCACCGCGGCCGAGGCCGAGAAGCTCGAGGTCGAGCTGCAGCGCGGCCTGAAGCAGGCTTCCGCCGCCGCCGTCGACGGGCTCGCCGGCCGCCCCGCCCTCGAGGGCTGCGCCTACCACCTGCGGCGGCTGCGCCAGGAGGCCCGGCGGACCATGAGTCCGGCGGAGGAGCGCCTCTCCGCCGATCTCGGCGTCGACGGCATCCACGCCTGGGGGCGCCTCTACGACACGCTCTCCGGCAAGCTCGAGTTCGACATGCCCTGGCCCGACGGCCGCCGCGAGCGCCTGCCCATGGCGCAGAGACGCTCCCTCATGTCGCATCCCGACCGCGCCGTGCGCCGCGCCGCCTTCGAAGGCGGCAACGCCGCCTGGGAGGCGGTTCAGGACGTGGCCGCGGCGGCGATCAACGCCATCTCCGGGACCCGTCTCACCCTCAACCGCCACCGCGGCGTCGACCACTTCCTCGACACCGCCCTGCTCCAGGCGCGCATCACCCGGCGCTCCCTCGACGCCCTCTTCGAGGCGATCTACGACCGCGCCGAGCTGGCGCGCCGCGTCTTCCGCTTCAAGGCGGAGGCCATGGGCGCCCCCGGCGTCGCCTGGTACGACCTGGAGGCGCCGCTTCCCGCCGCCGGCGAGGAGAAGTCCCTCTCGTGGGAGGAGGCGCGCTCGTGGGTGGAGGAGGCCTTCGGCGCCGCCTACCCCGCCCTCGGCGAGTTCACGGCGCAGATGAGCGAGCGCCGCTGGATCGAGTGGGAGCCGCGGCCCGGCAAGCGGCCGGGGGCGTTCTGCACCGGTTCGCTGCTGACCATGGAGCCGCGGGTGTACATGACCTTCAACGGCCGCCTCGGCGACGTGCGCACCCTCGCCCACGAGGCCGGTCACGCCTTCCACCACCACCTCCTGCGCGAAACCCGCCCCTTCCTCCACCACTACCCCATGACCCTGGCCGAGTCGGCCTCCACCTTCGGGGAGATGATCCTCACCGAGGGCGTCCTCTCCGACCCCGCGGTGAGCGACGAGGACAAGCTCCGCGTCCTCGACATGGAGGCCGCCCACGGCGCCGTCTATCTCATGGACATTCCGGTGCGCTTCGAGTTCGAGAAGGCCTTCCACGAGGAGCGTCTGGAGGAGGAGGTCGAGGTCAGCCGCCTGTGCGGGCTCATGGCGCGGACCCAGCGCCGCCTCTTCGGCGACGTCCTGGAGGAGGGCGGCGAGGACCCCCTGTTCTGGGCCTCCAAGCTGCACTTCTACATCACCAGCATGCCGTTCTACAACTTCCCCTACACCTTCGGCTTCCTCCTCAGCCGCGGGCTCTTCGCCCGCTTCCGCGAGGAGGGCGCCGCCTTCCTGCCGCGCTACGAGGAGTTCCTGCGGCGCGCGGGCTCCGACTCGGCCGAGAACGTGGCCCGCGAGTCGATCGGCGCCGACCTGGAGTCGCCCCGGTTCTGGCTGGAGGCGATCGACACCCTCCGGGAGCCGATCGAGCGCATGGAGGAGCTGTGGTCGCGGCAGGCGCCGCGGCCGGGCGGCCGCGGCTGAAGCGGGACCCCCGCCGCCGGGCGGGGCACGGAGCCGCTCAGTTGGGGGAGAACTCCGCGAGCATCTCGCCGCAGTTGTCGCGCAGCTTCGTCAGGGCGCGGTTGCGCAGCTGGCGCACGCGCTCGCGGGTGACGCCCAGGCAGTCGCCGATCTCCTCGAGGGTCATGGGCTCGGCGCCGCCGAGGCCGAAGTAGGCGCGCACGATCTCGCCCTCGCGCTCGTCGAGCTGACTCAGGCAGGAGGACAGGCGGTCGCGCATCTCGGCCTCCTCGAAGCGGGTGTCGGCGCCGGTCTCGGGGGCGGCCCAGACCGACAGCAGGGGCGCCGCCTCGTCGGGGTAGGCGGGCGCGTCGAGGGACAGGTCGTGCTGGCTCACGTCCAGGGCGTTGCGGGTGCGCTCGGCGCTGATGTCGACACGCTCGGCGATCTCGGCGCCGGTGGGCGAGCGGCCCAGGCTCTGGGCCAGCCGCCCGGCCTCGCGCTCGATCTTCTGCAGGTCGTTGATCTGGCTCATGGGGGGCCGCGCCACGCGGCCCTGGAGGGCCAGGGCCTTGAGGATCGCCTGCCGGATCCACCACACCGCGTAGGTGATGAACTTGAACCCCCGGGTCTCGTCGAAGCGCTTCACCGCCTCCAGGAGGCCCACGTTGCCCTCGGAGATCAGCTCGCCGAGGGAGAGGCCGTAGTCCTTGTAGTCGCGGGCGACGCTGACCACGAAGCGCAGGTTGGCCTCGATGATCCGCTGCCGCGCGCCTTCGTCCCCCCCGCGCAAGCGGGTGAACAGCTCGACCTCGCGCTCCCGGCTGAGGGGCTCGTTGTCCTTGATCTCGCGCCAGTAGAGCTCGGCGGCGTCGGTGGTGCTCGTGGGCCTGCTGGCGGTCATTCCGCCCTCCGAATCCCCGGGAATCCAACCTTGACGTGAACGTAAAGGTAACAATAGAGAGGGCATCCGCACATTGGCAAGCCCTTCCTGATAGGACGCCTCAACGTGCGAATCGGTTCACTCGGAGTCGGGGCGCCGCCGCAGGCTCTTCTTCCGGGACTGGCGCACCTTGGCTTCGCGGCGGCGGGCGATCGCCGCCCGGCCCGGCCTCGTGCGCCGCCGCCGGGGGCCGGGAGGACGCAGGGCTTCGGCCAGGAGCGCCTGGAAGCGCTCGATGCAGTCGAGGCGGTTGCGGGTCTGGGACCGGTGCCGGGAGGAGGCGACCACCAGCTCGCCGGCGCGGTTGAGGCGGTCTGCCAGCCGGGCCAGGGCGCGCTGGCGCAGCTCGACGGGGAGACGGGGGCTGGCGGCCACGTCGAAGCGCAGCTCGACGCGGGTGTTGACCTTGTTCACGTGCTGCCCCCCGGGGCCGGGGCTGCGGCTGAAGGAGAACCGCAGCTCGGAGAGGGGCAGGCGGATGCCCCCCGGAAGGTCGATCCCGTCGCGGCTCTGGAGAGGTTCCATGGGCGGTATCTATACTATCCCGTCATGCCCGCGAAATACAAAGCCGCCATCGTCGGCTGCGGCGGCATCGGACAGGCCCACATGGAGGGGTATGCCCTCGCCGACGGAGTCGAGGTGGTGGCCGTGGCCGATCCCGTGGCCGAGGCCCGGACCCGTTACATCGAGGAGGTCTATCCCCACCTGAACCTGCGGGGCTTCGAGAGCGTGGAGGAGATGCTCGCCGAGGCGCAACCCGACATCGTCAGCGTCTGCACCTGGCACCTGCTGCATCCGGCGCCGACGATCGCCGCCGCCGAGGCCGGCGTGAAGGCGGTGATCTGCGAGAAGCCGATGGCCATCGGCCTCGGCGCCGCCGACCGCATGGTGGAGGCCTGCGAGGCCAGCGGCACGAAGCTCGTGGTCAGCCACCAGCGGCGCTTCACCAGGGGCTGGGAGAAGGCCCGCGACCTGATGCGGCAGGGCGCCGTGGGCGAGCCCCTGATGGTGACCAACAAGGTCGCCGACGGGCTGTCGAACTGGGGGACGCACTCCATCGACGGCTCGCGCTTCGTCCTCGGGGATCCCCACCCCGTGTGGGTGATGGGCGCCGTGGAGCGCCTCACCGACCGCTACGAGCGCGGCACGGCGATCGAGGACTCCTGCCTGGGGCTGGTCCACTTCGACGGCGGCGTGCAGCTCTTCATCCAGTCCGACCTGATGCGCGAGGGAGCCACGGCGGGCAGCTTCCAGGTCCGCGGCACCGAGGGGCTGATGGAGGTCAGCGAAGGCCGGGTGCGCCTGATGAACGCCGGCGCCGCCGGCTGGCAGGAGATCGACCTCGGCCCCGGGGAGGGTGGCCAGGCGATCGGCGGCGACACCAACGCCGCCCAGGTGCGCGAGCTCGTGCAGTGGCTCGAGGGCGAGGTCGACGAGCACCGCGGCTCCGGCGCGCAGGCGCGGGTCACGGTGGAGATCATGATGGGTCTCTACGAGTCGGCCCGCCGCCGGCGGGTGATCCACTTCCCGCTGCAGGAGAAGGAGTACCCCATCGACCTGATGATCGAGGCGGGGGAGTTGCCGGTGGAGGCCGAGGGCGGCCGCGACATCCGCGGCTACAAGAGCTGGGAGGGCATCGACCGAGGCCGCTACAGGGCCCTGCGCCGCGAGGGGACGGGCCACGACGAGGCCCTGAGGCGGCTGCACGCAGAGAGGGAGGAATAGCATGTACTCGGTTTCCTACGACGGCTGCAACCGCAAGGTCATGTGGCAGGAGATGCTCCGCCACGAGTTCGAGGAGGCGGTGGAGCAGGCGCCGGTGGTGATCGTGCCGGTGGGCTCGGTGGAGCAGCACGGCCCCCACTGCCCCATGGACGTGGACATCTCCGCCCCCTTCCACATGGCCGCCGAGGTGGCGCGGCGGGTGGAGGACTTCCCCGTCATCGTGGCGCCGCCGATCTGGTCGGGGTTCACCCACTACAACATGGGCTTCGCCGGCACCATCTCCCTGGGCCTCGAGACCTTCCAGGCCCTGGTGGCCGACGTCTGCCGCAGCATCCACGCCAACGGCTTCGAGCGCATCGTCACCCTCAACGGCCACGGCGGCAACGCCGCGCCCTGCCGCGCCGTCAGCTGGCAACTGGCCGAGGAGGACATCTTCACCCTCAGCTTCAGCTGGTGGGACGCCGTGGAGGCGGAGATGCGGGAGTGGAGCGCCACCGACGAGCTGGTCGGTCACGGCGGCGAGTGGGAGACGGCGGTGCAGCTGCACCTGCGGGCCCACATGGTCGACATGAGCCGCGCCGCCGCCGACGACTCCCTGACGGCCCCATTCGAGGAGCTGCCCTTCGCCGTCTTCGCCGAGCGCCGCCGCGACACCGCCGGGGGCACCGGCATCATGGGCGACGCCCTGGCCGCCTCGGCGGAGAAGGGCCGGCGGATCTACGAGCTGGCCTGCCAGCGGCTGGAGGCGCTGGCCCGCCGCTACCACGAGCTGCCGGTCCGCCACTACCGCGACTTCGGCAGCTTCTGCCGCTAGGCGCTCCGAGCGCCCGCCCCCCGGGGCTCCCCGCGCCGGAACAGGACACCGAGAAGCACCCAGAAGACCCCCGCCGTGGCGGGCAGGTGCAGCGGGTAGCTCACCAGCCCGTGGACCATGACCGCGGCGCATCCGCCGAGGGCCGCCCAGGTCACCGGATCCCCCGTGCGCCAGGCGGGTCCGAGGGCGCCCAGGCCGCCCGCGGCGAGCAGGACGACCAGTGGCAGCAGGCCCGCCAGGCCCGACTCGGCCGCCGTCTGCAGCAGCTCGTTGTGGGCGTGGCGGGGCAGACCTCCCCTCACCGTGGCCAGCAGCCGCGTCTCGGCCTCGTCCGCCAGGGCGCCCGCCGTCCGGAACCGCCCGGGTCCGGCGCCGAGCCAGGGGTCGGCGGCGAACAGGCGCCAGGCGAGGCTTCGGAGCACCCGCCGGTGCACCAGGGTGGCGTCCTGGTCGGCCGCTTCGCCGGCCACGTTCAGCATCGCCTGCAGCCGCTGGCCCACCGAGGTCTCTCCCTGGCGGTTGCTCATGACCGGCTCGTGGCGGAGCAGCAGCGCCACTCCCGCCGCGCCGACCACCATCGACAGCCATCCCAGGGGCCGCGCCCGGAGCCGTCCCAGCCGCGCAGCGCGGACGTAGCCGGCCAGGACCACGGTGGTCCCCGCCAGACAGCCCGCCAGCGCCCCGCGGCTGCCCGCCAGCAGCAGAATCCCGAGGATCAGCAGGACCGCCAGCCCCAGGCCCAGGGCCGGACGCCAGCGGACCCCGCCCGGGGAGCTGCCCGCGCCCAGGCCGGCGGTCAGCAGCAGCGGCAGGGCCGCGGCCAGGAAGCCGGCGAGGTGGTTGGGGTTGGCGAAGGGTCCCACCACGCGGTCGGGGAAGAAGTCGGTCCGGGGCACCGGGTCCCAGCCGGCGTGCTGGGCGGCGGCGTGCAGGGAGGCCGCCACGGCACCGGCGCCGATGCCGGCCATGGCGACCGCGGCGTCGGGCGCGCCCCGGAGCTGCCAGCCCACGAAGAGGGCCGCCGTCCCCAGCAGGGGCGGCAGCAGGGGGGCCGGCTCGGAGGATCCGCTCAGGGCGAAGCTGATCCCCAGGCCGGCGAGCCAGGCGGCGGCGGGCCACAGCAGGCGGCGCGGAGGCCGTTCCGGGGAGCGGCGGAGCAGCCCCGCCCCGAGGAGGACC